>CAZIGZ010000003.1:45637-84913 GCA_964538835.1 uncultured Chitinophaga sp. | reverse complement strand
GCGCGGGCACCGTCGGCTCATTCAGCGTGGATCCTGCAGGTAGAAATTCAGCCGGTTACAGGCACCGGCAGCCGAATCAGACACGCACAGACTCGGCTGTGCCTTTCAGGTCTTCAGCGTACTTCACTCGAATCGGTTCGACAAAACCGTGCAGGAACGAGTCCACCTGCTCCGGCGATCGGCCGACATAGCGACGAGCGTCCAGGGCTCCGGAGAGATTGACTTTGCTGAAAGCCGGATCGGCCTGAAGCCGTTCAATCAGGTCGTTCGCATTTCCTTCACGCTTCACCTGATCTGCCGCCGCCTGGCTGTGAGTCCGGATGACTTCGTGAAGTTCCTGGCGGTCTCCTCCGGCCTGAACTCCGGCCATCAGGATTTCTTCTGTGGCCATGAATGGAAGTTCTGATGCCAGATTGCGTTCGATCACCTTCGGATAGACGACCATGCCGTCGGTAATGTTTCGAAACAGCACGAGACATGCATCGACGGCAAGAAAGGCCTGAGGCAGCGTGAGTCGGCGAATCGCACTGTCATCCAGAGTGCGCTCCATCCACTGATTGGCCATCGTCTGGTCGACGCCTGATTGCAGACTCATCGCGAACCTCGCCAGCGAACACATGCGCTCACTTCGCATTGGGTTACGCTTGTAGGCCATCGCTGAGGATCCGATCTGCGACTTCTCAAACGGCTCTTCGATTTCTTTACGGTGCTGCAGAATTCGAACGTCCGCTCCTACCTTGTGGCAAGTCTGTGCCACGCCGTTCAGAAAACTCATCACCTGAGAATCTGACTTGCGGGAATACGTCTGACCTGTGACCGCGTGAGCCGACTGGAAGCCCATACGCTCCGTCACCATCTGATCGAGTGCTTCGACCTTCGCGTGATCGCCATTGAACAGAGTCAGAAAGGTGGCCTGAGTTCCCGTGGTACCCTTCACGCCGCGGAATCGCAGCGAGGAAATCCGGTGCTCCAGTTCTTCAAGGTCCTGAATCAGGTCCCAGCACCATAATGTGGCTCGTTTGCCAACTGTCGTCGGCTGAGCTGGCTGAAGATGAGTAAACCCGAGACAGGGCAGGTCTCGCCATTTGGCAGCGAACTGTCCCAGCAGGTCGATCACCTGAACGAGCCGGCGTCGAAGCAGATACAGGCTGTCTCGAGTCTGGATGAGTTCCGAATTGTCGGTGACGAAACAACTGGTCGCGCCCAAATGAATGATGGGCCTCGCCTTGGGAACCTGATCGCCCCACGCGTGAATGTGGGCCATCACATCGTGACGCAGCTTCTGCTCATAACGATTGGCCGAATCAAAATCGATGTTATCGATGTTGGCCCGCATCTCGGAAAGCTGTTCGTCGGATATTTCGAGCCCCAGTTGCTTTTGGCATTCCGCGAGGGCAATCCACAATTTTCGCCAGGTCGAATGCTTGCTCTGGGCCGACCAGATCCGAGCCATCTCCCGGGAGGCGTAACGAGTGATCAGCGGGTTTTCGTAAACGTCGTGTGACAAAGCACAGCCTTTCCAATCGAACTCGAGGCCCCCGAACGGCAGCCTGGCCGTCAACTTTGCCAGCCGTCTGCCAACGGTTTCACCCCATTTTGGACCTGCCGCCGCGCGAAGCAAGCCAAGCCTCATTGTGAGAACGCGGACGGGCAGGCCGTTCCGCCCCACCCCAGACCTACGCAAATGGTGTGCGACTTGAATCGCCTTAAGGCATTCAAAATAAACAACTTGAGAAGAATTCTGCCATCTCAGGTGCCAGGCACCTAAACTAACCAGCTGCCTCAGTGTCGTCCCGTTCCGGTTCGCCGCATTGAACCGTTCGGGCACTTCCGGTAAGCCATCTCAGCCTGCACGCGATGGGCAATGTCTGGTGAATCAGGGCTGTTCACTGTCGACGCAACTTGAGAAATCATCTGTCGTTACGAAGAGCGTTTGTGTTCCGGGTGCCTGGCACCTATGGTGTGGGGTCGGCTGGCTTCCTGGTCCAACTGAGAGTGTGTGCGTGATTGGGAATGGCGGGAATTTTGGGATATTGCTTGCTCCGGGGCGGGATTTTGTCGGGAGGATTGGGGCATTTTGACGATCAGGCTGGAAATTTCCGGGTCGGTCCGTTACTCTTCCCCGCTCGATTTTCGGGACGTGGGTTCCGACTAGGTTTCTGAAGTCTTCCTGATCTCGTTGTTCCTATGCCAAATTCAGCCTCAGCCGAAAAGTCTCTTCGCAAAGCCAATGCCCGCCGTGAGCGCAATCGCCAGCAGCGCAGCACCTTGCGAACCACCATCAAGCGTTTCCGTACGCTGCTGAGCGAAAAGCCGACGCAGGAAGCTGCTGATAAGCAGTTTTCGCTGGTCACCAAGGCGCTTGATCAGGCGGCCGCCAAGAAGTTGATCCATAAGAACACAGCTTCCCGCACGAAGTCACGACTGGCTTCGCTGAAGCGAAAGACATTCGTCGGCTAGTATCAACCGGCCGGACGAATTGCATATCTCTGGGCTGCCTCATCAGGCAGCCCTTTTTGCTGCACGGAAGGTTTGTGCATGGACTTGCTGCAAACATGCGACGGCCTTGCGTGCCAGCAGCTTTGTGAGTCTTATAAAGACTCTAAGGCACTCATTTGTCTATTGATGACAATAGGCGGCCTGGCTTACGGCTAGCTCAGCTGGATCGGCCGACGGAAAACAAGGCCAGCTGTTCCATGATCTGGCGAACAGGGCCTGCTGGAAGCCCGTTCAACGAGTTCACTGCTCGGCTGGCCAGTTCGTCGGCGGTTGCCTTGGCCGACACCACGCCCTGACGCAATGCTGGCAACTCCCGAAGCTTCTGGCGGTCGCCTGATTCGTTCGAATCCATCAGCTCACGGAGTTGCCCGAGTTCTTCGCTGGAGGCCTCTTTCAGGGCTCGCAGAATCGGCAACGTAAGCCGGTGATTTGCTAAATCGTTGGCAGTGTCTTTCCCCGTCTTTTCCGCAGTCTCCGTCAGATCCAGAATGTCGTCAGCGATCTGGAAGGCAAGGCCGAGTCGGCAGCCGAACAGGCTGAGTCGGTTCTGAAGATCCAGCTCAGCTCCGGCACATCGAGCTCCCAGGCGACAGCTGACAGCAAAGAGCTGAGCCGTCTTACCATGGATGACTCGAAAATAGTCGCTCTCCAGTTTTGACTGTTCCAGCCTCGCAGCGATCTGATTGAGCTCACCTTCGCACGTGCGATTGGTTGCTCGACCAATCAGCCGACAGGCCTCTGCGTCACCGGTGGTGGCCGCGAGATGAAATGCCTTGGAAAACAGATAGTCTCCAAACAGGACGCTGGTTTCCGTATTCCAGCGGCGATGTACCGTGGAGACGTGCCGCCGAAGGTCCGCATCGTCAATGACGTCATCGTGAACAAGCGTGGCGGAATGGATCATCTCAACAACAGCAGCCAGACGCACGACATTCGGCATCTGGGCCGCTGTCGCGCCGCACGCTTTGGCGGACAACAAGGTCAGAATCGGGCGAATCTGCTTGCCCTGAAAGCGACTGACATGCTGCGCGACATCCTGCACAAACATGTTGGGGTTGCTGAACTGCTGAGACAGCATCGTTTGAACCGCGCGCAGATCAGAGGCGAGCAGGGTGTGAATCTGCTGCTTCAACAAATCACGCTGTGATGCTGTGGCCGACATACTGTATGAACTTTGAAAACTACATCTTTGTGAGTCAGCTGGCGAGTCAACAAATCCGAGACCTGTTTCCAGTCGCCCCGATATCGCAACTCAGCTGCGTTCTTCCCTGACAAAGTGTCCCGACCGGCCACCCGATTTTTCCAGCAGCCGAATCGTTCCAATTTCCATGGCTCGATCGACCGCCTTGCACATGTCGTAAATGGTCAGACAGATGACAGAAACGGCCGTCAGGGCCTCCATTTCTACACCCGTTTTTGCCGTCGCTTCTACTCGCACCTCTGTGCGTACGCAGTTTTCCGACGGAAACGAAAACTGCACACTCACGTGTTCCAGAGGCAGCACATGGCACAACGGAATCAAATCCGACGTACGTTTCGTGGCCATAATTCCAGCCAGCCGTGCGACCTCCAGAACATCGCCCTTGGCGAGCTCCTTCTGCTGCAATAACCGCAAAGTCGGGGGCTGCATTAACACGCAGCCCTCCGCCCGGGCCATTCGGTGGGTTATGGGTTTCCCCCCAACGTCCACCATGTGGCTGGAACCATCGTTGGCGAAATGAGAAAGCTCAGTCATTTCTGCACCAGAACGGCATCCAGAGCCTGATTCGTCGACGAATCGGCTCCTCGCCGAATTCCACGCTTACTCGATTCCCTGAGCGGACAGCCAGCGTTCCGCATCCAGAGCCGCCATGCAGCCCGATCCGGCAGCGGTGATGGCCTGTCGGAAATAGTCATCGGCCACGTCGCCCGCCGCAAAAACACCTTCGACGCTGGTGTTGGTGCGATGAGGAACGGGCCACACAAGGTAGCCTTTTTCGTTGGTCTGCAGCTGCCCGTTGAGGAAGTCCGTGTTTGGGGTATGTCCGATCGCGGCGAAGTAACCAGTCGCCTCCAGAACTTCTGACTTCGACGCATCCACGGTGCTGCGGATGCGAACGCCGGTCACGCCGTTCTTGTCATCTCCCAGAACCTCATCGATCGTGGAGTTCCACTTCACCTGGATCTTGTGATTCTTCAACGCTCGTTCCGCCATGATGCGGCTGGCTCGGAACGAATCGCGACGGTGCACGATGTACACGACTGAAGCAAACTTCGTCAGGAAGTTCGCTTCTTCCATGGCGCTGTCCCCGCCGCCCACGACGACCACCGGCTTGTTTCGGAATCGAGGCAGCGCGCCGTCGCATACGGCACACGCTGACACACCGCGATTCTTGAAGGCGTCTTCCGAAGGCAGACCCAGGTAGTTGGCCCGAGCGCCGGTCGCCACGATAATGGCGTGGGAAGTGAATTCTTCGCCGCTCAGAGTCTTCAGCTTGAAGGGACGCTGCGACAGGTCCACGCTCACGATGTCATCAGTGACGATGCGAGTTCCAAAATTGGTGGCCTGCTGTCTCATCAGTTCCATCAGCTCGGGACCACTGACGCCATGTTTGCCGTGGGGCGCCATGTACTGACGCTTGTCTTTGGCGATCGAAGAATCCAGGTAGGCCGTCATGTCGCCGAACGGAAAGCCAGGGAAGTTTTCCACTTCTGTTGTGAGCGAAAGCTGCCCCAGTGGAAGCGTGCCCTTCTGGCGATTTTCTTCCGTGAACGCCCCTTCGTAGACCAGAGGATTCAGTTCTGCGCGCGCAGTATAAATCGCGGCAGTCCATCCGGCAGGTCCGGAACCAATAATCGTCACCTTCTCGGTCATCGTTTGCCCAGTCATTCCCGGAGAGACTTCTGGAGTCTCTGAACTTGGTCTTGGTGAATTTCTGTGAGTCGAATGTCCGGCTCGTGGCACCCTGTCTGGTGTCACCACAACCCGCAACGGTGCAGGCTACCGCGTTTCGCCGCACGGAACAACGGACGGCCAGTCCTGACGAATTCCGCACGCAAGTTTCGGAATGCTGAGCCAACAAAAAAGGCCAGCAGCACTCTGAAGCGCTACTGGCCTTGTATCTGCACCCGTCAGGGGTCGAACCTGAAACCTACGGTTCCGAAGACCGTCGCTCTATCCAATTGAGCTACGGGTGCGTTGGGGCGAGGATTCTAGCGAGTTTCCGTGCCCCGGCAACTATTATGACACACCAGACGAAAATTGGTGCGCTGTTCTCATCAATTACCAAAAGATCCACTCTGTCCGCTGTTACGGCAGCGTGACTGGCTGTCCGTCGGCGGGCTGGATCAGAAGTTTGAACATCTCGGGATCAATTGGTGGTGTCAGTGCCCGAACTGAGCCGTCCATGAGCGCCACATTGAGAACTCCGGTGATCGTCCCCAGCGGTGCCAGAGGATTCTGCTCGTCGAACGGCAGTCCACCCGGCTTTGTCCAGGGTTCTGCGGTTTCCGGTCCGGCAATCACCATCATCAGTGTGTTGCTGGTTCCATCCGGGACGTTGCGGAATGAAAAGGTCTTGCCGTCCTGGAACGCTGTCTTTTCACCGACGAATACGTGCATCGTTGTCATGCCAGGCTCGCTGACACCTTCAGCCCTGAACATCGGCGGCATCAGAGGAATCAGCGCTTTGTTGTGCTCGCTGTCCCATGGCTCGTCAAAATGAAACTGGTCATACAGAGCCTGCTGCTCAAGGTATGGCAGCAGGTGAACTCGCCAGCTCAGTCCTTTGGCTTCAGCACCGGACAGCCCATTGCCATCTGCGGCGGGGAAGTGTCCATTCACATCATGGAAGTTGTGCATGGCCAATGCTGTCTGCTTAAGGTCGTTCTTTGCCTGGACTCGATCCGCGGCCTGCTGAGCCTGAAAGATTGGTGCCATGATCATAGGATCGGACAGGACTGCATTGATCATCTCGAACGGAACTTCTGCAGTGACCTTCAGTGCGGCCCCTTCACTTGACGCAGCAAGGCTCCCCACCACCTTCTGCAGCACAGGCTGCATCGAAGGAGGTGCCTGCCCCATCGCCAAAGGAGCGACCTGCTTCGCAAACTCGATGGTACCCGTCAGGCCTTCAGAAGCCTCAGACGATGCTTCCGCGGTGTTGACGCTAATGCTCAGCTGCAAATCGCTGCCGGCTGAGATCGAAATCGCAGCACCAGAGATATTGCCTCGAACTGCATCCACCAGCTGAATCACCGGCGGAGGAGTTGTCTCAGGAAGCTGAGGAATACTTCCGGACATACCAGCCAGCAGCGGGCTCGCGAACGCGAACACGAGATGGCTTGAGCGAGAGACAAACTGGAACTCATCACGATTCGCAGACGAACTTCGCTTCAGCGTCTCCTCAATGCCGTCTTCACTCGCGAAGACAAAAGTGCGAGCATCGGCAGCGTAAGCCGCCATTGGAGGAATCGATGGGTCCGGTGATGGCATCACGTAAACCGTTGCACCACCAATGGTCTTTTGGGTTGCTCCCTGTTTGGTCAGGAAGGGGGCAATGTCCTGATCCGACACTGTCCGCAGGACCGAAACGGAGTTCTTGCCGCCGAACATCTTGTTGACCAATGCTGCCTGATCCGGTGGAGCACCCGGAGGTCCGCCGGCTCCTGGTCCGCCAACCATCAGAGGCAGCACAGTCGCGACCAGATTCGCCACACCGACGGTCACGGAATCGATCTCGGAGACATCGAAACCGATGTCTGCCTTCATCTTCTCCTGACTCATCATAAATGGTGGAAGCTGCGTCAGCGGAGAAGCGAACCCGCTCTTCAGCAGATCGGCAGGTCGGGCATAAATGACCAGTTCAGCGTTTTCAGGCAGATAGGCCAACTCGATCGGGCCAGGCTCAACACTGGAAACGGGATCGGCCTTCGGCGGAACAGGAAATGCCATTCCCCCGAGACCTGGTCCACCCAGCTCCGGTCCTCCTGGGGCTGGCGTCGGAACTGTTGGAGTCACCGCCGCGCCTCCGAGAAACGGGTTGGCGGCCGCCGTGGAAGGGGACACCGCCGGCGCTGGAGTGGTTTCCGGCTGCATTTCCGGCTTGGTTGTCGGATCTGCTTCGCCAGGAGGAGTGTTGCCGCCCAGTTCTGCGGGTGGATCAACCTGAGCGATCGTCACGCCCGGTTCTGGCTTTTCTCGCTGAGCCGCAAACTCTTCGGCCGCCGCACGTCGGCGACTTTCAAGTTCCAGCAAGGCCTGACGCTCTGCCGCGGCGGAGGCAGCATTGGATTCGGCCAGCCGCTGATCCTGTGATCGCGCGGCCAGCATTTGCAGGAGTCGACGATTGGACTGGCGTGTCACCTGAGTCTCGCCGGACTGCAGCGTCGCAGACTCTTCGACCAGCTGACGAACTTCGCCCTGGACCGAGCTCAGAAGCTCATTCACCAGCGTCACATGTTCGAGTGTTGTTTCGCGCTTGAGGCCTTCTGCGAAGGCGGCCTTTGCCTTTTCCTTGTCTCCGGATTCGGCGAGCACAACGCCATGCATGTAGTAGTAACGAGGGTCGGTGCCGCCGTCGGTCAGAGATTCCAGCTTCGAAAGAGCTGCCTTGAGATTGCCGGAACGACGATCTTCCAGAGCCTCACGGAAGGTTGCCGCAGCCTTCACGGCTTTTGGATCCGGCTTGAATTCTGCTCGAGCATCCCGGCGGAATTTTTCGATCCGAGCACGCAGGGTTCCCTGAGTACGCTCGAGGGCCGAATTGACCGATCGGGTATTCCCGGTTTCCGCTTCCAGCTGTGCGCCCTTTTGAAAGTCAGCGTCGCCGTCCTGGCCGAGCTGCGTTGCCAGAATACCGCGGTAGAAGTACAAACGAGGATCGCTTGATCCGCCATCGATCAGCGTGGTCAGCTGAGCCTGAGCCGACTTGAGGTCGCCGGATCGCCATGCCGTCAGAGCACTGTTGAGGTTTTCCTGAGAGTCGAGGGCGAGGACCTGAGAACTTCCGGCAAACAGCAAAGCGCTGAAAGCGGACGTTCGAAGGAAGTTGCGGACCATGCTTGAGGCTCCGAGAGTTTCACTGAAAAACGTTCCGTACCGGCGGCGCAGAAACGCGATTATTGCACAGCATACCCGGTCCTTTGACAACACGCTGATTCGGAATTTCACGATTTCGGCTCGCGAATCCACGCCGTTCAACACGGCACCGAATCATGCGTCCGCAGGGAAAAGAGGAGCCAATCGACAGACTTTTGCCAGGCCGCAGAGTCAGCGGAAAGAAGGGCTGACGGGGGTAGTGACCGGTTGGGAGTGGCTGGGGGGAGGTGTTTTGGAATTGGTGGAGCGACTGAAGACAGTTGCTTTGCGATTTTGTGGGGTGAGCAACTGAGGACAGTTGCTCTACATCGGGGCGGATTCCTTTTTTCCCGGCGTCGGGTAATTTTCGCGGACGCGTCCGGGACAAAGAGTCTGTAGACTACGGTTCGCGGTGAAAGGCTGTGGTGACAGTCCGTCAACGGCATCCAGCGTATTTCGAGTCTTGAGAGGTCCTTCAACGTGTCGAGCGAATCAGCTGTACCATCGGAATCCGGCCCGGAAACTCAGCCATGGTACAAGGAAGGGCTTCAGTTCACGTGTACTCAGTGTGGCGATTGCTGCACCGGAGCCCCTGGGACAGTCTGGGTCTCCGACGAAGAATTGCTGGAAATCGCTGAATATCTCGACAAGCCCATTGGCGAAATCCGGCTGTTTCATACCCGGATTGTGCGAGGGCGCGTCTCGCTGACAGAATTCGCGAATGGGGACTGTACCTTCTTCGATCCTCGAACCCGAAAATGCACTGTGTATGCGGCTCGTCCGATCCAATGCCGGACCTGGCCGTTCTGGAACTCGCACCTGGCCAGCCCGGAAGCATGGAAACGAGTGTGTGACACCTGTCCGGGAGCCGGTGAAGGTGCCTTCTTCAGTCTGGAGCAGATTCAGGAGCGGGCGTCGCGAATCGACATGTAGATTCGCGAATCGACGTGTAGACCAGTCCGTTCTAATCCGTCATCCCGCCACGATTTGGGACAAATCGACGGATGCGGCAAAAAACTGGTGTACACGCCCGCCGATAACAAGCAAAGTGTGAGGATCACTCTCTGCGCCGAGATCCTGCGCGGTCTTTGGCTCTGAGAGTGGATCACAAATTGTTTGTTATCAATGACTTACGCGGTGCTGCTGGTCCGCGGCCGAAGATGTTGGACCAGCCAGTTTGCCATGTGTTTGCTGTTTCATTGAAGGTGGACTCGATGTCTCAACTTCGTGGAAGAATTCAACTTGCGGCGATTGTCGGAGTGCTGACTCTGGCAACGTCCGTGCAGGCCCAGATTGTTCGAGCCCCATTGAATGAAGGGTTCGCGCGGACCAGTTCGATCGCCATGTCCGTGGATGAAATGCTGGGAACCCGAAAAACTCGAGCCCTGGCGGAACCGATCCTCGGACCTGGTTACCCGTCGTTATGGATTGCGGAGGTTCAGTTCAAGCCGCTTCGTCTGATGAAGCTGACATGGACAACGGACGCCGGCGAAAAGAAGAGCGAAATCGTTCGCTACATGGTCTACCGAGTCATTCGACGCGATTACACCGATCTGGCGGGTGCTGAGAAGGCTGAGCTGGAGCGAAAGCTGGTCGATCCGGACAACGATCCTTCCAACGTTCTGGATCCGGAAACATCCATGCCGCTTCAGATGCCTCGTTTTGTGCTGCGAGCAGAAAACAAGGACGGTTCACTGGTTCGTGAATGGCAGGATGAAATCAGCATCAAGATTCAGAATGCCGTGTTTGAACGCGAAATGGGCCGTCGAGGTCAGGGCAAGAAACTTCTGAACAGTGTCGAAGCCCTGCAGGAAATTGGTGAGCCAGTGGCGGTCGGCGATCCGGATGCTCTGCAGAAAGCCCTCTACGGTGTTGCCGTGTGGCGAAATGTTGACGATTCCGCGGACTTCTTTTCCGTTCAGATGTCCGGCTTTACGAATGCCTACCGAATGATTCGGTCTGACGACGGCAAGAACCAGCTTCAGGAGAAGGTGATCGTTCAGAGATTTGCTCGACCCGGGGACCAGTATCTTCAGGATGAAATGGAATTCCGATTCATCGACGAAGGAATGGTCAGCCTTGCGGACCTGCAGATTCAGCCGGACCTGGTGGCGGACGCTGACCCGGACGGTGACGGAATGGTGAAGGTGCGCTACCCAGCCTGGATTTACGTGCCTCGCAGCACCACCGTTGATGTTCCGGCAGTCGACACGGTTCTCAGAAACCTGCGAAGCTCAGCGGGCAACAATGCCGAAAACCAATAACTCAGAGTTTTCGGTTGCTTTTTGAGTGGGCATGTGCCGGATTTGAAGCACCTGGAGACTCGGGGTGTCCGGAATTGCCGAATTCTGGATTGGTCGAGTTCGATGGGCAGAGAATTCTTTCGGAGTCCAAAGAAGACTCTTGAAAATTCCCTGCAATCCGTCACACTTCGCGGTTCCCCAAAAAGCGCCTTGTGCGTGAATTTGTGTTTGCGGGCAGGGTGCCCGACGCTGCTGCGGTAGCGTGATTTACATATGATGTTGTCGCACTTACAGTTGCGGCGAAGTTCTGGAGCGGGTGTCATGGCTCATAAGAAGGGACAGGGTTCCAGCCGAAACGGTCGCGATTCCAAGGCCAAGCGCCGAGGCATCAAGCGATTCGGTGGCGAAGCTGTCGTGGCAGGCAACATTCTGGCACGTCAGTGCGGCACCCGTTGGCATGCTGGCCGCAACGTGGGAATGGGCAGCGACTACACGCTGTTCGCGCTCGTTGATGGAAAGGTGCTGTTCGACCAGGACGGCCGACGAATCAACATCGTCCCGGTTGAAGCCAACTAGTTGAATTCCGGGGCACTGCCTCGGCGAGATTGAGAATTCAAAGTCCACGGTGATTGCCGTGGACTTTTTTTGCGCCGTGAATTCCGAGTAACCGTCAGGGAAAAGGCGTCGCGGCGATCAAAGGAAAATGCGAGAACTGATCTTTGCACATCCAACAGAACGGTATCGTGCGCAGAAATTCTGAGTATGCTGGGGGGATCAGAAATCCCACAGGAGCCGACTGATGATCATTCAGAAAGAGTACAAGTTCTACGCAGCCCACCGCAATGAGACTCTTCGTGACAAGTGCAGCAACCTGCACGGTCACCGATACGGAGTTCGCTGCTTCTTTGAAGTGGAGCGAGATGGCGACATCAGTACTCTGTTTGGCGCCTTTGATGAGAAGGTCGAACCATGGCTCAAAGAGTACTATGACCATGGAATGCTGATCAACATCCAGGATCCACTGTACGAAACACTCAAGGATCACTGTCGCCGCAGCGGTGAGAACTTCAAGCTGAAGCTGTTCAACGGCCCGACCAGCGTGGAGAACCTCGCATGGATGCTGTTCACGGAAATTACGGAAATGGGATTCCGTCTGTCGCACCTGGAAGTCCGTGAAACAGACACCTCCGTGATCTCATACACTCGCGAGGACTGGATCCGAGACAACCGCTACTTTGCGACTCACCGCAGCCCCGGCGTCACCGCCGAACAAGTTTAGGGCAACGATTGTAGAGCAACTGTCCTCAGTTGCGCCTTCCCGCATCTTGCTGCTGAAGACAGCCTGTCACTCAGGACGCGTGCGCGAGGCGGTGAGCGATTGAGGAGAAACGGTTTGCTATGGTGGATGGGAAGCGATTGAGGACGATCGCTCTGCGTTATGTGGCGGTGCGAGGAGGGAGTACCCAGATTTCGTCGAAGTCGCACGGCTGTTCGGCGCGGTAGCCTTCGTGGCGAATGAGTTCCAGAATGGCCAGGAAGATGCCCACGATGCGAGACTGGATCTTTTCGCCTTCAAAGAACTCACTGAAAGCGACTCGTCCTTCCACGCGGATGCGATCGCGGATCTGTTCCTGAAACACGCTCATCGGTGTTTCGTCCATGCGGATGCTGATGGCTCGTTCGATATCCGGCATGCGCACAATGCGTGACAGGGCGCTGACAAGGTCCCACAGCTCGACTTCGCGAATCTTGTCGATGGATCGATCGCGAGTCACATTCGGACGATCGCTGGTAAGGCGAGGGTAACGTTCGAGCCACTCGGAAGCTCGTTCATCCAGGAGCTTGGCCGCTTCCTTGTAGCGGCGATACTCCATCAGCCGTGCGATCAGGTCGCTTCCGCTTTCCTCGACTTCTTCCGTCGCCTCTTTGACCTCTTCAACGACGGGCAGGACCTCACGGCTTTTGATCTCCAGCAGAGTACTTGCCACAACAACGAAATCGCCGAGCAGCTCGTAGTCCAGAAACTCCAGGACCTCGATGTAGTCCAGAAAGTCCGTGGTGATTCGAGACAGCGACATCGAACACACATCGATTTCGTGCCGACGCACGAGATACAACAGCAGGTCGAGGGGACCGGCGAATGCTCCTGTGTCGATTCGATAATCAGTGATCGTGAGCGTCATAGAAGTTTCCGGGAAGTAGCTCGTTGATCGGCAAATCCTGCCGACGGACGAGCGATCGCGATCCTGCCGCAATTGGAAATCGTCGTTACAGTCGCTGCAACTGGATTGTTTTCCCGCGAACTCGCAACCAATCTGATATCTTCTCTGAAGTTTCAGGCGAACGACGCCCTTAGCTGAGGATCAGACGAGTCATGGCCATCGAATTTGACTGCCCTTACTGCACGGCCACCATTCGAGTGCCAGACGCTTATGGCGGACGTGAAGGCCGATGTCCCAAATGCAATACTCGCCTGCTCGTGCCAACTGTTGTGAGGCCGGGCACAGTGTCTCCCGCGCCGGCCGGTCAGCAGAATTCACCGGGAGTGGCGGCAGCATCTGTGCCGGTGCCGACTCCGAGTGCCGAGTCACTGTCCCTGCCGGCTGATCCTTCGACTTTGGCATTCCCGGATCCAAAACGCCCGATCACATCTTCGTCACGTCGAAAGGGACGTCGGCGACCAAGTCGGGCACTCGTCATCGGCATGCCGGTACTCGGCTTTTTGATTTTGCTGGGCATCATCGGTTATGTCGTGACGACAATGGCACCGTCGCTGAGCGGCGACCTGAAGGCCGTTCGGGTGACCAACGACGCTGTTCCTCGATCAGTGATTCCGTGGTCTGATACCGGCCTCGATGAGACACAACAGGCGACTCTGCAGGAATCGCTTCGGGCAACTCCGGAAGTGCTGACCAGTGAACTGATGACATGTCGACTGATCGGTACTGAAGAAGGCATTGCCATTCATCTGGCCAGTTCCGCGGCAACGGAATGGGTCGCCATTGAAACCGCTTCTGACCAGAACAAGACACTGGGACTCTGGCTGCGTAAAGAACGCAACAATCTGAACATGGCACGTGTTGCAGAACTTCAGGCCGCAGTTCGCAAGTATTGTTCGGACAAACTGGCGCAGCTGGATGGCCAGAAGGCTCCACTGGATGCCATTGCCATTCGAGACGACGTGGCTCTGAATGCCGGAGGCGGCCCGCTCAGCTTTGTCACGCAGGCGATGATTGGCAAGCGGGCCATTCGCGTCGCGGCAGAAAGTGAACAGGGGCAACTGCTGGTGTGTGTTCCTAAAGGCACACTCGCCTTTGAGCTCACCGGACGCAGTGGAAAAGACGGCCGGACTCTGTTTGGTGGACGTTACAACGTCATCGTGAATCCCGCTGCGCCAAAGGCTCCGACTTCAGAAGCGGATGATGCGAAGGACACAGAGCCTGCGGATGGCGAAATGAAGGACTCGGAGGATTCCAAAGACACCATGAAGGACAGTGACGCGAAGAAAGGCGACGACGATTCAGCATCGATGGAAAAGTCGTCCGATGATTCGAAGCCCTCAGAGCCAATGATGAAAGAACCCGCCATGATGGACGGTGCAATGAAGGCACCGGTGCCGCTCATGAACGGCTCCATGAAAGACGGAAACATGATGGATCAGGGCATGGACAAGTCCATGGACGGCGAGATGCAGGATGGTGACATGAAGAGTGGCGACATGAAAGACAGCATGGACGACGCGAAGAAGCCGGCGAAGAAGACGACCGGAAGCAAGACCTAACGTCACGCCTGCTCCAGACTTTACCACCAGAACTCGGTGCGCAGGTACGCCATGCCGCGGGTAATCAGGATGCCGCCGATTGAGTTCCATCCGCGGACGATGCGTCCAAAGCCGGACATGCCGGACTTCAGACGTCCATCCGGATCGTGAATGTCGCAGTGAACTGTCACATAGTTTTGTCCGAGTGCATCCGTCTTGGCCGCGGTTGCGGAGAGGCTCTTCACTGTCGCTTCGAAGGTTTCAAACGGCAGCGCTCGTGCTTTGAGTGAAACAGCCTGGCCGGGCTTCACACCAGCGGCTTCGTCCTCGCTGACAGAAATTTCCACGTGCGATGTTCCGGGAAGTTCGATCGTCGCAAAGACAGAATCCTGGGGAACGGATGTACCCAGACGTTCTCGCAGGCGCGGTGAAGCAAACAATCCGGCGGCTGGAGCTTTCAAGACCAGCTTTTCTTTCTGGCCGCGCAGGTAGGCAAGATCATGCTGGACTCGTTCCAGTTTTGCTTCCTCCGCCTGAATGTCCTCGGGGCGAGTTCCCGCCTTCATCAGCTTCAGACGATCCTCTTCCTGCTCAAGATCCTGAGCACGGCTCGCAACTTCTGTTTCGCGGTTGGAAATTCCAACGGCCTGCAGAGCATTTGCAGTTGCCTGAGCCTGAGACAATCGTGATTCCAGCTGAACAATCTGCAGACGCTCGGTCCGCAGCTGAGCACCAGCCAGAGCGCCGAGCTGATACAGATGTTCCGAGTGTTTCAGTTCTTCGCGGGCGTTGTCGAGTTCTGCCATGACTTCGCGAATTCGATGCTGCTGAATCAACTGCTCCTGTTCCCATGCGGCGCGAAACTCCTGCAGCTCAGAAACACCCAGTTCGTGCCATTCGCGTGCGCGGCGAACACGTTCCTGCTGAGCCGCAAGTTCTTCCGGCCGGGTTCCCGCACGCAGTCGCTGCAGGTTGGCCTGAACTTCGCGCAGGACGTCCTCGGTACGAGTAATGTCGGATTCCAGAGACGATGATCGGAGTTCCGCGACGACCTGGCCGGCTTCGACCAGACTGCCATCATCGACCAGAATGTTCTGGAGAGTTCCGGACACTGGAACATGAAGCTGTACGACGCCACCCGGGCGCACTTCAAAGTTCCCCGAAGCGGTGAACTTCACGGGCACAAGAAACAGAAGGATCGCGATGGCCAGTATTCCAACAGCCCATGTCGACCGTCGATTGGGGCGAGATTTCAGCATGACAGCAAACTCACTTGAAAAGAACCCGTTGAAAACTCGCCGCAACGCATAGGCCAGAAGCATGGAAATCAGAATCAGGCCCGTCACACCGAACTGGCCACCAAAGTAGCCGGCAAACTGCAGGAAGATGATGTCCAGAAAGATGATGGCAAAAACCCAGCACATGAACCCATACACCAGGAAGGTCCGGCGTTCCGGGACGGAAGGCGGCCGCTCTGCTCCCCAGAGAAACCATCGCATGTGGGCCATCCAGTAGTCGAGCGACCTGGTACGCAGGTTCGGAATCGACAGCCAGTCGCTCAGCAGATAGTAGCCGTCCAGTCGCAGCAGAGGATTGAAGTTCAGAAGGCTGCGCCCGCCGCAGATGGTGAGTGCAAAGAAAGCGATATGATTGATGTCTGTTCCCGGCTGAGTAATTCTCCAGCAGAAGACACCCAGGGCCCAGACCCACAGGTCGCAGAGCCCGCCGGCGGCGGTAATCAGCAGTCGCTTCCATTTGTCCGGCAGCAGCCATGCATCGGACACGTTGCAGTACATGCATGGCATGAAGAACATGAACAGCAGACCGGTGTCATGGACTTCACCGCCGAAGTGCTTCAGTGTTGCTCCATGCGCGACTTCATGTGCGGACGTGCAGGCAATCATCACCAGCATGAACAGAATCGCATCACGCCATCCCGGAGTTGCCGGAAGCCCCTGTGCCAGTTCTGATGCTCGCGACGTCATCACACAGAACGCCACAACAACGACGATCGCAGTTAAGGCAAGAAACGCCCGAGTCCAGATGAAAGGCACAACGCGAACCAGTTTGCCAAGAAACTGATCGGGGTCAAAGATCGGCAGTCGGAAGAACAGTGGATTCTGTCCGCCTGGCCACCACTTCTTTCGAGGTGCTCTGGCGGGTGTGCTGGTGAGAGCGACAGTTTCTGATTTCACTGCCGCCTTGTTTGATGTCTGCAGATGCGACGAGGTCTGAGTCGGAGGAACAGTCGCTGCTGAATTCGCCGCAGCGGTTGTCGCGGGCGCATTCGTTCTGGCGGTGCCCTTCCCTGTTCCAACGGTGCTTGTGTTTCGTGCCGGAGGAGCAGGTGGAGCCTTCTGAACGAGGCCCCTGTCATCCAGTGCACTCAGGAATTCCGCAAAGTCTGATTCCGTGAGTGTGTCTTCGAATTTTTCCTGATAGCCCTTCGCAATGTCGGCGAACGCCTTCTGTTCCTGCAACTGCTGAATGAACCAGGCTTCCGCGGCTCCCACGCTGAAGTATTCACGGCTGTCATGTCGCTTGATGACGTACTCGGTCTGCGAGATCGCCTGGACAGTCAGGCCTTCTCGCAGGCGAGGAATCTTCAGAGGTTGGGGAGTTGCGAACACCACGACGGTGGTCCCGAAGGGTCAGAGGGAGCAGGAACAGAATTCAGCCTCGCGCGTTTCCGCTGCGGTCGGTTCCTCGAAGAAGAATGGCTTCGCTTTCCTCTTCCGTCAGCAGATAGGCTCGAAACGGAATGCCATCACGCAGGCACCGAGCAGCTCTGTGATTGCCATCGATCAGCAGGTGTCCATGTTCCCACGCTCCGTTTTCGCCGGGGCCCCAGAGATGAGCAAGGATGCCGGGGTACTGAGGATCGACGTGATCCAAATGCTGTTCGTAAATGCGGCTGTTGTCGACGCAGTATTCGACGTCGTCCGTTTCCAGTTCGACCGGGTCACGGCCATCGGAAACGATTTTTCTTGCCAGGTCTACATCGTAGACCCAGCCTCGCTTCAGGTAGCCATACGTTTCAGGCCCGCTGACACAGTGCGGACACTCTTCTCGCGACAGTGGTTTCGCGGAGGATTTCTTCTGTGGCTTCTTCTGGTTCTTCATCACCATCGGGCGACACTCTCTGTCTTCAGGGTTTCCAACACTGCCAGTCAGTGATGAAAACCTATGTCGCGTTTTGGCAACATCAGGGAATGGGAGTGATGAAGAACGCACGAAAACACCGGCCCAGTTCACAGAATCGTTTTCGCCCGCACATTCCGTACAAACCAATCTACTGAATCCACGGAATTCAGGGCGCAGCAACGGGTGCGACCAGAAGCGATGCGGATCGGCGAATGCCGGGACGGGAAACGAGCACCGCATTCGTTTGCGCAGCCGTCATGATTTGGTGCGTCCGTGGAGGGAGTCCAGAAAACGGTCGGCGACTTTGTGATGCTCGTGGAGCTTTGCACCCATCTTGTCCAGTTGGCGGACCATGACGGACATTCGGGGATTTCCGGCAAAGAAGTCTCGATGTCGGTCGATGAATCGCCAGTAGAGTGCATCCCAGATGGGACACCAGTCGCCTCGCCGGAAGTTGCTCATTCTCAGCACATAGCTTGAGCCGCTGATATACGGCTTGGTTGTGATGCGGCCGCCGTCGGCAAACTGACTCATTCCGTAGACGTTCGGAACCATGACCCAGTCATACGCATCGATGAACAGTTCCATAAACCACTGATAAACATCATCCGGATGAATCTCACACAGCAGCATCAAGTTGCCCAGGATCATCAGACGCTCAATGTGGTGACAATAGCCTGTGCTGAGTACTCGTCGGATCACCGTATCGACCGGTTCAATTCCAGTGGACCCATCGTAGAACGACGCTGGCAGGCGAGCCTGGTGGTCCCAGAAGTTGCTGCATCGCTGCGAACGGCCGAAGCGATAGTAGACTCCTCGCATGTATTCTCGCCAGCCGATAATCTGGCGGATGAAGCCTTCAAGCGAGTTCATGGGAACGTCGCCACTTCGCTCAAGTGCCGCGTCGACAACTTCTTTGGGGGACAGCAGTCCGGTGTTGAGTGCCGGCGTCAGCATCGAATGAAACAGCACGGCATCGCGCGATGAGATCGCATCTTCGTAAACGCCAAAATCTGCAAAGCGATGATCCAGAAAATCCTGAAGGCAGTGCCGAGCCTGCTCGTGGGTGACCGGATACCGAAATGGCTGGAGACTTCCCTGGCGTTCAGGAAACTGGCCCATGACATACACAGAATTCTCAGCGGTCAGCGATGAATCCTGTGGAAATTGTTTTGAGTCAGGCCAGTGGACCTCTGGCAGAGCAATGTTCTTTGGCAGCCTGGATCGGTTGTCGACGTCAAAACTCCACTTCCCGCCGGTTGGGCGATTTCCGGATTCCAGCAGGAGGTTCAGCCGCTTTCGCTGAGCCATATAGAAGTCGGTGAAGAACCATTTGCGCCGGTCCGCCATCTCATCGAAGACCACATTTGGGGTCAAAAAGTGAGGATCCGGAAGTTCCGTTGTCGGGATCGAATAGTTCTCCAGACTCGAACGCCATCTCTGTTCAAGCCAGTCGTCATTCAACTGAGTAAACTGGGCTCGGGTGATACCGAATGATCGCAGAATCTTCCCAGCGTCTTCGTGACGCAGGAACTCGCTGGACGCAATCGTAAAGACTCGAAACCCCTGAAGCCGCAGATGTCCGGCATAGTGCTGCATCGAAGCTCGGTGCAGCAGGAGTTTCTGCGCGTGAAATCGATACTGACGGAAGAACAGAGGATCTTCAATCAGAACGCAGGCTTCAGCGTTCTTCAGAGCCGGATGATGCTCAAACAGCTGATGAGGAAAAATCAGAGCCGCCAGCATGGTCACCTCAGGGCTGTTACGGGTTAGCGTCGAGCCAGTACGTGACCAAGGCCTCCGTCAATACCAATCACCTGTCCCGTGATCCAGTCGTTCTCCGGGTTCAGAAGCCATTCTGCCAGAGAGACGATCTTTGATGGTTCACCAAGCCGGCCCAATGCGTGCAT
Organism: uncultured Chitinophaga sp.; assembly: GCA_964538835.1. Taxonomy (GTDB): domain Bacteria; phylum Planctomycetota; class Planctomycetia; order Planctomycetales; family Planctomycetaceae; genus SXXK01. The sequence goes on along the minus strand of CAZIGZ010000003.1, from coordinate 65,299 downwards.
TGATGCAGATGCGCTGGCGGATGCCGCATTCTCCCAGATTCTGCGAGTCATCTCGGTCCGCACAAGTCCGGGGCTGATCACATTGACTCGAATGTTGCTGCTCGCGTACGTCGCGGCGGCCGACCGAGCAAGTCCGATCACACCGGCCTTTGCTGCTGCGATGGCTTCATGATTCTGAATGCCCACTTCCGCCGCGGCCGACGCGAACAGAACCACAGAGCCTCCCTGTTCGCGCATCAGCTTTCCAGCGGAACGAACGAGAGCAAATGACGAAAAGAGATTCGTTTCAATCGTCCGACGAAACTCATCGTCTGATGTGGAATGAGCGGGCTTGAGAACAACAGACCCGATGCAGTTGATGATGCCGCTGAGTGGTCCATTCGTTTCGGTAAATTGTCGAAGACTGTCCTCAACCGACTGAGAATTCTGAAAGTCATTGACGGTGAAGGACTGGTTCAGACGCTCCGCAAGCGGCCGAAGTTTCTCTTCACTCCTCGCGAGAAGGTGCAGGGACGCTCCTTTGGCCGCCAGAGTCTCGGCCAGCAAGCTTCCTGTCGATCCTGTGGCACCAGCGATTGCAATACGAATAGCCATTGTCGAACCCCGATTGTTCCGCAGGAAACAGAGTGGCGGTTAGGTCTGGTCATAGACCTCCTGGGGGCGGATTCAAGGTCCGCTTCCTGAGGACTTTCGCAGTTGAGAACCGGAATGACCCGCAGAAAACGCAGAACTGTGATCAGGATGGCGTGAACAGGACTTTGCCGCTGTTACTTGAGCCTCGGTTTTGCGGTTCGGGCGAATAAGTGGCCCGGTCACCACGCGGCAACGCACTGCGGGTTGGAGTCAGGGCCAACCGCAGGTGAAGAACCTAAGCCTTTCCAGATGGTGTCGCTGCTCTCTGATCACTGCATGCCTGAAAGAACGACGATGAAACCAGGATTTGATGTTCGAGCTCCCATTTGGATGACACGAGTGCTGTGGCTGGCCGCGGGATACAATGTGCTGTGGGGCACCCTGGTCGTCTTGTTTCCCCTGTTGCCGTTTCGACTCATGGAAATGGAGTTGCCCAACTATCCGGCAATTTGGCAATGCGTCGGCATGATTGTCGGTGTTTATGGGGTTGGGTATGGGATTGCTGCGACCGACCCGGTGAGGCACTGGCCCATCGTTCTGGTAGGGTTACTGGGGAAGATCTTCGGGCCGATTGGCTTTGTCTGGCACGCGGTGCTGGGGACGTTGCCATGGAGCATGGGATTTACGATTTTGACCAATGACATCATCTGGTGGGTACCGTTCGCTGCCATCCTGCTTCACGCCTCCCGCCATTCTCGACAGCCGGTCTGCTAGCGATTGCTGAAGGTTGCTCCCATCGGGAAAGGACACCGAGAATACACGGGTTTGGACAAAATTTGCAGAAAACGCGACGATTTCGGACGTCCGCTGTGTTCCTCCCTGCAGTAACAACTGCCCGCTCGCTTAGGCCTGTATTTCGCAAGGAATGACAGCCCACTCCAAGCCGGGACAGTTCAAGATGATCTTCCAAACCTGTTGTTCCTCTGGAGTTTCCCGATGAAGCCCGTCAAGCTTGCAACGTTCACCCTGACTTTGGCACTGTCTGCCTCCGCTTTTGCTCAGCCACCGCAGGAAGGTCGACGACCAGAAGGTGGGCCGGGATTTGGGCAAGGTGGACGAGGACGGTTTCCAAATCCGGTTTTGGAAGCGATCGACAAAGACAAGAACGGTGAGCTGTCTCCCGAAGAGATCGAAGGCGCTGTCGCTGCTTTGAAGTCTCTGGACAAGAACAGTGACGGAAAGCTTGATCAAACAGAACTGCGCCCGAACTTTGAAGGCATGGGACGCGAAGGAATGGGGCGAGGCGGTTTTGGTGGCCCTGAAGGTCGTGGCGGTGCTGGTGGAGGTGAAAATGCTGAAGCCATGGTCGAACGCCTGATGGCCAGCGATGCGAACAAGGATGGAAAGTTGTCTAAGGAAGAACTGCCGGAGCGTCTTCAGTCCATGATGGCTCGCGGTGACAAGAACGAAGATGGTTCACTGGACAAAGAAGAGATCATGGCGATTGCTCGTGAGCGTGCAGCACAGGGTGGTGGCGGTGGTGGCTTCGGCGGACCTGGCGGCGGCGAAGGTCGCGGCGGCGAATTCATGGCTCAGATGTTTGAGCGTGCCGATGCCAACAAGGATGGCAAGCTGTCCGGCGAAGAGATTCCACCGTTTATGCGCGAGCGACTTGAAACCATCGATACCAACAAAGACGGTTCACTCGACAAGGCTGAACTGGAAGCTGGTATGGGCCGTATGCGAGAAGGCCGTGGCGGTCGTGGCGAAGGACGAGGAGAAGGTCAGGGACGTGGCGAAGGACGAGGAGAAGGTCAGGGACGTGGCGAAGGTGGACGTCGTCGCCCTGAAGCGGAAGGCGAAGGGGATGGTCCAAAGAAAGAATGAGTCTGCCTGACCCACAGGAGTCCTGTCGGTATCAACGGGGCATCAACGGAATTCTGAAAACACAAAGAGCCTGGAAGAAATTCCAGGCTCTTTGCATTGGCGGAGGAACGCCAGACATTGGAACGCTGTTGTGACAAGTGACCGCTACTTTGACGAGGATGTGTTGGAGCAGGACTGCAGCGACAGCTCCTCCAGTGGTGCAAGTTCTGCTCTTCGAATCCTGTAGTGATCAGGCGCATCAATGGCGATCGCACAGCTTCGGTCGGAGGTGTGAGCAATCACGATCCGAATTTCATCGTTGATCCAGATCTCTTCGCCTTTGCGTCGCTTGAGTACCAGCATGGGACTGCCCTGTTCTTGTGGTTCCGGGTGTTGGGGATATTCCCAACACGACGGATGATAACAGCGAGTCGCCGCTTGCCAAGACCAGTCGTTCGAGAATTCACGGGGCCCGATTTTCTGCCGTGAAAATGTGGGTTATTTGCCGGAGTCGTGGTGTTCGACTGTGCCGAGCGAGCCAACGTGCTCTTTGAGCTGGGTTTCCAGCCATTGAGCGGCCACCTTGTCCTCCTTCAGCCAGCAGTTCCAGAACTGTGTCGACGATTCCAGGATCACGGCCTGCATGGGCGCGTAGTTCGTCGCTGGCCTCAGGCGGTCCAGTACGCGGCGGCGATGACTTCCTTCTTCCGGTGAGGCTGCGAAGACCGCATGATCGCCTCCTTCAAACAGAATGAGCGTGCGATCGGAGTTCCGGCTATGGTCGAAGGGAAGGCGTCGGACTTCCGGACCATGCAGATCAATCGGGCTGGAGTCTTTGGTTCCAGTCATGTGCAGCACTGGAATCCGAACGTCCTCATACATGCGACCCAGCGCTTCGGGATCAATTCGGTTCACAGGGATGCTCATCGCAACAGCCGCCACAATGCGAGGATCCTTTTGCGATTCCGTCAAGGGAATTCGCAGCCCCGGCTGCATCCCTGACACAAGCATCGTCGTGTTCGCCCCAAACGAATGTCCCGCCATGCCAATTTTCGAGGTGTTGAGACGACCTTTCAGGATCTTCGTTGAATCGGACGAGCCGGGCTGAACTTTCTCAATCAGCTGAGTGATGACGAAGCGAACATCCTGAGCTCGATTCCGGGCATTGACAGGATCTGCAGCGGCCTGTTCCAGCTTCCTGAGATTCCCTGCCCCCGCGCCGCGTTCCAGAAGATCCCGGTCACTTCCCTCATGTTCCGGATGCACGACCACATAACCGCGACTGGCCCAGTGTCTGCCGAGATAGCTGTAGCCATCACGGGAACCGCCGAGACCGTGTGAGAAGATGATGACCGGAAGTTTGTCGCCTGTGCGAGGAGCGTAGATCCGAACGGGGACTGTGCGATCACGTGTTTCGTCACGCCAGTCCTCCGACAGGACAAGCACGTCCGAAACTTCTGCGGCCTTGTCGTCCTGGGCCGGCGAGAGTGGTAAAGAAAGGAATGCCCCGGCGGCAGGGATGAGGTCAGTGGCCAGCATCACAGCCAGGACTTGCAGAATGACCATGGATATCACTCCCTCGATTCTTCAGAGGCGGTTTTTGCGGGAATTTTAGCTCGCGTTCGGGAATTCGGTCAATTCCTTCAAAACCTTCACTTGCACGACATTCGAATGGCGATAACATAAACACGACACAAATTTCGCGTATTAAAAATCGCAGTAATGGAAAGGTCAGCAACTGTATGTGGGATGTCCTCAGGGCGAATCTGCTGTCTCCGCTCACACTGTCGTTTGCTCTGGGGGTCTTTGCGAAGATCATTCGCAGCGAGCTGTCGCTTCCCAGGGAACTGTACACGTCACTGTCCATCTATCTGCTGTTTTCTCTGGGACTCAAGGGAGGCGTGGAACTGTCGCACAGTACGCTCGGTCAGATTTCCGGTCCCGCTGCTGCCACACTTCTTCTTGGATGTCTGACGCCTGTCACCGCTTATCTGATTCTTCGCAAAGCAGGAAAGTTCTCGGTCGCAGATGCGGCAGGAATTGCCGCTCACTATGGATCAGTCTCTGCGGTCACCTTTATCGCGGCTCAGCAGTTTGTGAGTTCCGCGGGAACTCCTGCGGAAGGCTTCATGCCGACTCTTCTGACGTTGCTGGAGATTCCTGGAATCCAGATCGCACTGGCGATTGGTGCGGTGCAGCTGTCACGCCAGTCTGCTGATGGATCACCGCGTCCGGCTGAGGAGAACCGAAGTCTGCGAAGTGTTCTTCATGAGTTGCTGACATCACGCTCCATGCTGCTGCTGGTCGGCGGACTGGTGATTGGTACAGCGGTTGGTGTCGAAGGCTGGAAGCCGGTGCAGCCGGTCTTCGAGGGACTCTTTAAAGGCCTGTTGACACTGTTTCTGCTTGAAATGGGACTGTCTGCGGGGGCTCGGCTGAATGACCTGAAAGAGACTGGGCTGTTCCTTCTGGGCTTCGGAATTCTGCTGCCAATCCTCCATGGAGCACTCGGCGCATGGCTTGGATCTCTGTCCGGGCTTTCGGTAGGAGGTTGCACGGTTCTTGCCACGATGGCTGCGAGTGCCTCCTACATCGCCGCGCCGCCAGCGGTTCGGATGACACTGCCTGAAGCGAATCCGACGCTCTACCTGACATCGGCGCTGGCCATCACCTTCCCGTTCAATCTGCTGGCGGGTATCCCGATCTACTACCAGATGTCACGCATGCTGTGTGCCTGATTCCCGGTGATCGGTCCGCTGGCGTCAGGCCTGTGCGATGCCACAGGCTCATCGGCCGTGCCGCGGGTTGTCTGATAACTCACTGACCGCAAGGCCCTTCACGCCTCGTGCAATCCTGCGCTGCGCTGGAGTGAAGAGCCGGTGAGTTCTTTCCTTCTCATTTCACAACGTCCATTCTCACTGTCACCTCTCAGTACACACAATGGAGTTCTCCATGGATCAGTCAAACAGCGTTTTTGAAGCAGACCCTCAGGATCATCGGCCTGGCACCAATCGACGTCGAATGATGGGGCAGTTTCTTGCGGCTGCCGGATGTGGCGGACTTGGCTGGCTGCGATACCGCACGGCCAGTGCAGAGCCATCACTTGCCGAATCGCTGGGTTCACCATCTGATGAATCGAAGAACGTTCATACTCCGGCAGATGCGCTCAAGCGGCTCTATCAAGGCAATCTGCGTTTTTCTCAGGGGCAGTCTCTCGACGAGCATCGTGATCTGAGTCGCGTGAAGGAAGTGGCTGCGGGGCAGAAGCCCTTTGCGGCATTCCTGGGTTGCGCCGATTCCCGAGTACCCGTGGAAATCGTCTTTGACCAGGGATTCGGCGATATCTTTGTCACGCGCATCGCCGGTAATGTGGCAAGCAGTGAGAACATTGGGAGTCTGGAGTTCGGCACGGAAGTGCTTGGTGCCAAAGTTCTGTACGTTCTCGGGCATACACAATGCGGTGCTGTCCAGGCCACGATGAAGGGAGAAGATGTTCCGGGCCAGATCAGCGGGCTCTTCCAGCATATTCGCCCCGCCGTCAAGGCTGCCAACGGGAATCTCGACAAAGCCATTGAGCAGAATGTTCGCAACCAGGCGATTCTGCTGGCCGAAGCGTCCCCGGTGATTTCACGCCTGGTCAAGAAGGGAGAACTCCTTGTGGCAGGCGGTGTTTACGATCTCCAGACCGGACTCGTCACGCCGGTTTCGATCGAACTGTGAACCGGCAGGAGGCAAGCCCCATCGGGGAGATGGGGCTGCGCGCGTCCAAATGCCGAACACCGAAAGCCAAACACTGAAAACTGAGCACCGAAAACTGAAAACTCACCCGGACTTACCCTCCCTGTATTTGGCGGCCTGAAGTTGCTAGTGTTCCGACAAAGCTGGTAGCCGGGTCATGCGTTTCCTGTCATTTCATCCGAAGCACATCGTTGAAGCAGTTTGTTTGTGCGGATGACATGGCCGAAGACCTTTTGTGGCAGCAGGATGTCTGTGACAAACAACCCCGGTTTGAAGTCCGTTGACCTGCTGATCGCCCACGCTCGATCTGTCAGGAAATCACAGCAGACCGGTGATGATGTGAAGAAGAAATCGACTTCGGGACAAAGTGTTCGCGGTGCGCGTCAGCAGGCTTCTCAGGCAACGGCGGGCAAGTCGGTGTCCAGTACGGCATTGAACACATCAGACGCCGGCCCGCGCTGGACGTTTCTGACCAATCATTCGCATGTGCTGATTCTTCTGTCGCAGAACTCTGCGATGGTTCTTCGCGAGGTGGCTCTGCGAGTCGGCATCACCGAGCGTGCCGTCCAGCGCATCATCGCAGAACTGGAAGAAGGCGGCATTCTGGAACGCGAACGAATCGGTCGACAGAACACCTATCGCATCAACACCAGGCAGCCCCTTCGCCATCCCATCGAAGCTCACCGAACCGTTGCCGACCTGCTCAGTCTGGCTCGCGTCGACTGACAGAGTTCCTGGTCAGGTATCCTGTTGCTTTTCATCAACATTAGAATCTCAATGGGAACTCGCTGGTACAGCCGGGTGTTTGAAGATGCGGGCAACCCCGCTTTCCGATGCCCGGAATTCCGGCCACCTGGAATCTGACGATCGAGGTGGCATAGTTGATGTGCCGGTCACTTCTGACACCGCCAGGCGCGACGAGACCTGCGGTGGGGCAGAGTGCAGAGCAGACTCTTTGGTGGAGTCACTTCGATGCGTCGCATGCTGCGTTCGCAGGTCCAGAAAAAACCTCACAGTTCGCGTACTGGTTCCGCACTGGTCGAGGTTGCTGTCAGCTTTCCGATCTTCATGCTCATCCTGCTGGGCATCATTGAGTTCGGCCGAGCCTTATCCGTGAACCAGTCGCTGAACAACGCCGCGCGTGAAGGCTGTCGTGCGGCCATCGTGGATGGTTCCAGTACGGCGGATGTTCAGGAACTGGTTCTGCTGTCAGTGGTGAACACGGTGGGATGTCGGGCCGAGGATGTCGATGTCGATATCGCTGTGACATCCGATGATGACGGACTCGCTCTAAGCAGCATTGAAGCCGCTCAGCCTCGCGATCTGATTCAGATCGATATCCGTGTTCCGTATTCGGCCGTGAGCTTCGCAGTCGCTGAATTCCTGAAGAACAGCAACCTGCGCGGCTCCTGTGTTATGCGGCACGAGTGACTGGGAGACTCATCTTTCAGTCCCGGCTTTTCTTCACATTCCATCATCATCCGGCAGGAGAACTTGCTATGAGGATACAGTGGCATTACGGCCCGATGTCGGGGTGCATCAGGCTGGTCGCATTCGCCTGGACGTTCATCGTCATGAGTTCGGGTGTCAGTTTTTGTCAGGAGGAGCGTTCTGTTGTCAAAGTCGAAGAAGACTGGGTTGCTCTGATACGCAGCCCGGATTCCGGAAATACAACACCGCAGATTGTGAATGTCATCAGTCCCGGTGGAGCCCACAGCAACCTGACAGGCATTGTGGAGCTGAATCACAGCAGCCAGCCTTCTTTTCAGGCCGGCGGGTATCAGATTCAGGCATGGAACGGTACGTCACTTCAAGCCTCTGAACGAGGCTCTGAATATCGTTCGCTCTACCAGTCCATGGATCGAGTTGAGTACACGATCATCATGGAGAAAACAGAACAGGGGCTTTCGTTAGGAATTGCGAACGGCAAATCGAGGTCGTGGGGGCGATTCGCACATCATGGCGATTATGTCAGCCTCACTTCGGACAACGTCACTCTGGAGCAGTATCGTCCCGAGGATTCTGTTGCGAGCACGAACGTCAATGTCGGAGCTCATCGGGTTGAGATTCTCTACCTGAAAGCAGTGCGAAGGCACTTCAGTAACGGAGACGTGGAATCTGATGACACGATGCGCGTCATTCATCGATTTCAGGAGCTTGTCGAGGTTGTGTCGCTGTCGGACTATGACCGCAACGCAGACTTCTACAACATCGAAATTGATGAATAGGCCGGTCTGACCGGCTTCGCGGGCGGTCCTTGAAGCGGTCGCATCCATCAAAATCTGACTTCACTGCACCAATGACGCAATGAAGTTCATCCATAAGGTGTATCCATGAGAATCCGTCTGCATCAACGCGTCAGCGGCACCACGCGCCGAAAAGGTGCCATCATGATTCTGGCAGTCATGATGCTGGCCATCGTATTTGCCTTCGCCGCATTCACGGTGGATGTTGGCATGATCACACTGACGAAGGGGCAGATTCAGAATGCTGCCGATTCTGCCGCGCATGCTGCGGCCTACGAACTCTCAGATGCCTTCGGGCCGGGAGCATCTGTATCAGACGAACTGGCTGCTGCGCGGTCCCGTGACGTCGCTGCGGAGATGATTGAACGGTTTCGAAGCGGCGATCTTGATTCCACTCCGGCCGATGCCATTCGAGATGTGCGTCTCGGAAGACGATCGTGGGACTCATCCCGTCAGGAATGGACAGACGAATGGGGCGTCAGTCCTTACAACATGGCCGAGGTGACCGTGAACCGAACGGCCGCTGCCAATGCAGAACTCCCTCTGCAGTTTGCACGAGTCATCGGTGTCTCCGGGCACAGCCTGGCCGCAAAGTCCACTGCCGCACTCTTCCCTGGTATTGGGTTCGAATTGCCTGCCAGCAGTACTCAGACAATCGATATTCTGCCAATTACCATGGACCTTGAGACATGGAACAGGCTGATTGATCAGGCTCACAACGGAACCAGCCAGGGGTTTCGCGATTCGTGGAAATGGTCATCAGAACACGGAGTGACGTCTGGCGCGGACGGAATACCGGAGGTCAGCATGTATCCGGATCTGAATACAACGGCTCCACCCGGAAACCGAGGAACGGTTGACCTTGGCAGTCCGAACAACAGTACAAGCGATCTCAAGCGTCAGATCGAATTTGGCCTGAATGCCTATGACCTCAGCTTCTTCCCCAACAACCAGATTGTCTTTGATTCGCAGGGAGCTCTCTATCTGAATGGTGACACAGGCATCAGCGCCGGGATCGAGGATTCACTGAAGAAGATCGTCGGGAAGGTTCGCGCTATCCCCATCTTTATCTCCGTCAGTGGTCCGGGAAACAATGCGACCTACACCATCGTGAAGTTTGTCGGAGTCCGGATTATGGCGGTCAGTCTGAGCGGTGGTCCGTCAAAGCGACACCTGACCGTGCAGCCTGCACCCTTTATCAATTCCAACGTGATTCGAGGGAAGGTTCCCGTCACAGTCGATTCCATCCTGACGACACCAGTGCTGATTCAGTGATGGATCCCTTCCCGACTCCTGGCAAAAAGAGGGACTGATCGGTCGTCAGTCCCTTTTTTCGTTTTGAGAACCGCGCGCATCGCTGTCCGAAGAGTTCCTGCACGATCGATCGATTTGACATTCTAACGATCCTTTGAGTATCGTCTGTTCGAAAGAGTGATTTCGAAAAGCGATTTCAGAGAAGATCATCGCATGAAACCTGTTTACATCATGGTCGGGGGGTTCCTTGGCGCGGGGAAGACGTCGACGGTTTCCAGACTCGCACGTCACTACATGAGCCTGGGAAAGAAGGTTGGAATTGTCACCAATGACCAGACCACCGATCTTGTGGATACTCAAAGCCTCAGGTCCCAGGGGTTTGACGTCGGTGAAGTGGCGGGGTCGTGCTTCTGCTGCAACTTCAATGCTCTGACGTCGACCGTGGAGCATCTGGGTGAAGGAAAACTGCCGGACATTATCCTTGCGGAACCTGTGGGCAGCTGCACGGATCTTGTGGCGACTGTGATTCGGCCGCTGACAGAGGTCTATGGAGTTCCGCTGGATATCGCTCCGTATGGAGTTCTGCTGAAGCCAGGCCATGGCCGCCGAATTCTGAAGGGTGACGCCGGGAGCGGCTTTTCTCCCAAGGCCAACTACATCTTTCGAAAGCAGATCGAAGAAGCTGACTTCGTCGTGATCAATCGGGTCGATGAACTGTCGGCTGCCGATGTGAATGAACTTCAGGGGCTGATTGAACGCGAATACCCCGGCCGCCCGGTGCTCCGATGTTCGGCCAAAACGGGCGAAGGCTTTGATGCGCTGCTGGCGACACTCGAACTACGAGGCCAGTTTGCTCGGCGCATGATGGATGTGGATTACGATGTTTATGCGGAAGGGGAAGCCGAGCTTGGATGGCTGAACAGTCAGGTCCAGGTGGAATCGCCGAAGTCTTTTGAGCTGGATCGTCTCCTGATGGATCTGATTCGGCGACTGCACGGCCGGCTTTTGCAACTGGACGCGGAGGCGGCTCATTTGAAGGTGATCGGGTTGTGCGATGGCAGTTATGCCGTGGCGAACGTAGTGAGCAACCAAACAGGGCCGGAACTTTCGCTGGCTTCATCGGCTTCGACGATGACGGCAAATGTGGTCGTGAATGCACGCGTGGCAATTGACCCGGAGGATCTGTCCTCTATCGTGCAGCAGGAACTTGCGGCTGTCACGACCGCAATCGAAGCGACTCAGAAAGTGGTGTCCCTGCAGAGCTTTCGACCTGGTCGCCCGGTTCCAACACACCGGATTCCGTGACGAATTCGATCACTCGAAACGATGAACCAAAGCAGAATGATGAAGCGGATTTGTGCTGATCATAGTGTCCGTGTTCTGGTTGTGGCTGCTTTGATATTGGTGCACGGGCCGTTGGCCAAAGCCAAACAGCCACCGAATATTGTGCTGATCCTTGCGGATGATCTCGGCTACGGTGATGTCCGCTGCTACAACGATCAGTCCGCCGTTCGCACGCCAAACATTGATCGCCTGGCAAGTGAGGGTATGCTGTTTACGGATGCTCACAGTCCCTGCACGGTTTGTACTCCGACTCGCTACAGCCTGATGACGGGGCAGATGGCCTTCCGAATCCCGAATGGCGGAACGGTTTTTACGGGCGTTGGAGGACCGTCATTGATCGCCGCAGATCGCCTGACTCTGCCGGAGATGCTGCGAGATCGTGGCTACGCGACGGCTTGTGTCGGAAAGTGGCATATTGGCCTGGCGTTTCATGATGCTGAAGGCCGCGTGGTGCGGACCAATGGCGTCGAAGCCGTCCGTCAGGTGGACTTCTCACGCCGCATTGACGGAGGACCGGTTGATCACGGGTTTGATTCCTTCTTTGGAACAGCGTGCTGCCCGACGACAGACTGGCTGTACGCGTTCATTGAGAACGACAGAATCCCGGTGCCGCCGACTCAACTGCTCGACCAATCAACTCTGCCGAAACATGCGTACGCGAACGACTGTCGAGTCGGCTTGATTGCTCCGAACTTCCCGATGGAAGAAGTGGACCTGGTCTTTCTGGAGCGGAGTCGAGAATTCCTGAAGCAGCATGTTCAGGCGTCTCCCGACAAGCCTTTCTTTCTGTTTCATTCCACTCAGGCCGTTCATCTGCCATCGTTTGCCGCAAAGCAGTTTCAGGGCAAATCCGGCGCGGGGCCTCATGGGGACTTTATTCTGGAACTGGATCATGTCGTCGGTGAACTGCTCGCGACGCTTGAAGAACTGGGTGTTGCCGACAACACGATCGTCATCTTCACCAGCGACAATGGCCCTGAAGTCGCAAGCGTGGTCCACATGAGGAAGGACCATCAGCATGATGGAGCACGACCGTGGCGAGGTATCAAGAGGGACAATTGGGAAGGCGGTCACCGAGTCCCGCTGATCGTGCGCTGGCCCAAACAGGTTCCGGCCGATCGCCGGAGTTCACAACTCACAAGCCTGACCGACATCATGGCAACGATGGCTGGCGTGCTCGAATACAAACTGCCGGACAATGCCGCCGAAGACAGTTTCAACATGCTGCCCGCCTGGCGCGATGAAAACCACCCTCAGATTCGCCCGTACCTGCTGACCCAGGCCTTCGCCGGAGCCAAAACGCTCGCCATCCGTCGCGGCAACTTGAAGTACATCGACCACCCCGGATCCGGCGGAAACCGTTATGACAACAATCCGGAGCTGATCCCCTTCTCCCTTCCTGACTCCGCCCCAAACGCCCCGGGACAACTATACGAATTGTCAGAAGATCCCGGCGAGACGATCAACCTGTACGAGAAGAATCCAGAACTGGCAAAAGAGCTGAAGACGCTGCTGGAAAAGACAAAATCCTCTGGCAGAAGCGGTCCGCGGAGCATTTGATACTCCGTGCTACAGAGTACGCCCTTTGACTCAGATGACTCATCTCATCCTGTTGCTGCCAGCTCCCTCTTGTTTCCGAGCTTTCTAATTTGACAGCCCTTAGGACTGCGGGTAGGAATACCAAGGGTATCATTCCTACTCAGTTGGAGGGCTTTCGATGCGTGCGTTGGTTCGACTGGTCTTGTCGCTTGCGTTGGTGTCACAAATCGTTGGTTCGTCTTCCGTTTTCGCTCAGGAAGCAAAAGCCGATCCGCCGGGAGGTCCGGTCGCTGCCGAGTTCATTTGTGCTACCGTTGCTTGGGCGTGTCCACGGAGGCTTTCGGCATCCGTTGAAGTGAAAGTTCCCGCCGACACGGCGATTGAAGACCGGGATAGGGCGGCGATTGAAAAACTGAACGCGGAACTTCCAGGTTACGTTTGTCCGAATTCCACAGCTGTTCCCCGTCTTTGCTATATTGAGGACTGGCATCCTTGTGCTGCTGTTGCTCCTGAAGTCAGGGCTGAACGGACCGGACAATGCAGAGTTTTCTGCAGCTACATTTTTTGCAATGGAAATGCAATGGCCTTTGTTGGTACCGGCTGTTGCTATGCGGATGCCGTTCGTAATGCAAACTGCATCGCTCATCGAAAAGCTCAGGAACGATGCACACGTGTCCGCTGTCGTGAGTATTGCGACCCTGTTGAGTAACCTCTCTGCCCGTACAGCAACAGAAATTGCCCGAACATGTCTGAATGTTCAAAGTCGAGTAGGCGAGTGTTCTCACTGGCCTACTTCTTTTTTTGTCCATAGCTAAGCGAATACCGGTGCTGTTCTGAAGCTGTCAACGATCGAGTGAAGCTGGCTTTTGTCTGAACCTCGGGCTCAAGCAAGCGAACCCGCAGTTTTTCGCCATACTGCAGGACAGCCGCGGTCTTTGGCACTTCCGGATGCCACTCATAGGCAAACTCAGTTCGAGGCACGAGCAAACCCGGTTGCTCCATCCGCATTGTCTCCCGTCGATCATTAAGGTCCCAGCAGCACATTCGATCGGGGTGACTTGTCATCAATGTATGCCCGTCTGGCAGGAATGCCGCATGAAGGACAGTGTTTAATGGACCATCCAGACTCAGAACTTCCTTTCCTGTTCTCTCTCGAACAACCAGCTCATAGTCCGAGTTGATAGCAGCAATCAGCTTGCCATCCGGAGAATAACCGGCCCACACCGCAGTGAGTCCATGAGCATCAAACAAAGACTCACGCTCGCCAGCGTTGATCTTGATTTGTGTCAGTAATCCCTTTGAGTCGGGCAATGAGCCAGCAACCAGCAAGTAGTCTCCGTCTGGCGAAATATCAATTCCGACTGCTTCCGGAACATTGAATAACCTCGCTTCTCTGGTTTGCAGGTCCACGACCTGAATCGCTCCTTTCTGATCAATTGCAGCAACGTTTCTGCCGGTTTCATCAAAAGTAATCTGTTTCACTGAAGAATCGAGCATCGTTTTTGGCGACTCAACAAATCGCCTTTCGTTAACACCCACCAGTAACAGTTGCCCAGTCGTTGTACCGATGGCCAGAACTGTTCCGTCTGGAGATAATCGAGCGGCAGCTATCGTCTCTTGACCGGCAGTGCGCAGCACCTGACGATCACCCGCGTTCCTGGTGAAGCCGACCATGCCATCGCCGGAAACGGTTACCACGGTTTCCCCTGATTTGTCAAAGCCAGCGTAAGAGATCCGTGTATCGTGTGGCAGACTGCGGAACCGTGTGACCCCAGTCTTCGAGTCGCAAACGTTTGCCTCATAACCAACGAAGGACACCGCAAACAGATCCTCAGCACTTGCGGCAGAAATTCTTTCCGGTGTATGTTCCAGTGTAATTGCCTTTGGCGTTGCTGATTCATCGTCCAGCGAGCGGATGACTAACTTCCAGGGCTCGCCAGTTGCCGGATAGGGAATCGATGCCGTCGAATCCTTGAGCATGCAAAAGGACCGTGCCCGTTGCGATCCCAGAACTCGCTGTCGGTTGGTCAGAGGCTCCCATAGTTTCTCTCCAGACTCCGAATTCAAATAGATTACTGGCCTTGTCGCATTGATTGCTACATCAGACCAGGCACCGGTTTCTATTTCTGCAACAGTATGACCGTCTGAGAGGGCTATACACCGAACTGGCTGAGCGACTTGAGGATGCCAGATGACGACATGCTCGTTACGAAGGAATGCAAGCTGCGAGTACTCATTCACGGCAAACTGCCTGGGTAGAGCTTCGACACCCCGGCTCCAGACATGCATGAAGCCTGACTGATCAATCACCGCGATCATGCTCTCATCCTGACTTAGAGCAGTGGCGAGGACTGGTGACGCGATCTGCTGTTGCCAAAGCACTTTGCCGGTCATCACATCATACAAACGGCATCTCCCCTGAGCTGTCCCCACAAGCAGGAGTTGATCGTTGATGCTATGGGTTGTGCTTCTGATTTCTTCGTCTTCAAGCCTGAGATGTAACCGGGACTTCGTTTGTATATTTGTAAGATGGCCATCTGAGCTCAGAACTCTCTGCAACAATCGTGTTCCATTGCCCAGGACCGCAGAATCTGAATGAATCATCTCCGCAGTATGACGTTCATATTGAAGCCGCCCCGTGAACACATCATGCACTCGCCACGAATGATCCGTGGCCAGCATGGCAGCCTCAGGCCTGAATCGCTCACCAAAAATGGTTCCGTTCAGTTCGTCGGCGAGCCATGTTCCATCGGGACGAACAAATCGCGTCACTCGTGATTCGAAACATGTTAGAGCAAGCTGTGATCCGTCCCCGGAAAACACTGGTAGATTTGCCCTTCGAAGCTCACCGTGTTCGTCAGCTTTGCGTGGAATCGTCAGCTGGTGTTCTCCCGACTCCAAATGCCACAGTCGGAGTGTTCCGTCATTGGCACTCGTCACGACTGCAGACTCAGCGGGCTGGACACAGAAATCCAGCAAATCAGCCGTGTGCCCTCGGAGAATCGAGCGTAGTCGCGCCGTTTCAGAATCGAAGAGATATAAGGATTTACCGGCACTCACGGCAACCAGGCGTCGATTCTGTCTAAGCACGACAGAGTCCACACGGTCAGGCATTTGGATTTCGGTGATCGACTGAAAATCCTGAGGACTGACAATAGAAACCGTATTCACGCCAGGGCTATACAAACAAATGACCCCGCTGTCAGGGCATTCGCAGAACGCTCGCTCTTTTCGCACCGGGAATAAATCTTCAGGCTGATCGGCTTCAACAGTCGCGCTAAACATTCTCAGGTTTTGCGCATCTCTCACCAGAATTTTCTGACCCCGATCTGCAAATCCGAGCGTCGTTGTCCATGGATCGCCCTCGACCTTGATCGTCGGGCGAAGTTCGCGAAGGGATTCCGGATCGCGAACATGTACGATACCGTCATTCGTGAGAGACAAGACGAACTTGCCATCCGCGCCAAAGGTGGACTGTACTACGGTCCCGGAATTGCCCTTGATCAGCGTCTGCGCATTCTTTTCGAGATCAACGACAACCGTTTCTTTGTCTCGACAAAGCAGAACTCTCTTTCCATCCGGCGAAAAGCAGGCTTCATCCGCCTTCCGAATCGTCATGCCTTCAAACCGCCGCACGAATTTTCCGGTTTGAGCATCATACAGGCATGGGTTGATGCTCATCTGCTGAGCGCGGCTGCGGCCTTCTTCACGAGGTGGTTCGGTGGCGGTCAGAACGTAGCGTCCGTCGGGGCTGAAGACGGCCGATGAAATGGCGTCTTTGGAATCGATGGCCACCAGCAGGCTTCCATCTTTGGCGTCATGAATGCGACATGATGGTCCTCCGTCCGACTTCTGTCCCAGATAAGCACACGTGACAACTCGACTGCCATCACGACTGCAGCGAACCATGGACGCAACGCCAGCGGGGTATTCGTAGATGGCATACTCGTGACATCGGTCCCACGCTTCCTGAATCGCCTGACGCTGTTCGAGCAACGGCGAGCCCTCGGCATTCAAAGCAAGAGCCAGGCTGAGCCCCGGACTTTTCTCCAGCTGAAATCCTGCGTTCAACAGCGATCGAAGCCCCTCGGAAACCTGCAGAGCCTTCTCAGTCTCCTGCCGCGCCGCCCTCTCACCCTCAAAAGCGATGAACAAAAGGAACGCCGATGCCGTCGACGTCAGCATCGCACACACCAGCCCGGCGACAACGCCCACAGCCAGCTTCTGATGCCGCGAAATCCAATACTTCACCCTTTTCCACGCCGGCAATGGCGACGCTTTCACCGGCTGGCCCGTCAGGAAACGCCGCAAGTCTTCGGCCATCTCCCCAGCCGTGGCATAGCGGTCAGCAGGATTCTTTGCCATCGCTGTTTCCAGAATCAGCGACAGGTCTGACGGCACATCGCGGCAAATCTTCGACAGCGACGGAGTTGGTGCATACAGGATCGCTTTCAGGATCTGTTCCGATCCCTGCTGATCGTAAGCGGGACGCAGAGCAATCATTTCAAACAGTGTTGCCCCAAGCGAATACACGTCGCTTCGATGATCCAGAAAATGATGATTCCCCGCTGCCTGCTCCGGACTCATGTAACGATAGGTTCCCAGGACGGCTCCTGTTCGAGTCAGCCCCGGGTTTGTCGAAATATGTGCGAGGCCGAAGTCCGAGACCCAGATTCGCCCGGATTTATCCAGCATTAGATTCGACGGCTTGATGTCACGATGAATGATGCCCATCTCATGAGCATGCTGCAGTGCGTCGGCAACATCAGCGCCCAGTTTGGCGACCCCATTGATGACTCGCCGGCCAACTCGCAGCTGGCTGCCACTTCGCTGAACCGTAAAGTCCTTCGCAGACCATTCGACTCCGGAGTCATGATCGGATTTGGCTGACGTGCCTCCTGACCTGCCGGGAGTCATCGGCGACGTCTGATCGCGCTCTTTGGGTTTTGTCGAACCGGCCACTGGATGCTGTTCGCTGACCTGATCGCGTATCCTTTTCATGATCTGCTGCAGGTTACTGCCATCAATGAACTGCATGGCAATAAAGTGAATGCCCTTGTCTTCACCAACATTGTGAACATGCACAATATTGGGATGACTGAGCTTGGCCGCGGCGAGCGCTTCGTTATGAAACCGCTTGACTGATGTCACATCAATCTGGGCCGAATGCAGCAACAGCTTCAACGCGACTCGACGCTGCAGAGTCGAATCGATGGCCTGGTAAACGACTCCCATCCCGCCTCGGCCAATTTCCGCTTCAAGACGGTAGACCGCGATCCGTTCAGGGGCTGTCCCGATCGATCCTTTACCTACCCCGTTGATCTGGGTTTCGGAAAGAGGATCGTATTCAAATTCGTTGCTGCCGGAGTCGTCCGAGTGCATGGGTCAGTCTCCATTCAGGGGTCGCTATGACTCACCCGTATCTTACCAAACCAAAACCGGCTCTGAAAAGTCCCTGCCCGCGCATAACGGAAAACCACGGCCCTGCGTCAACGCTGTGAAGGATTTTCTCCGTAGAAGCGTAGTGCTAAAGTAGCGGCAGGGCGCGAGCCCTCTGGCGAATTCTTTCCGCACACTCACCGGAGGGCTTGCGCCCGTTCCGCTATTTTTTGGGTGCGAGTTCGTTCAGCAGAAAGCTGTACACGTCCACGCCTTCGTCGATCAGTTCATTCAGCGAAGAACTCAGCCCGTGGCCTCCTGTCGCACTGATGCGCAGCAGGATCGGGTTTTTGGATTTCGTGGCGGCCTGAAGCCGAGCGGTCATTTTTCGAGACTGCATCGGATCGACTCGGGGATCATTCTCCGCAGTGATGAACAGCATCGATGGATATTCCACTCCATCCTTCACATTGTGATACGGTGAGTAGGCTCGCAGGGCACGGAACTGGTCCGGATGCTTGACCGATCCAAACTCCGGAATGTTGAAGCTTCCGTTCGTTGAAAGTTCATTCCGCAGCATGTCGTAAATCCCCACATGAGCGACGGTGGTTTTGAACAGCTGCGGATGCTGAGTCACCATCGCCCCCATCAGCAGACCTCCGTTACTGCGTCCCATGATGCCCAGCTGCTCTGACGTTGTGTACCCCTGGGAAATCATGTACTGACACGCGGCCGCGAAGTCATCAAAGACGTTTTGCTTCTTCAGCAACATCCCCTGCTGATGCCAGTCCTCACCAAACTCCGATCCGCCTCGCAGATTCGCCACGGCGTATCGACATCCGGCGTCCAGCAGGACCTGAAGCGTCGGATCAAACTCCGGCGTCACGCTGATGGCATAACCGCCGTAGCCATAGACGATGCATGGACCGGGCTTGTCTGCGGATGCAGTGGACGGGCTGAGAATGTTCACGGGAATTCGTGTGCCATCCTTTGATGTCGCAAACTCTCGCTTCACCGTGACATTTTTCAATGGCGGTGTGGAATCGGAGAACGCCGGCACGCGAGTCGTCGTCTCCTTCAGACTGTCAAACAGCATCGTCGTTTCGGGTGTCACATACGAGACCGTGGTGAACAGAAGACGGTCGTCTGGAAGCGGCGACATTCCATCGACCGTCGACACGGCCGCCTGTTCCGGAGCCTTCATCAGACGACCGGAATGATCAAACACGCGAATCTCTGATGGTCCGCCCAGCTGATACAGAACAAACAGCCGAGTTTCCGTGGCCGCAATGCTGGGAGGCGATCGATAGAAGCTGTTCACAATCGTGTCCGGTCCGTGAGGCACGATCATCTGAGCCTCGTCCGCGGACAAAGTCGCGGTCGACAAACGGATGATGCTTCCTCGAGGAGCCTGCTTTCGAGTCAGCACGAACAGACTTTCAGCCGAGCCAAACGTGGCCTGAACAATGTCGTCATCGAACGTGCTGAACTGACGATACTCTCCCTTCGGGCTTCTCAGGAAGTGAGCAAACCGGCCGCTGTCACCATCCTGAACAGTGACCAGCAGCTGGTCGGATTCATCGTGCATTTCGAATTCGATTTCTGCGATGCGGGGGAAGTCTTTGCCAAGTTCGTAGCGATCTGATTCGGCCGGTGTTCCGATTCGGTGGTACCAGCCCTGCTGGAAAAATCCCATTTCATCGTCCGGCCGTTCGCCGGGTCG
>CAZIGZ010000003.1:0-45627 GCA_964538835.1 uncultured Chitinophaga sp. | reverse complement strand
GATAACGCGTGTAATAGAAACCGGAGCTGTCGGGGCTCCAGGCGAGATCACCACCGGCCGTGCCCGCGTTGACTCGCGTCACAACATCGACTTCCCGCATCTCCCGAGTCAGGTCGTAGACATGTACATCACCCGCCTCACTTCCGTCGGTCGACAATGACACTGCGACAAGCTTTCCGTCCGGCGACGGTTCAAACCAGTCAATGCTGATCGAACCATCCGGTGCGAGTTTGTTGGGGTCGACGATGAAGCGAAAAGAACCAGCCGCATCCAGCGACTGGAGCGTCACCAGAGTTTCATGCTGCTGTCCCGGTTCATAACGCAGAGCAAAGTACCGTCCCGCACGGTACACCGGCGATGAAAACATGACGCTCGACGACGAATACAGTTTCGTCAGTTGATCGCGAATCTGCTGCCTTCCCGGCAACGCATCCAGAAACTCGCGAGTATGGAGGTTCTGGTCCTTCATCCACTGCCTGGCTTCCGGCTGAGTCTGATCTTCCAGCCAGCGATAGTCATCGACGATCGATTCTTCATGGTAGACATCGGTCACCGGAACCTTCTTTGTTTCCGGCGGCCGTTGAGTTTGCAAAGCACAGGGGACAGCAATCGCCGACAAACAAATGAAAGACAAAAACGATTTCATCAGACACTCTCCTCCCCTCGCCCCGAATCGGGGAGAGGGGCTGGGGGTGAGGGGTATTGAGATGTTGAAGGAGACAGGGCTGGCGATTCGATGATCGTGAGCCCCTCATCCCCGGCCCTTCTCCCCCGCGGGGGAGAAGGGGGACAGTGGAGTCGCTCTACAACGCGTGGCTACTTCTTCAGGAGCTTTTGCAGAATCCGGATGGTTTCTCGCTGGCGCTTTCTGACTCGGTCTCGGGCGGCGCTGGCGGTGGTTTTGGCGGCGGTGGGGTCTTTGGCCATGGCGACAGCGACGTCCGGCATGCGCTGGACGTCGGCTTCGTTGTCAAAATCAAACAGCCAGTCCTGAAGGCCGATGTCTTTCCACATGTAACCCTTGCTGGTCTGTTCGGCCCAGCGACAGACAATGGCAGGTATGGCGTTGCCGGTGCACATGATCGGCGAGTGCATTTCGTTGCCGAACAGTCCGGCGGATCGAATGTAGGTCGAAATCGCTTCGCCAGTCAGCCAGTATTCGGATCGCCAGACACAACGCTTCTGCACCTCCGGCGGCAGTTTGTCCAGAATCATTTCTTTGCCAACGGCCATCTGAGTCTTGTCTTCCGGGCAGATCAGAATCTTCAGGTCTGTTTCCCGAACAATCCGTTCAATGGCGGCTCGGTGCGGTGCGTGATCGTGTTCTTTCATGGCTTCGTTGCGAGCATACTTCATTTCATCCCGCGGAGTATTCTTTTCCGGAACCAGCCAGTACGGCGTGTAACGAAGTCTGGGGATGCAGCACAGGAACTTGCCTTTCTCCAGGCGGTTCACTTTCATGAACTGCAATGCCCTGGCGTCATCACGCAAATCTGCCGCAAAGGCACCATCCGGCCCGAATTCCATGATGGGCGATTTGCACCCGAGTGACTTTGCCAGCTCGAGCGAAACCGAATCCCGAAAGAACACAAACGATGCTCCGCTGAGCACATCGATCGTGGCCTGCATGGCCGCTTGCGGTGTTGGAGTTGTCGAAGTCGACGACTGGGCGGGCAGCGTGATCCCGTAAACGCCATACGGTTTCTGAGTCTCCGTTTTCCAGCGGACCACATCCTTCTCGGCCACAAGCGACGGACCGGATCCATGCAGCAGGAAATCACACTCCTTGAACGCCTGCGACACTTCTTTCGCTGTCTGTACGATCGTCAGCTTCGGAAAGCGGCTCAGCAGAATCTCACGCACGCCATTGTCGACTCGACTTGGCCACAGCCGCACTTCCGCTTCGGGCCACTCACGCTCAAGAATGGCAAGCACGCCGGGCGTATGAGCAATGTCGCCGATGTTCACGGTCTGCCATGAAGATCGCAGCAGGATCCGAATGGGCTTTGGAGGCGTTGTGCCTGCCTGATGACCGGTCAGAAGAGCCATCGCTTTCCGTGCGCCGCACGGCAAAGAGACTGCGACGGCACCGGCGGTCAGCTGTTTCAGAAGTTGGCGTCGTTGCATCTCTGTATGCCTTCTGGTCCTGAAAACTCTGTGATTCAACAGGCGGCTATGGTGGTCACCTGGAGGAGAGAACTCAAGTCCTGTTCCGCAGACAAAACGAGGGCAGGAAAATCGATGTCCGAAGACTCGACCTCCCTGCCCTTTGGATTGGCGGCAGCGTGTTTTGCGGACTAGTTCTTGGGAGCCTCACCTGCTGGCGCGTCTGAAGGAGCAGCTGGTGCGGCATTGCCTTCAGCCGGAGCGGGTGCTGCTGCTGGTGCATCGGCCGGGGCGGCAGGAGCGCCGGTTGCAGGAGCGGCACCGTCAGCGGGTGCGTCCTTGGCACCGTCAGCCGGATCAGAGTCATCTGCTGGCGGACGCATGGTCGGTGTTGGCATTGGGTTATCAGCTGGCGGACGCATGCCACCCATGCCGCCACCTGGAGGGCCCATTCCGGCCCCAGGGGCTGAAGGTGCCTGGCCTGAAGATGTTGCCGGTGCTTGTTTCGTCGAAGGTGGTTCTTCACCTTTCTCCAGAGCGTAATAGCTGAGCGCTTTCGGGCTGTCGCCGACGGACGCCACGACATAGATTTCAGGAGGCCGCTCGCCGATCAGGCCTCGCAGCAGGCTGTACCACTGATATCGGTAGGTCACCAGCTCGCCGCCATCTTCGGCAATTTCTTTCTTCGGACCGAAGGAGACAAGTCCATCGAGCTTCTCCATGGTCATGTCGGTGAAACCGCCCTCATTGGAGTTCTTCTTGAAGGCCTGACCAGTCAGGTAGTTTCCAAGACCCGCACGCAGTTCGATGACGCACAGGACACCGACAACAGCAAGCAGGACCAGAGAGACAATCGTCCGAACGGGCGATACTTTGGGCCCCTTCGGGGCAGGTTTGGGAGTCGACACTCAATCCTCCGGAGAACAAAAATGAGCCGGGCCGCGGACTGCCCTGGCAGTTGGCCCTGAAAATGAGGGAGCACAGTGCGGCGACTGTCTTGCAGGGTCAGCCATGCACTGCTCCGATTGCGGCCAAAATACCGGGATATGGAACGAATGTCACCCATCGCTGCATGTTCACATCAACAATCAGAGCAAAAAGGCGACGGTCAGCAATCACAGAACGACAAGAGCAAAGGAAACACACAACAGGATCACGGAAAACGTATCCGCCGCTGACCAGCGATCAGACCGCGTGGACAGCCAGTCCAGCAGCGAGCCTGTCGGGCATCCGAATCGACAGTAGCCCATCGGCACGATAAGACTAAACGTCAGTCCGACCACCGCAATGGTCACTGTCGCAGTGCCAGCGATTCCCCAGGCCCATGCATCAAACGGTTCCAGGTCGACCGGGCGCAAAGAGATGAGTCCGAAGGCTCCGGCAAGGACCAGCAGCAGCAGCCCGACTGGAAGCATCTTCAAAACTCGGGAGACTCTGGCCGATAACTTCAGTTGCCATGGGATCCGATTGCGAACCACCTGCTGCAGGGCTCCATGAGGACAAACGTGAGAACAGTACACATTGGTTCCTCGAAAAAGAGGAACGGCAAACGCGGCGATGGTCAGAATCAACTGCCCCATGGCTCGGTCCCAGGGAATGCCGTGCAGAGTCCACCCGGCAAGCTGTGCCTGCGAAACAAAGTCGGCATTGATCCAGCCCAGCCAGACAATCACAACGCATTGATACAGTCGTCGAAGCCATCGTCGCGATCGAAGGTGTGTCGTTCCCAGAATCACGCCGAAGAGGACAATCGCCCCGGTCGACAGAGTTCGGTACTGCAGCGCGGCATCGCTGATTCGCATCACCACCGATCGCTGCGGCTGGTCTTCGGAGAACGACTGTCTCAATGCCAGCGACTTTCGTTCATCGAGCAATGCCTGAGCGGCGATGTGAACGGCCTGAGCCACCGACTGGCTGGTCATCGTC
Source organism: uncultured Chitinophaga sp. (assembly GCA_964538835.1). Classification (GTDB taxonomy): domain Bacteria; phylum Planctomycetota; class Planctomycetia; order Planctomycetales; family Planctomycetaceae; genus SXXK01. The sequence continues at coordinate 41,595 of CAZIGZ010000003.1, read as the reverse complement.
GCGCCGGACACGCCTTCGACCCTGGAAGCATCTTCGGCTGCGATCTCCTGGAGTTGTCGGGACTTCCATAATCGCCGAAACGACCGATCATCTCGCACGTATCCGACATACGGTTCATTGTCGAAACTGACGCCCAGGGCAATTCCGGTCACCATGTCAGAATCATCGAAGGCCACCAAAGCATCCGTGGGGCCCTGATAGCCAATCTGATTGTCTGCGGCGGGCGAAAGACGCAGGCAGTGGCCAATCATCCTGCCCTCAGAATCCTTGACGTTCCATGCGTGAGCGCTGTCGGGCATCACTTCCAGTGTCGTGGCATCCGGATACAGTTTCTTTGCGTCTTCCAGTCGAGGAGGATCGGGGAAGCGAAGTGACGTCACTGCGGTCGGTGGCTGCCCAAGCTCCAGGCGACTTCGCAGCCGGATGGCTTCAAGAATACTGAGGCTGGTCAGTGTGGCGCCGGTGACACTGTCGACGTTGTTCATCTTCGCCAGTTGTTGAGGTGACTGCCCGATCAGCTGGCGAAAGAACGAAGGGTCATCCGCCACCCTGCTCACGTGTTCCTGAGTATCCTTGCTGCTCAGAATGACACAGCCCTGAAGATGATTTGTCTCATCAAAAACGAGCAGCACATTTGTCGGGCCGGAAAATCCGATCAGTTGATCACCCGATGGTGATGTCATCAGAGCGGTGCCGATTCGTTTTCCATCAGCATTGATCAGGGCCGCAGAAGCTGTGGCATTCGTTGCTTCGGTTGTTTCCTTCGAATCCATCGCGACGGGCGAGTTGCGCTGGCACGATGTGACACTGGGCAGGATGCGGTTAATGTCGGACAGCAGGTGCTCCCAGCTGGCCTGTGCGGAAGCGTCACGCTGAGTTCTCTGATGGTGCACATGCAGCAGTCCCAGCAGGCAGCAGAAGACGAAGACGCGAAAGATGCGAATTCGATGAGTCCGCCGTTTGAAGGGAAGTTGAGTGTTGACCATATTCTCTGGACAGAACAAAGTACGGAAATGTGCGATGGGCTCATTTCTGACAAGGGCCGCCTCGCCAGATAGAATACGGTGCTGACTGATCTGATGCGACAGTAACAGGGGCAGTGAACTTGGTCCAGAAGATCATCATTGATGCAGATCCGGGAATTGGCGACGCTCTGGCCATTCTGGTGGCCATGGCCGATCCCGCTGTGGATGTTCTTGCACTGACCGGAACCGGCGGCAGCGTTTCCGGCCTCCAGGCGACTCGCAATCTGCATTACCTTGTCGGACTCGTTGACCCGCTTCGGCATCCTCGTATCGGACAGTCGGACATGGTGGACAGTCCAGCGGACCTGATTCCGCCGGGAATGCCGCACCAGCAGTCTCTGAACGGGCGTTTTGGACTTGGCGATACCGAGCCTCTGGTTCCGGATCTGCACAATCGTCGTGAAAGCGCGCGGCTGATTGTGGATGTGGTCCGCGAGCATCCTCAGGAAGTTCGCATCGTTTCGTTTGGACCATTGACGAACGTCGCGATGGCTTTCGATCTGGATCCCGAGCTTCCGGTTTTGCTGAATGGCCTGATCTGCCTTGGCGGAACACTGCATTCGGTCGGCGACGCTTCGCCCACATCGGAGTTTAATTTCTGGTGTCATCCCCAGGCAGCTCGCGCGGTCATGAAGTCGCCGGTGGGCAAGATTGTGGTTCCGCTGGAAGTGAGCCAGAGTCCCGCGATGACGTTTGATGACATCGATCGTCTTGCCGGGTTGATTCCGTCGACGCCGATTGGTGAATTCGTGAATAACCTTCTCCTGTACGCTGTGCGAGCCTGTCGTCAGCAAATGCCCTGCGAAGAAGTGGCGCTTCCCGCCGCAGCTGCTCTGGCCATTGCCGCAGGTGCCGCCAGGTTTGAAACATCACACGTGGTGGCCGATGTTGAAACGGCTGGTGAGCTGACAAGCGGAACGCTGGTGATTGATCGTCGCAGATTCCAGCATCGACAGACGAATGCCGAAGTGGTGACTCAGATCGACGAAGCGGGCGTGATCGATTACTTCTGCCGCGGTCTCCGACGCATTGCGATCTCAGCCGATCATTAAACGAGTCGGCTTCATGTTCTGTAGTGCCTTATGGCAGCAGTCGATGAAGTCCCCGAACGGCTCGAGCTTCGTTGACTCGCTGAAGAGCTTCCGGCATGCGAGCCAGAAAACGAACCAACTGCGAAGTGGAGCAGCCCAGAGCCGCTGCAGCGCGGCGAACATCCGCGTCCTTGGCATCAACGGCATCCAGAGCTTCGGCGATGAGCGACGGGAAGTCCGCATGCCGTTCGTTGCAGGAAATTCGCTGATTGCGACATCGAGTCTGCCAGAGCTTCGATGGATAAACCTCGGCACTGTGTACGGACCGAATCTTCAAAGCCAGCAGCAGTCGAAGGCGAAAGACGGCTTCTCGACGATTCGCTTCCTGGCTGCGCTCTTCGCCGGCAAAAGAGGTGATTCCCGTGGGCTGATGAACAATCTCAATCGCCGTTTCGACCTTGTTGCGATGCTGACCGCCGGGACCCGTGTGGCGCGTTCGTCGCACGAGACACTGCTCGAGGAGCTTGTCTTCCGGAAGACCGCAGGGATGAATCGGAGGAATGGCCGGATCAGTCATACGAGGGAATTGCTCATGAACTGGATGGTCGCTGAGTTGTGATGAAGGCTCCGTAGAGTATCCTCCGAGCGAGGGTTGAAAAGCGATTGATCCGCCGGAGCCAGAGCGCTCCCTTCTTTTTCACGATCCTGAAGACACCATGACTGCGAACCGCTCTGTTGCTCGACTGAACCAGCGAGCACTCGAAGTACTTTCCTCCGCTCGTGCCAACCATGACGTCCTGCGCATCCGCGAACAGGAAGCCGACGGCGCGACCGTGATTGATTTTGGCGTCGAGGCAGAAGGTGGTCTTGAGGCTGGCCTGCTGCTGGCTCGCACGTGCCTCTCTGGCCTTGCGGAAGTCTCGCTGCTCCCGCGAAACGGTGAACTGGCACTGCCGCAGGTTTTCGTCAGAACCGATCATCCACTGGAAGCGTGCTTGATGAGTCAGTATGCCGGAAGCAAAGTCCAGACCGACGACTACTTTGCGATGGGTTCCGGGCCGATGCGAGCCTTAGCGCGGACAGAAGACCTGTTCGAACATTTTGGAGAAACGGAAGATGGCGAAGTGGCAATCGGTGTGCTCGAAGCCGGTCAGATTCCCAGCGCATCGGCCATTGCATCCATTCGCGAAGACCTGCCGGCGGACTGCGACCTGACTCTGGCCGTCGCTCGCACGGCTTCACAGGCCGGCGGACTTCAGGTCGTGGCTCGATCGGTGGAAACGGCGCTGCACAAGCTGCATTCGCTGCACTTCCCGCTGGATGCCATTGTCAGCGGCACCGGAGTCGCACCGTTGCCTCCGGTGGGCAAGAACGATCTTCATGGGATCGGACGAACGAACGATTCGATCCTCTACGGAGCCACTGTCAATCTGTGGGTCCGCTGTGAAGATGATCTGATCCAGGCGATTGGTCCTCGAGTCCCATCGAACTCCTCCGCGTCGCATGGTCGAACATTTCTGAGTCTGTTCAAGGAAGCCAATCACGACTTCTATGCCATGGACGCCGCCTTGTTCAGCCCCGCCGTGGTCGTCTTCCACAACCTCAAGACCGGCCGCACCTTCGAATTCGGCACACATGCGATCGGGATCCTGAAGGAATCGTTCGGCATGTAAAGCGAGCGGTGGTGTCAATCCCTGCGTCTGGACTGGTTTCCCGGCGAGCGGCCGGTGTCAGCCGGCCGGTACATCCGCTGTGTGTTGCACGCCGAATCGCATACCGGGAAGCTGACTCAAGGTGCCAGGCACCTGTAGTGGTTTTCCAGGCACCTGTAGTGGTTTTGTCAATGAAAAGACTGTATTTTTGGAAAACGGTGCGCGCCGGGGTTTAGAGCAGGATGGAGGCGATGCAGCCGGTCATGCAGCAGGCGAGGGTGCCGCCGAGCATGGCGCGGAAGGCGATCTTGGTGAGATCACCGCGGCGTTCCGGGGCCATGGCTCCGATGCCGCCGATCTGGATTCCGATGGAGGCAAAGTTGGAGAAGCCGCAGAGTGCATACGTCGTGATGGCCACGCTTCGTTCGGACAGTGGATTGTCCGGACTGCCGATCCATGTGCCCAGTTGCTTGTAGGCGACGAACTCCGTGGCGACCATCTTGATTCCCAGCAGTTCGCCAACGGCCAGGCATTCGTTCCAGGCGACGCCCATCATCCATGCCAGCGGAGCGAAGAGATAGCCGAGTGCGGTCGACAGCGTCACGGGAGTCGGGTTCTTGTAACCCATTTGAGTCATCAGCAGGATGGAGGTTTCGGACAGGCAGTAATCCACGAGTGCAATCAGTGAACTGAACGCAATCAGCATCGCAGCAACATTCAGCATGAGCGACAATCCGTCGGAGGCTCCGTTCGTAATCGCTTCAATCAGATTGCTGCTGGTCCGCGGCATTGCCTGACCGGTATCGCCAAGGGTCTTTGGTGTTTCGACTTCCGGCTGGAGCACTTTGGCAATAAGCAGACCGGCCGGCGCGGAGATCACAGAGGCCGTCATCAGATGAGCCGCACTGACTCCCATTGTGACGTAAATTCCCATCACGCTTCCGGCAATCGTTGCGAAACCTCCGACCATGACAGCCATGAGTTCCGACAGAGTCATCGAGGCGACGTATGGCTTCACAACCAGCGGGGCTTCCGTCTGTCCCACGAAGATGTTGGCCGCTGCCGACAGGCTTTCCGCCCCGGAAGTCTTCAGTGTGGCCTGCATGATGCGCGCCAGGAATCGGACGACCAGCTGCATGACGCCTGCGTGATACAGGACCGACATCAGGGCGGAGAAGAAGATAATGGTCGGCAGAACCTTGAACGCGAAAATGTGGTTCGCATAGTTATCCCCGAACACAAACGAGCTGCCAGCTTCGACGAAATTAATCAGCCTGGTGAAGAATGCTCCCGCCGCATCAAAAAACCTTGCCCCGGGCTTTGTCTTCAGAATGAGTGCTGCAAATCCGAGCTGAAGCACGGTTCCCCAGATCACGATCCGCACGGGAAACTTTGACCGATGAGCGCTCATCAGCCATGCAAGAAAGATCATGAGGAAATAACCAAACGCAGCAATCGCCTGATTCATGGTGTTGTAAACCGATTCCGGGATGCGAACAGGGAACGTTCCGCCGGCCTGACATATGTAAGGATGGGATCAGGTGTTTTCCTGACGGAATTGCTCGCAGAGTATCCGGAAACTCTGCGAGGGCAACCGTGGCCGGTTTCTGGGTGAAAATCCCAGGAGGCAGGTTCCCTCTTTTCCGGTGAAACTGTTCACTAGTAAAACGTCCCCGTGCTAGGTTTCCATCAGACAACGAAGCGGTATCCCTGCACTGACTGCACCGTTTCCATTGTGGAACCCATGCATGAGCTGGCGAAAGCACTCCATCAAGACACAGGTGACCCGCCTATTGGCCGGGCTTGCCGTGCTGTTTGTCGCAATGACCTGGGCCGTCCAGGTGTTTGTGATCCAGCCATCGTTTGCAAGTCTGGAACGAGACGATGCTCGCAGGAACCTGCTTCGATGCACGGACGCGATTGAGAGCGATCTCCAGAATCTGTCCAGTCTGGTTCGCGACTGGAGTGCCTGGGACGACACGTATCGCTTTGTCACGGAACGCGATGATTCGTTCCGCGAAACAAATCTCATGGAGACGACTTTCTCCAACACGAACACAGAATTTGTCTGCTTCCTGACGTCCTCCAATGAAGTGCTCTGGGGAAAGTGTTACGACACGGCCCGAGCGGAATACCTGGAGATTCCAGACCTCTTCAAGCTTGTACTTGAGCCAGGAAATGGCCTTGGGCAGTTTCGTTCGGTCGACGATTCTCACGCCGGAGTTGTGATCACATCACGAGGTCCGATGCTGCTGGTGTCTCGACCGGTCACAACAACGGACCGTAAGTCCAAAATTTCCGGAGCTGTTCTGATGGGACGGTTCCTGAATGACGCTCGCATCAAATCGCTGGCTGAGCGAACACACCTGGACCTGACGCTCTGGGAGTATGGTTCCGAAAAGATCCCATCACCTGCTCGGGAGATTGCATCGACTCTGAAAGCGAACAATGAAGCGGATCTTTGCGATGTCAGCGAAGAACAACTGGTGGGTGTGACGGTTCTTGAAGATATGAAGGGTCAGCCAGCGCTTGTTGTGCAGGTCACGATGCCTCGCATCATCTGGGCTCAGGGGCGAGCGTCTGGAACAGCAGCGACGATCTGCAGCGGAGCAGCCGGCCTTTTGATGCTGCTGACGACTGGGCTGATCCTTCGTCGACGCATCATCGGGCCTCTGCACCGGATGGCGATGAGTGTCACGAATGTGGCCGGTACGGAAGGGGTGTCTGCCAAGCTGGAGATTGAACGTCCTGACGAGATCGGCATTCTGGCACGTTGCTTCAATTCTCTGCTGGATGCGGTTCAGGCGGATCATGAATCACTGGAGCGAACTCTTCAGCAGCAGATTGCAGCGGCCAACGAACTGGATCAGCGATTAGGGAAGTTCTCGGTGGACGGAGCTTCCGCGGCACAATCTGCACTGGCCACAATTTCGGAAATTGAAGCGGTGACCAATTCCATGGCGGATGAACTTGCCGCCGTGTCCGCGATCGCCCGACAAACGCATTTGCTGGCTCTCAACGCTGCCATTGAAGCTGCTCGAGCGGGAGATGCGGGCAAAGGATTTGCTGTGGTGGCGAATGAAGTGAAACAGCTTGCTACGGCCAGCGAACAGGCGGCCAGCGAAGTTCAGGCGAAGATCCGCGAAGCCGTCTCTGTGGTTGACCGCGGTCGCAGGGCGTCTGACGCGACATCGACTGTCATTGATGAGTTTGTGCGCGAAGGACGACGATCCATGCAGTCGCTCGCCACCAGCGTCTCGCCGACGGTCTGAACCATGCAATTCGTGTGAGGCTGTCACGATTCTGCGGAAAATGAGGACAGCAATCGTCCGGTGGAAGTGATGTGTCACTTGAAACGTGTACGCATCACTGGACAATGTCCACCCGCTTCAATGACGAGCAGGATTCGACTCAACGGCCTGCAGCCCGCGACATCTGCGAAGCGGAGAGCCTCGGAATCCGGAAACTGAGTGATCCGGACTTCGTGCTCGAAGACCGATCCTTCCCACCCATCGATCGCGAAAGCCCACCATGTCTTCATTCAGTCCCCAAACGCCGCCGAACGAGCGCTCCGCACAGGGCACAGTTACACAGTCGGGACAGAACGAAGAGGTCTTTTCACCGCAGCCCGGCACGCCTCACATGCCGCCGTGGACTGTGGGTGAACTTCCGAAGGCACCGACATTCCATTGGACTCGCCTGTTTCTGATGGTCGGGCCAGGGCTTGTGATGGGCGGTGCCGCGATTGGCGGCGGTGAATGGCTCACAGGACCGCTGGTGTCGGCTCGGTATGGTGCCGCCCTGCTCTGGCTGGCCACCTTGAGTGTGTTCTTTCAGGTGATCTATAACGTAGAGATCAGTCGGTACACACTGTACTCGGGCGAACCGATCTTCACGGGGAAGTTTCGCATCGGCCCCCATCCGATGTTCTGGGTCATGCTGTATCTGATCCTGGACTTCGGATCGATTCTGCCCTACCTCGCGTCGAATGCTGCCATTCCACTGGGAGCGATGATTCTGAAGCATATCCCGGATCCGAAAGTTCCCGCGGAGGCCAGTCTGCTGACGTGGCTGTCGTGTGGCATCTTTGTCTCTGTGTTCATCCCGCTTTGTATCGGCGGCAAGGTGTACAATTCGATCAAGGCGCTGATGACCTTCAAGCTGATCTTTGTGCTTGGCTTCCTGTTGTTTATTGCGTTTCGATACAGCACGCTGGATACGTGGAAAGAAATCGGAAGCGGCTTCTTTGAATTCGGCAACGTGCCAGTGGTGCCTGCTGAAGATACAAATAAGAACGGGAAGCAGGACGAAGGCGAATCTGCTCACGGCCCGAATGTCGACAATGTCTTTCTTGCCTGGGGTCAGGGACGCAGCGTGGCGTTTGACCTGTCACTGCTGGGTGTTCTTGCATCGATGGTGGCGATCTCCGGGAACGGCGGTCTGACGAACACGCCCATCAGTTCCTTCACGCGCGACCAGGGATGGGGCATGGGCAAGCACGTGGGGGCCATTCCAAGTCTTGTGGGTGGTCATGAGATTGAGCTGTCGCATTCCGGCAAAGTCTTTCGAGTGACTCAGGAAGCACTTCAGCGATGGTTTGGCTGGATGGCCCATGTGAGTCGGGAGCAGTATCTGGTCTGGCTCCCGGCCTGCTTCATCGGTCTTGCACTTCCGAGCATGTTGTCCGTGCAGTTTCTTCCGCGGCCTACGGTTCTTGCCGACAAGTGGCAGGCCGCGGCGATGACTGCGGGAAGTGTGCGAGACGTCGTGGGACAAACGTGGGGCCAGACGTTCTGGTATTTGACACTGTTTTGTGGGTTTCTGATTTTGGGATCCAGCATGGTCACGACGGCGGATGGAGTTCTGCGTCGCTGGGTTGATGTATTCTGGACGGCCAGCAAGAGACTTCAGACCTGGGATCCTTCGCACATTGGCAAACTGTATTTCGGTGTTCTTTGTGCGTACATGGTGACCGGGCTGCTGATGCTGCTGCTTGTGCGAGGCGACACCCTGCTCGTGACGGCTACGGGAATGATGTACAACTATGCTCTGGGATTCAGCTGCCTGCATACTCTGGTGGTGAACACGACTCTGCTTCCTCGAGAACTGCGGCCTCGTCTGTGGCAGCGAATTGGACTGGTCATGGGGGCCATCTTCTTCCTGGCAGTCGGAGGCATGGCGACGTATGCGGAGTTGCCGAAACTGAAGTCGGAATTTGAGAAATTGTTCGGTACGACGCCGGCAGCAGCGAACATTACAGCAGGTCAACAGACTCGCTGAATCAATTTTGTCGCTGACGTTTGGAACTGAACGTTGTCATCCGAAGAAAAACAGACTGTCTCTCCTGCTGGCAGCATTTCGCTGTCTCAGTCAGGTACGCTCGTTGATGTGCGAGCATTGACGGTTCAGGCCGGTGACAAAATCCTTCTCGATCAGGCGGACGCCACTTTTCCGGCCGGCAAAGTCACACTGCTGCTGGGCTGCAGCGGTGTTGGTAAATCGGTCCTGCTGAAGATCCTGGCCGGATTGATTGAGGAAGATCATTCCTCCATTCGGTATTCCGGATCCATTCTGTTTCGTCCGCCCGATCAGCCAGTGCATTCGGTTGGGGACGATGATCATCCCGTGGCCGTGGTCTTTCAGAACTTCGCGCTGCTGGATGAACTGACGCCAACGGAGAACGTTCGCATCGCGCTGGATCATTCTCGCCAGGCGAAATCGCTGCCGGCACAGAGAGCGAAGGAGCTGTTGTCGGAACTTCGAGTTCCCACGGATCGACCGGTCAGTGTGCTCAGCGGCGGGCAGCAGCAGCGTCTTGCCATCGCCCGCGCGCTGGCTCCTCGAGCGGACGTGGTGCTTTACGATGAACCGACTTCCGGACTGGATGCTCGCACGGCACATCAGGTTGCGGAGCTGATCGAGGAGACTCATGAACGTCATCGCCGGACCGCCATTCTGGTGACTCACGATCATGAAACGCTGCGATGGATCGCTGACCATATCATTCTGCTGGACCATCGGACGAAGAAGCTGGTGGAGCTGCCTCGCGAGTCCTGGGACAAGCTCACGGAAGCACTGGGCCAGCCACCGGAATCCAGTGACGCGCGTCCTCCGGCGACATTCGTGCAGAGCGCGACGAAGGCTGTGTCGTCAGGACTGGAGAGCTTTGGCCGATTCGCGGAAGAGATTGCGATGCTGCCGCTGTCGCTGCTTCCGTTATGGAAAAGTCTGCGCTGGGGACTTCGGTACACGGGATATTACCTGAGACTGGTGGCCGGCTTTTCCGCGTGTCTTTACATCGTCGTCGCGTGCATGATTCTGGGCTATGTCGCGCAGGATTTTGTATTTCGATATCTACCTTTTCGTCAGCATACCGAGCCGCTGCTTGGAGAGAATCTTCTGCATGCGACCGGTTTTTCGATCTATCGCTTTCTGGTTCCGATTCTCTCCACGATTCTGATCGCCGCCCGTTCCGGTGCCGCGGTGTCGGCAGATCTTGGCAGTAAAGTCTACGGACATCAGCTGGACGCCCTGAAGACGCTGGGAGCCAACCCGAATCGTCTTTTGCGAACTCCGATCCTGTATGCGTTTTTGCTGGGCACACCGTTCCTGTCGATGCTGGGATACTATGCCGCGTCGATCAGTGCCGGTTTTGCCTTCCTGCTGACCCATCCGGAACCCGGCATTGCCTTCTGGGATGCTCATTTTCACAAAGAGCTGATTCAGCCGACGGGTTACTTTTATAAAGGAGCCGGCTGGCTGACAGCGAAACTTCTGACGTGCGGCGCGGGCATCGCGCTGATTTCGTGGCAGCATGGATCAGCGCCAAAGCTGAGCAGCGCGGAGATCAGTCGCGGAGTGACACGCACGATTCTCTGGGCCACACTGTTTGTGCTGTCCGTCCACTTTCTGTATTCCCTGTTTGAGTTTCAGGCCCAGAAGTAAGTTGTGGCGAAGAACGGTGAGCAGGCATGGTGGACGACGAACTCTTCTCGCAGACCGATCCGCTTGCCGCGGAGATTCTGGAGTTGCTTCAGCGTCAGAAGGCTACGCTTGTGCTGGCGGAGAGCTGCACCTGCGGTCTGATTGCCGCAACGCTGGCTCGAATTCCCGGAATGTCGGCCGTTCTGGCTGGCAGCTTTGTCGTGTACCAGATTGACAGCAAAGCCGCGTGGCTGAACATTTCTCGCGAACTGATTGACCGATGTGATGTCGTCAGTTCTGAAGTTGCTGCAGCGATGGCCGAAGGCGCGCTGGTTCAGACACCGCATGCGACGATTGCGCTCAGCATTACCGGACATCTTGGTCCCGGAGCACCTGCGGATCTGGACGGCATTGCCTGGCTGGGGATGTCGCGACGTGCAGATTCAAAAAGAGCGATTGGTGTCCAATCTGATCGTGCGACGAACCAGGTCCGCACCTTCACGAAACAGCTGAACCTTGTCGCGTCATCGGCAATGACGCCGCTGCAGATTCGCCGAGAGCGACAGGCACGAGCTGCGATTCTGGCGCTGGAAACGCTGCGACTGGCCTTGCGGGATGCATGTGACGGCTGTGACGAAGTGGACTAACGCTGAGTCTTGGCTGACTTGTCCAGTGAACGATTTGCATGAGGGATGACAGAACGGGCAGGATTCTCCCCGATTTTCCGTACGCCTCGCGTATCCGATTATGCCGATTACAGGGTTACCGAAAAGAAACAGGACTTTGTGACCGGGTTTCGCGGTCGCTCGGAAACTGTCCGGTGTTCTGTTGGAAAGGTGTGATTGGACGAGTCTACAATCTGATGTTGCTGGAAGCGTGTTCCATTGAGGAACAGCGTCGAGCAGGTTGAGACGAAACGCACAAATTGGCTCAGAACGTGCACCGTACGGGGCGGGTCAGTTTGAGGTTCGATGAACAGCGGAGTCAGCGATGTCTGGTTTGTTGTGTCATGTTCGAATTGCGGTGTGGGTGCTTCTGGCCGGGCTGGCCCTTCCAGCGGCTTCGACAAGCGTCGCGGCGGATGTTCCGACAGCCCTTCAGGAGCGGCAGACACAGCTGATGCAGGCTGTTTCCAAAGTTCGCGGCGCGGTCGTGGGCGTTTCTGACGGCATGGGATTTGGCAGCGGCGTCGTGGTTTCCGGGGATGGCATTGTCCTCACCGCATCACACGTTGTGGATCAGCAGAGACGATTTGCCGGAGGGCGACGTCGAGGCGCAGACCGACCGATCACGATTACATTTCCTGATGGCAGCGAATACCGAGCAGTGTTGCTGGGAAAGAATGCAGATGCGGACGCTGCCGTCATTCGCATCACGGAATCCTGGCGAAACGGGCCCGAGTTTCCACATGCAGAGATGGGGCGAACGTCCGAGACGAAAGTTGGACAGTGGTGTTTTGCGATGGGACATCCTGGTGGTTATCGCCAGGAACGCCAGGCTCCGCTGCGGTTTGGTCGAGTCCTGTCTGTCGGGAGCAGAACGGTTGTTTCTGACTGTGCCATTCTGCTGGGCGATTCCGGCGGACCTTTGTTCGACATGGAAGGTCGCGTGATCGGCATTCACAGCATGATTACAAGTCTGATTATCGAAAACCGTCATGTGGCCATTGACTGCTATCACAATGACTGGGATCGGCTGATTGCGGGTGATCGCTGGGGCAAGCTCCGTGCGCGGGACAGCGATCTGATTGAGTCTGGTTTCTTTGGTGTGCACCTGAAGTGGAAGGACTTTATCCCTCAGGTTGACAAAGTGATTCCAGGAACGCCGGCAGAGAAAGCCGGCATTCAGGTGGGTGACGTGCTGGTCAAGATTGAAGGCAATCTGATCGCCGATCGACTTGATCTGGGCACTACGCTGGATCTGCTGGAAGAAGAGCAGACTGTGAAGGTGACTCTGCGTCGCAAAGATGCGGAAACAGTCGTGGACCTGACCACTGGTGATGATGCCGCAGACACCGACGAAGAGGAGGTGGAAGGCGAAGAAAAGGCCGACGAAGAACGTGAGCGGGAGATCATGGAACAGCTCAGCGAAAATCGTCGTATCGGACAGTTTGAGAAGCGATCCGAAGAAGAGATGAAGCTGTATTCTCCGATCGCGGACGGTCATCGCAATGATGTCGTGGCCATTCGAGATGGGGGCCTGTTGCTTTGTCTTGGAACCGTGATGACTCCGGACGGTTACATCCTGACCAAAGCTTCGGAAATTGAAGGGGCGATTGACCCGGAAGTGATTCTGCCCAAAGGCGGTCGATTCAAAGCGAAGGAACTGGGCAGAGACATCGCGTTTGATCTGGTTTTGCTGAAAATCGAAGCGACGGATTTGCAGGCTGTGCAGTTTCAGAAATCTCAGGCACAACTGGGCCAGCTTGCGTTTCTCCAGGATGCTCGTGGCCGTGCCTCCATTCCCACTGTCGTCAGTGTGGAACCACATGCGATGGAAAGTTCAAAGAAGGCATTTCTGGGGATCGTTCAGGATCAGGACGAAAACGGTGTTCGAATCCGCAAAGTGATTCCCGGTGGTGCAGCAGAACGAAATGGCCTGAAAGAAGATGATGTGATTCTGTCGATTGCTGGTCAGGACGTTCAGGGGCCGAACCAGCTGGTTCAGAGGATTCAGCAGTTTCAGCCCTTCGACAAGGTGGCTGTGCGATACATGCGAGGCGACCAGATTCGAACGATTGAGCTGGTGCTGACGCCAAAGTTCACCAACGAAAATCCTCTGTTGCCTTTGTATAACGACATTGAGCTGATGGGACAGTTTGCCAGTGTTCACTCCGCGGGATTTCCCCGCGCGATGCAGATTGATGCGGACGTTTATCCAACGAAGGTTGGGGGACCACTGTTGAACCTGAACGGTGAAGCACTGGGGATTGTGATTGCACGAGCCGACCGATACCCCACGTTTGTGATTCCGGCCGACAGCGTTCTGAGCGTCTTCGAACAGCTGAAGGCGGAAGCCGCGAAGAAGGCAGAGGATTCCTCTACGAACGAGAAGAAGTAGCGAGACTCCACGGCGAGCGATTCTGCCGGCCATGAATGAAATCAGTGGCCTCCCCGCCCATCTGTCAGTCGAGAAAGAGCGGACTTGAAGAACTCATCGGATTCTCTGCTGCCGATCAATCCAATGACACCTCATGATTATTGGATGAAGAAGGCGCTGGACCAGGCGATCATCGCCTTTGATCAGGGAGAAGTCCCGGTCGGAGCGGTGATTGTTCATCGCGAACGAGTCATCGCGGAGGCGTATAACCAGCGTGAGATGCTGCAGGATCCGACCGCGCATGCCGAGATGATCGCGATCACTCAGGCGGCTGAAGTCCTGGGATCATGGCGGCTGCTTGACTGCACATTGTATGTCACGCTGGAGCCCTGCCCGATGTGTGCCGGAGCGATCGTGCAGGCGAGGATTCCCAGTGTCGTCTACGGCACCGCTGATCCCAAAGGCGGAGCATGTCATACGCTGTTCAGCATCACAGGGGACCTGCGGCTGAATCACCAGGCCGCCGTGCTTGGCGGCGTGATGGCTGAAGACTGCAAAGCCATTTTGCAGGAATTTTTTCGGCAGCAGCGCGCTATGGGAAAAAAATAGAGGTCACAACTGCCGCTTCATGCCGCCGGTAGCGAGTTTGTTTCGTATTTTCTCCGGCAGATTCTGCTGAGCACAAAACGAATCGGCAGAATCTGCGCCTGAAGCAGGTGTTTTGGGGCATTCTGGTCTTGTGGTGAGCCAGTGCGTCGAAGAAATGCAACCAAAACTTTAACCGGTATTGACCCAATTTTTTCATTGGGATAAATCACGCCCCGAACGCAGGACGTTCCTCGGCAGAAACCGCCAAACACCTGCGACACCTTTCCTCTTTCTGCAGTTCTTCGGGCAAGTCGATCTTCTGGTTCTTCAGCGGTTCGATACGCCTCCCCTCTCACCTTCAGGGTTTTCAAAATCGACGACAGAAGTCCACGGATGGGCAACTGATCGAAAGCGAAAACCGGTCTCCTCTCACTCGTCGCATCAGTTTCTCAGCTGATAACACGATCGTGACCCTTTCTTCAGGGAAGAAGCTCATGCTGTCCAGAAGACTGTCTTTTGGTGCCGCGCTGGGTGCGCTGGTCTGTTCAATTCAGGCCTCGCCGGCCCTGGCTCAGTTCTATGATTCCAGCTGTGGCTGCGGTCCGGTGACTGCGGCTCCGATGTCCGCCTGCTGTGCTCCGGTTCAGCCAGTGGCCTGCTATCAGACAATTCCCGTCACGACCTACAAACAGGAACGTCAGACGGTTGAAGTCCCGACTTACCAGACGGCCTATGAAGAGCGTCAGGTGACCTACTACCGACCTGTGACGCAGAGTCGGGAAGTGGAAGTCCCGACGGTCTCCTATCAGAACGTCACGGAATGTCAGACCATGAATCGCGACTGTGGCCGCTGGATCACGCGGTACCATCCCGTCGCCAAGTGTGCTCCATGTCAGGTCGATCCTCGACCGGGCGTCATCGGCTGGCTGAACCGCACTGGATACTCCATGCGAACAGCGTTCATGCCGAACTACACAACATCACGCGAATATGTTCCCAACATGGTGGCCTATACCGTTCCAGTGACTCGACAGGTGGCTGTCCGGGGAACTCGACGTGTCACTGTGCAGGAAACAAAGATGGTCGCAGAATCTCGCACGGAAAAAGTTCCGGTGCAGCGACTTGTGATGAAAAAAGAAGAGATCACCGTCATGCGTCCTCAGACCGTTTACCGAACGGTCCCGACAGGAACAGCCATGGCATTTGGCGGATACCCAGGGGCTCCTCAGATGGCCTTTGGTTATCCGGTGATCGACAGTACTCAGACCGCACAGCGTCCTCAGCCTGATCCGATCAGTGCCGAGCGATCAGCCTTCAAGTCAGACGAAGAGACAAACTCCCAGGACTTCAAGAGAAGCAGCGACGCGTCGGACAGCAATATCCGAGGCTCAGGACTTGAAGAAGAAGTGAAACCACTGCCGGATGATACTCCGAACTTCCCTCAGACACGCCGCAGCGGATCTGACAAGCGAGTTATCCCGGCTGTCTACAGCAAGTCATCACCTGCCGACGCGCAGCTGGCCTCCAGTCGCTCGACTGGTTCCGGATGGCATGCTTCTCGCCGATCCGGTGGTCGAAGCATCGTGGAAAACACAGCTGCGAAACCTTCGGTCTCCGTTGCTGATACCAGTGTTGAAAAATAGTACGGCCTTCCGGGCGGTCATCATCGACGCTGCTTGAAACACACGAGGCCATGGCCCTCATGGCCTCGGTTTGAATCCTCTCCTCCTCTCCTCTCTCCTTTCCTTTCTGTTCCTAAGTTGATGCGTCCCCTCGCGGCACCGGTATCACGCCGGTGCCCATTTTCATGCGCGGACCGTTGAAAGTGCGGCACGAATGCACCGGACGGTTTGCGTTGTCCGCGACAGGATTTCCGCAGTCTTCATGGCTTACGTCTTTCTGCAATATTTTGCAGAAAAGTGCTGATCCCGTTTGCAACCCGGCAGGCGTGGAAGCAGAATTAGGGCGTAATGATCAAGCACCCATGGAGACGGCATCATGCGACACGAAGACGGCACCGGCGTCACCCTCGCCATTCGCATTCCTGGCACCTGGTCATCTCTGCAGCAACTTCGGGACTCCTTGCCAGCCGGCGTTCGCCTTGCTGAAGATTCCGTCCGCCTGAAAGACGGGGCGGAGTTTGAGTACTACATTCTCCCCGCCGATAGTGAATTTTCGCAGGTCTTCCGCTCGTCCTGCAGACGTTTGCCAACGCGAGAAGAACAGCGAAAGGTTTCGCAATATACGTTTTGTGTGGGGCTGCGTGGTCCCGGCGGGAATCCTGATGCTGCTTTTCATATCATGCGGGCTGCGGCAGTTTTTGTGGAAGCCGGAGGTGCTGGCGTCTTTATTGACAACAGCGGACTGGCTCACGGTGGCCAGGACTGGGTGAACCTGTGCGAAATGGGCGGTGCGGATTCGGTCAGCTACGCGTTTGTGGCTCTGGTTCGTGGCCTGACCGAAGTGTGGACGATGGGGTTTCAGGCCCTTGGGATTGCCGACCTTCGTATGACACGGCAGGATTCTGACGAGAGCCCGGACTCCATCATTGACATCATTCGCTACATGGCCGCCACAACGATTCGAATCGACCATGGGCACATCATCGCCGATGAAACCGGCCCCATGTTTCGTGCTGTGAAGACTCGGTGCACTCGCTTTGAAGAAGGGTCTCCGATGCATAATCCATATGGTTACCTGAAGCTTGTGCGTGCCAGGCATTCTGCGAGTGACAATTGAGACGTCAACTTCCGTAAGACTGCTCACGCATGTATCGTCCGGCCGGTGTCCTGCACTTTCTGCCGGAGCACCACAACACGAACGCACTAACCGAGGTATTGTGTCCGAACTCGGCTTTTCGACTTTCCACCAGTGTCGCTATCTTTCCCTGCGGGCGACCGGAACAGGTTCAGTGCGCCGATGTGGACGATGTTGACTATGCAAAACGGACATTCAGAAACTCTGGAACATCAACGCCATCAAAGCAGCGATGAGCGCCGGTTGCCGTTCTTCATCCGTCAGCGTGTACGGGCTGCGTCCATCGGTGCATGCTTTGTCTTTATCACCGGATGTTCCTATGACGGCTGGTCCATGCAGATGGACAGCAACAGTCCTTCTCCGCTGTTTGGCTTTGGCTTTTCTGTCGATTCCGGATCACGCCCTGACAGGGCGAAGCCGGACGGCGGAGCCCAGATGAACCTGCGTGACGCAACAATGGACGAATCCGTGAAGTACCCCACGGTCGTCGGCCGGTTCTCCAATCGGCAGTTCGACGCAGGCCGAACGATTCTGCCTGAGAGTCCGGATTCCAGGACCGAAGATGTGGATCTCAGGATCTCATCCTTCTGACCCGAGCCAATTTTGCAGAATCCCTGTCGCGTTCGATCGGCATTCGGCGAGCTTCCTTCAGAACAACTGTTTGCGGGCCATTCCGTCAGTTTTTGGAGGATTCTACCCATGTTTCGCCTTCCCGCGTTTTTGAGATCATCACGTTTCTCACGCAAGAATCGTCGTTCCGCCGGTGCAACTCCCGTCAGCGAGTCTTTGGAGATTCGCACGGTGCTGAGCGCCGATCCGCTTCCTGTGCTGATGGTGATCGCCGATCAGCAGGACTTTTATTACAAGGAGTACGCAGATACTCGCGAGTCCCTTGAAGCCGCCGGTGTTGATGTCGTTGTGGCTGCCACGACAACCAACATTTCTACACCGCATTGGAATTCAGGACAGCCATGGGGTAACTCCGGCCAGGTGATGCCTGACCTCGCTCTGAGCCAGGTGAATCCGGCTGACTATTCCGCGATTGCCTTTGTGGGCGGCTGGGGTTCATCGATGTATCAATACTCATCGTTCACCGGAGACTATGTCAACAACCTGTATGACGGAGATCTGGCGACAAAGAACCTGGTGAACAATCTGATCAACGAGTTTGATGCATCCGGAAAGTATCTCGGCTTTATTTGTCATGCCACAACGATCGGTGCCTGGTCGCGAGTCAACGGAAACAGTCTGTTCGCCGGCAAGCAGGTTTCTGTTCCATACATTGGATCTCCGGCGGTTCAATACAACGGGCAATCGTA
This sequence comes from uncultured Chitinophaga sp., assembly GCA_964538835.1. Lineage (GTDB taxonomy): Bacteria > Planctomycetota > Planctomycetia > Planctomycetales > Planctomycetaceae > SXXK01. The sequence goes on along the minus strand of CAZIGZ010000003.1, from coordinate 23,260 downwards.
CGGTGACATGCAGCTTGGGCAATACGAGCAGGCTGTGTCTAACGGTGCCATCGCGAATACAGCGCCGGGACAATATGGCAATCCGGCGAACGCCTTTGATGACGTGGTCGTTGACGGTCGAATCGTCACGGGAGAAAACTGGGACTCAGCCCCACTCTTCGGGACCACGATTGCGCAGCTCGTGATTGCCGCGGCGAATCCACCCGCACCGAACCAGGCACCGGTCGCCACGGATGCGTTTGCTCAGCTCCCGGAGCATAGTCCTGTCGGTACGAATGTCGTTCAGGTCACGGCCAATGATCCGGATGCCGGACAGACGCTGAGCTGGCAGATCATCAGTGGAAACACGGGAGGCGCATTCCAGATTAATGCGGCCACTGGTCAGATCTCGGTAGCGAATCCCTTTGCTGTGGATTTCGAGACGACACCGGTCTTTCAGCTGACGGTTCAGGTCAAAGACAGTGATGCGGAAGATCCACTGAGTGACACGGCGGTTGTGACAATCTCGCTGAACGATATCGTGGAAGCGCCGCCGGCATCGGTTTTCCGGATTGGTGATCATCTGGTTGTCCAGGGCTCACAGGGGAACGACACGATCTATCTCTGGAGCGCTCAGTCGAGCAATGAGATGGGCGTCTGGATGAATGGCGTGATGTATGGGACGTTCGTCGTTCCGGCCAGTGCACGGGTTGTCGTCCTGGGCGGCGACGGAAACGACGGCATCTTCGCAACGGATGCTCGTCGCCCTGTGGAGATTTCCGGTGAAGCCGGACACGATCAGATTGTTGGCGGATCTTCCAGCGATCTTCTTGACGGCGGCAGTGGCTGGGACCGAGTCTGGGGCGGCGCTGGCCACGATTTGATCTTCGGTCGTGACGGAAACGATTTTCTTTACGGACGTGAAGGAGCAGACCTGATCGTGGGAGGAGCGGGCGACGACCCGATCGACGGCTTCGACGGTAATGACATTCTGATTGGCGGAACCGGGTCCGATTACATCAAAGGCAACGGTGGCGAAGACCTGTTGATCGGCGGTTCAACCACGTATGACAACAATACGGGGATGCTGATTCAGCTTGGATACGCCTGGAATTCCGGAGCACCAGCGGCCACACGTGCGGCCCAGTTGCAAAATGCGGGAACACAAGGAATCAAGCTGCGTCGAGGCGTCGAAGTGCTGGATGACAACACTTACGACACCATCTGCAGCGGAGCGGACATCGATTTGTTCTATTCAGGCCTCGGCGATGGACTGTGGCAGGATGAACTTGATCTGTTCGCCGTGTGAGAGTGTTAGAGTGTGAGAGACTGAGACTGGCTGATGAACGAAACAGCCTGGCGATTCTGGAAGTCGCCAGGCTGTCTTTGCTGATGTGTTGCAGTCCTGTCGCAGACTCAGACGTCTGTCACCATCGCGGCATGTCGGAAGGCCAGCACTGGATCCTTCCATGTCGGGATGAACTCCTGAGCGACAAAGCCCTGGTAGCCAGTTTCGACAATCGCTCGAAGAATGGCCGGGTATTGTATCTCCTGCTGGTCATCGATCTCGCAGCGTCCCGGATTGCCCGCGGTATGGTAATGACCAATCAGAGCATGGTTTTCACGAATCCGTCGAATGACATCACCGTTCATGATCTGGACATGATAGATGTCAAACAGCAATCGAAAATGCGGGGAGTCCATTCGGCGAACCAGGTCGAAGCAGCGATCAACGTCATCGCCAAAGTAACCTGGGTGCCCTTTCATCGGATGAGAACCATCGCGCGAATTCAGATGTTCAAGGCACAGAGTAATCTGCTTCTCTTCAGCGTAATCGATGACCTGCTTCCAGCAGTCAAGACAGTTTTCTTCCGCTGTTTCATCAGTCATGCCTTTGACACGCATGCCGGTGAAAGTGATGACGCTTTTTGAACCAAACTGAACGGCGACATCGATCGCCTCGCGGAGTTTGGCAACACACTGTTCATGATGGCTGCGATCCACAGGACCGGTCGCAAATCCATGACTGCTGACCAGGGCAATCTTCAGCCCTTTGGCAGTTGCCTCGGGATAGAACCGGCGATCAATCCCTTCGATGCCTTCCAGTCCTACTGCCACGCAGTGATCAATCAGCTCCGAAGCCGGCATCGGATTGAAACACCAACCCATGACAGACTGACGAATGCGTTTGTTTCGGATCCGAAAGTCCGGAGGTACCACAGGCTCGGCCGTTTCATCAATCGGATCTGCCTTTCCCAAAGCATGCCCTGCCAGCATTGCAGCGGCTCCTGCCAAAAGAGTGCGTCGACCAGTTTCTGCAAAAGGACGCGGCGTATCTGCCATGGGAATCCTCTGAGGATGGGTACATCCGGAAGTGCTGGGCAGATTCACGAGAAGCGGCTGCCGCAGTCTGAGTGATGTTCTCCGATGGCGGCACCTTTGCCAACCTTGGAGGAATCAGCGGCGGATCAGGAGTCCGGACAGATGCAGGAGTCCTCATTTTCAGCGTAGCGAATCGTTGAGATAACGGCGGTTTATTCTGCGAAACACTGTGTGAGTCAGATTCTGTCCTGGGTGAGATCGCCTTCGTGCCTGATTCGTCTCGGAGAGGGGGCTAACAGCGGCTAACTGCTTATTCCAGCATTCCGCAGCAGCCGTAAGCAGGCCCAGCGCGAAGGAAACGGAGTACCGCAGCACGTCATGAACGAGTCCCGTCGGACTCGTTCATGCAGCGACTTGACTACTTTGGAGCTTCTTCCTTTGGAGCAGCTTCGCCCTTGGGGGCATCCAGAGTGTCGAAGTACTTCTTGATGCTGTCGACATAACCTGGCGGAATCTGTTCGGATTCGATGGCCGCCTGGACGCCGGATTTGACTTCGTTCACGGATGCTTCGTACTTGCGATAGTCTTCTTCATTGAAGTCTCGTTCGGTGGCCGCTTCTTTGGTCTTGATGGACAGAAGAACTTTGCCGGCCTGAACCTGACTGCGAGACTTCTCGTCCTTGTATCCTTCCGGATCACTGTCATCTTCAGACATCATTGCGCCTGGTTCATTACGCTGGGCTTCGCCGTCCTGTCCCTGACCGTTCTGGCCCATCATCTCCTTGAACTTCTTTGCATACTCGGCCAATGACTGGCAGCCTTCACACTCTTCGCCGTCGAGTTGTTCGCCGTTGTTGAGCTTTTCAGCCTGCTGAAGTGTTTTCAGGGCTTCTTCCAGAGTCTTCAGGTCTTCGGCTGAGCGAGCAACTTCTTCCAGTTCCGTTTTAGCCAGTTCCATGGCTTCCTTCATGGCTTCAGCCGCCTGCTTCGAAAGTTCCGCTTCGCCTTCTGATTCTTCAGACTGCTCCCCGTTCTCTCCCTGCTTGCTCGACTTTTCCTTCTGAGCCATTGCTTCCATGGCCTTCAGTGCCTTGTCGAGTGCGTTCTCAAGGTCCTTTGAGCCGGCTTTTTTGGACGAGAACTTCTTCAGGTCCTGAAGCTGCTTCTTCAGATCATTGGCCAGCTTCTGTCGTTCCTCAGGAGTCTTTGCGTTCAGCATGGACTCCATGGTTTCGCGAGCCTTGTCGAGTTCCTGCTTCAGACCATCGGTCTTGCCGTTCTGCAGGTCCTTCAGCCATTCATTCATCTTCTTCGACTTTTCGCCGCCGAACTGTTCGTCGGAAACGGACTGGCTGAGCATCTGGCGAAGTTCTTCCTTCGAAACATTCTGCCAGAGGTTGTTCAGTTCAGAGCGATGCTGCTTCAGCACTTCAGAATTCATCTGCTTTTCAACAGGCTTCATCTTTTTCAAGGCAGCCATCAGCTCTTTGGTTTCCGCGTCGATTTTCTCCTGGCGTTCTTCGGTGGACTTCACGACCTTTGAAAGTTGTTCCTCGCGAACCTTGACCGACTTCAGGATCTGTTCCACAGCCTTTTTCTGTCGTTCGACCTTCGTTGCTGCTTCCACTTTGCCAAACGGATCAAGAGTCGGCAGCAGCCATACCAGCAGAGCCAGTGCGATCATTGCCACGGCCTGCAGTCCGACAGGTCGCTGAGGACGGAAGGGAACGACTTCCGCAGGAGCAATTCGCGGCGCAACTTTGGCGGCCGAAGTTTCAACGAGCGGCTGATATTCCCCTGCAGACGAATTCAACGTGGCCAGTGTCAGGAACAGGTCATCCGTCTTTGCATGCTGGTCAATCAGTCGAGCTGCCGATGATTGTTCGACACGACGAAAGAACAACCATGCTCCCAGTGACGCTGCCGCCGGAAAGATGAGCAGCCATTCAAGACGCTGCTGCGACTCCGGCAGCAAGCCGAGCAATCGAATGGACAGCACGGTCACGCAGGCTGCAATCAGTGAGCCAAAGGTCCACCAGTGCAGCGTCTTTGCGAACCGCACGGTGCTGAGTCGCTTCTGAACTCTCTGGAGCAATGTGGCAGCTTCGGATTGAGGCGACATAGTGATTGTTCCTGCAAAGGCTGGCATGCCCTTGAATCAATTGAACCTGTCCGCTCGAGAACCGAACGGACTTCCAGAACGAGTTCCGCCAGGGGGAAACTGAACCGCATGTTCATCCTTTCACCCAGCAAGAGTTTATCGGCGACTTTTGTGCCGATCAATCAGATCCTGATCCTCTAAAGTTTTGTCTGAGTTTGTCGCGTGACTCTGAGGAAACCTGGATTTCCTGCGGTAATCTGAATCACTTTGTGCGAATTCGACGTGTATTTCGTTCCTTCAGGCGTGCAGACCTTTGAAAAGGCGTTGGTTGGCTCAGTCGCGGATTTCTGTGCACGCCGCTCGCAGGCCCTGACAGCAACTCGCCGCATGCCGAAAAGTCTGTTCGAATGCACAGTAGCGTGGCTCAGTAACCTGGAGGATTTCGCTTCCGGCGGAATCCTGACGTGACCTATGACACAATGCGACCTCGTCTCGAACAGAACGGCAGTCTGCCCCGATCCTGGCCGGGGACGATCACGGTTTCGTTTTTTCTTCGGGAGTTGTCCGGGGGTTTCAGTCTGTGCCCTCATGGTTCTGCTGGTCGTTCGCGCATCGAGCGCGGACGAAGCCGAATCAGCGTCAGCCAGGACTTCGCCGTCGGCATTTTCAAAACTCACTGCCACGGAACTGAACGAACTGGTCAGTTCGTTTGCGAAGTCCGAGAAGATCATTGCAACTCTGACGGCCGACGTGAAGAGTGGTGACATCGTCTATTCGGGCACAGCCGAAGACAATGCTCAGAAGTTGCCGTGGATCATCCTTGTCGGCATGACGAAGGATGAGTTCGAGCGGAAGAACGAGGATCTGAAGAAGCAGGGATTCACCTTGCGGACTCATGAGACGACTTCAGTTCGCCGCAAAGTGTTTCACAGTGCTGTTTGGTTGCAGCAGGAACAGTCGGCAATTGACCTCGTGATTCCTCCTGGTGAACTTCCTGTCTCGGGTGATCTGGGCCGCGACGTTATTCCGGTCAATGATCTGATGAAAGACGTTTTGACCAGAAACAATCTGCCCGGTGCCACGGTCGCCATCTCTGTCAAAGGTCAACTTGTTTACGAACGTGGTTTTGGTTACTCCGATATCGATGCATCGAAGCCGATGAAACCGGACACGGTCATGAGAATCGCGAGTGTCTCCAAGCCATTGACCGCCGTGGCAATTCTGCTGCTGATCCAGGATGGGAAGTTGTCACTGGATGATCCTGTACTGCCACTTTTGGAAAAGCACGAACAGAAGTTTGATGCACAGACCGCCATCAGCGCGGATGCTCGCTGGGCTCAGATCACCGTTCGGCACCTACTGAATCATTCGGGTGGTTTTGATCGCGACAAATCCAGAGACACGATGTTCCAGATCGTGGAGATCACTCGCGCGCTTGACTTGAAAGAACCCGCGGGGATTGCAGACATTGTTCGCTATCAGATGCGGCAGCCTCTGGATTTTGATCCAGGTCAGAAGTTTGTTTACAGCAACGTGGGTTATTGTCTGCTGGGTCGGATCATTGAAACGATATCCGGCGAATCGTACGACGCGTTTGTCGAACGAAGAATACTGTCGCCGGCCGGCATGAAGCAGACTCGCCTTGGCCGAACGCTTCGTTCAGAACTTGCTCCAGACGAAGCTCACTACTTTCGGCAGAAGCGGAAGCGCTATCCTCTGGTATTCGATGTGGTACGAGACAGGCTCGAAGGGAAGATTGAGTTGGTGGAAGCATCCTATGGACTTTGGGACGTCACCGTCATGGATGCTCACGGTGGCTGGACATCAACGGCCGCGGACCTGCTGCGGTTCATCGCCGCGCTGGAAAAACAGGAGGATGCTCTGCTGACCCCGCCGATGCTTGCCCTGATGAAAGAACCTCCTGTGCTTCGAGAGAAAAGCGAGGAGCCCGTCTGGTACGGAGCCGGCTGGAGTGTTCGAGAGCTGGGCGATGGTCGGTTCAATTACTGGCATACGGGTCTTCTGGATGGTACCTCCACGGAGCTGGTGCACCGATCGGATGACATCAGCTGGTGCGTTCTGTTCAACTGTGATCGCAATCCGGATGAAAAGCGCAGTGCGGAGCTGATCGACAGTGCGATGCATCAGGCGATCGGCAGGGCCATCGAAGAAGGCCTGATTCGCCGCGATGAGTAGTCTATGCTCCGCCGGCTGAGGCTGGATCTGTTGTGGCAGGATGTCGTGAGATCATCACTGGTGCTGGTTCTGACTTTCGAACGAGCCGCAAACGACTAGACTTCCTGTCGAGGCGATGTGCCTCCATGAACTCCACGGCCAGCGGTCGATTGTGTTGCCAGCCAGGCAACGCTGGCGACTTGATGTTCAGACCCTGGAAGGACAATCACGATGCAGCGTCGACACTTTCTTCAGTTCGCATCATCAGCCGCAGTGGCTTCAGTCGCTCGCCCGCTGTGGGCACATCAGATCAGCCATCGATATGTGGATCAGATTGGACTTCAGCTCTGGACGGTTCGCAATCAGATTGCTGCAGACTTGAAGGGGACGATCAAGGCGGTGGCGGACGCCGGTTACTGGCAGGTCGAGCTGGGCGATGTCATGAAAGCTGACGACATCGTGAAGGCCGCCGCTGACAACGGGCTGAAGGTGACCAGCAGCTTCCTTGACTGGAACATCATCGGAAATCCGGAATCGAAAGATGTTGCGACCATTGATCAGGTGGTTGAGAAGGCCAGTGCGTTCAGGTTGAAACACCTCGTGTTTGGGTACATTGGCAAAGGTCATCGCGAAACCTCGGATCATTACCGCCGTCATGCTGAACGGGCTAATCTGGCCGGCGAAAAATGTGCGAAGGCCGGCATTCAGCTGAACTATCACAATCACTCGTTCGAATTCGGAAAGCTCCCGGATGGAACGACGGGCTTTGACGTTCTGAAAGCAGAATTCGATCCGAAGCTGGTGAAGTTTGAACTGGATGTGTTCTGGGCTCAGATTGGCGGGCTCGATGCACTCGCCGCCATTGAGCAGCTCAAAGGCCGCATTGCGCAACTGCATCTGAAAGACCTGAAGAAAGGAACTCCTGTCATTCACGACGAAGGCACTGTTCCGGCCGATGCATTTAAGGAACTTGGCAACGGCGTGATCAGTATGGCTGAAGTGATCAAGGCGGGCGAAGCCGGTGGTGTCGATCAGTGTCATGTGGAACAGGATCAGTCGCCGGATCCAATCGTCAGCATTGGCCAGAGCTATCGCCATCTGAAGGCTCTTTGATCTGCTTGATCTTCGCTCGAACAGGAAACTGCGATGTCACGTCGAATTGTGATTACCGGAATCTCAAGAGGCCTTGGCTTCGCAATGGCCGAGGGGTTTCAGAAGCTGGGGCACACCGTGATTGGCTGTGCCAGCAATTCATCGGCGATTGCAGAAGCAGCCGCGTCACTGAAGACCGTCAGGATTTCACGGGTGGACGTGACGAATGACGCAGAAGTGGCTGCCTGGGCATCGTTAGTGATTCGCGACGGTGGGCCGCCGGATCTGCTTCTGAACAACGCGGCGATCATCAATCGGAATGAGAAGCTCTGGAAGCTGACTGCTTCAGAATTCGATCGAGTGATGATGGTCAACGTCAATGGTGTCGCAAACGTGCTCAGGCATTTTGTTCCATCGATGGTGGCCAGCAAGTCGGGCGTGATTGTGAACTTCAGTTCCGGCTGGGGCCGATCTGTTTCCGCGGAAGTCGCGCCTTACTGTGCTTCGAAATGGGCGATCGAAGGCCTGACCCTGGCCTTGGCGGAGGAGCTTCCGGATGGCCTGTGCGCGGTTCCACTCAATCCCGGCATCATCAATACGGACATGCTGCAAAGCTGCTTTTCATCTGGTGCCAATATGTACCCGTCTCCGGAAGAATGGGCGAAGCGAAGCGTCCCGTTTCTTCTGAGCCTGACGGCACGGCACAATGGTCAGCAACTGACCGTTCCCGGCGAAGAGTAGTCTCCGCTGTGGCGGCGTTCTGCGACTGTGGGTCGAGTCCCCGGTTTCAGCTTTCCATCGCTCCGTTTCCCCGTGACCATGGTCGGACTTCCTGTCCTTCCGTAAACTCTCCCTTGTTGAAAGTTCAACAGTCTTTAGTCCCAGAAATCCACCGAACAAGAACCAGTCATGACTCAGCTCAATAAGTACAGCAGCCGAATTACTCAGCCCGCTTCTCAGGGTGCCTCGCAGGCGATGCTCTATGCGACCGGAATGTCTCCTGAAGACATGGGTAAGCCACAGGTCGGGATTTCCAGTGTCTGGTACGAAGGCAATCCCTGCAACATGCATCTGATGGACCTGGCCGCCAGAGTGCGTGAAGGTGTGCAGGCCGTCGGTCTCGTTGGCATGCGATTCAATACGATCGGAGTCAGTGACGGCATCTCCATGGGCACTGATGGAATGTCATTTTCGCTTCAGTCACGTGACCTGATTGCTGACTCGATCGAAACCGTCATGTCGGCTCAGTGGTACGACGCGAACATTTCTCTGCCTGGCTGCGACAAGAACATGCCTGGCTGTCTGATGGCCATGGGCCGACTTAATCGTCCTTCATTGATGATCTATGGCGGAACGATTAAGCCAGGCTGCGGTTTGAAGGGCGAGAAGCTCGACATCGTTTCTGCATTTCAGTCTTACGGCGAGTACATCGGAAAGAAGATCTCCGAAGATGAGCGAGCGGCGATTGTTCGCAAGAGTTGTCCGGGGGCCGGAGCATGCGGCGGAATGTACACTGCCAACACGATGGCATCCGCTATTGAAGCGATGGGAATGACGCTGCCATACAGTTCATCGATTCCAGCCGAAGATCCGGAAAAACTTGAGGAGTGTTTCCGGGCAGGAGCGGCTATCCGCAATCTGCTGGAAAAGGATATCAAGCCTCGCGACATCATGACGCGTGCGGCTTTCGAAAACGCAATGGTCCTGATTATGGTGACTGGCGGATCGACGAACGCCGTGCTGCACCTGATCGCGATGGCTCGAGCTGTGGGCGTACATCTGACGATTGATGATTTCCAGAAAGTCAGCGACCGCATTCCGTACCTTGCTGACCTCAAGCCGAGCGGCAAATACGTGATGGAGGATCTTCATACGGTTGGCGGTACTCCGGCCGTGCTGAAGTATCTCCTGGAGAAGGGCCTGATTGATGGCAGCTGCATGACAGTGACCGGAAAGACTCTGGGCGAAAATCTCAGCAGCCTGCCTGGGCTCAAGGAAGGCCAGCAGATCATTCAGCCACTGGAAAAGCCGATCAAGGCCACCGGACATATTCGCATTATGCGAGGCAACGTGTGTCCGGACGGTGCCGTGGCCAAAATCACCGGCAAGGAAGGTCTTGTCTTCTCCGGCCCGGCTCGTTGCTTCGATTCGGAAGAGCTGATGCTTCGCGGACTTGAGCAGGGACGCATTCAGAAAGGTGACGTCGTCGTCATTCGCTATGAAGGTCCAAAGGGTGGCCCCGGAATGCCGGAAATGCTGACTCCGACATCAGCGATCATGGGCGCCGGACTCGGGTCAGATGTCGCCCTGCTCACGGACGGTCGATTCAGCGGAGGATCGCATGGCTTCATTGTCGGACACATTACGCCGGAAGCACAGGTTGGCGGCGTGATCGCTTTGTTGAAGGACGGCGATCCGATTACGGTCGATGCCGAACGAAATGAAATCAACGTGGATCTGAGCGAAGCCGAACTGACTGCTCGCAAAGCTGCGTTTGTTCCTCCACCGTACAAGGCGACTCGCGGGACGCTGGCCAAGTACATTCGCCTCGTGAAGTCTGCTTCCGAGGGCTGTGTCACAGACGAAGAGTAATCGTGGTGATAGAGTCCGGGTTCATGGGGACGCGGACAGAGACTTCCTGGGCTGCTGTGAGGCATTCTGATTGACTCACAGCTGTTCCGGAAAAATGAAACTTCAACGAACTGAACCGGAGGAATGCCGATGTCCGATGTGTCTCGTCGATTGTTCATGCAGGCCGCCGGCATGTCGGCAGTGACAGCGGGAATTCACGCTGCTCCGGCCCGCGCGGCCGCGAAGAACGACGTGGGTGTGAAGGTTATTGCCTCCGGGAACGGCGCGGAAGCGACTCGCAAAGCCTGGGAGATGATTCAGGCGGGCGAAGATCCGCTCGACGCCGTGGTTGCCGGCGTGGCGATTGTGGAAGACGATCCGCTCGACACCAGCGTCGGCTATGGTGGTCTTCCGAATGAGCGAGGCATCGTGGAGCTGGATGCGGCCGTGATGCATGGCCCGACTCACAAAGCCGGCTCCGTAGCGTCCATCCAGAACATTCGTCATCCCGCTCAGGTTGCACTGCAGGTTCTTCGACGCACGGACCACGTGCTTCTGGTGGGAGCCGGCGCGCTCGAGTTTGCTCGAGCCCACGGTTTTCAGGAAGAGAACCTGCTCACCGATCATGCGAGAAAGATCTGGCTGAAGTGGAAGGAAACGATGAGTGAGAAAGACGACTGGCTTCCGGATCCGAATGAAGATCCCGGCGTCGCTCAGTTCTTCCAGGAGCACTCCATCGCTCTGGCAGACAGTGCCGCTCGAAGGTTCCGTCGGCCGACTGGAACCATTCACTGTTCCGCCATCAACGCGAAGGGGGATATCTCCTGCACAACAACAACCAGCGGAATGGCCTTCAAGATCCCGGGCCGAGTGGGTGATTCACCAATCATCGGTGCAGGACTTTATGTGGACAACATCGTTGGATCGTGCGGGAGCACCGGACGAGGTGAAGCGAATCTGCAAAACCTGTCATCCTTCGCTGGTGTCGAACTCATGCGCAACGGGGCATCGCCGGAAGAAGCGGGCATGGAAATCCTGCGTCGAGTTGCAAAGACGACGGAACCCAGGCTTCGTGACAAAGAAGGTCGCCCGGACTTTGGACTCAGCTTCTACCTGATCTCGAAAGACGGTCGGCATGCAGGCGTCACCATGTGGGGGCCCGAGAAATATGCCATCACCGATGCTGATGGAACGCGTCTGGAAGACTGCAAATACCTGTATCGCAGGCCATAGCAACGTTTGTCTGAATGCCGTTGGAAACGAGACCTGGTCATTCGACCGAGGGAACCACAATGCGACATCCTCTGCCAGAGCATGGCAGAGGATGCTTCATTTCGGCGTCTGAAACGGCTTCATTTTTCCGTTCCGTTCGCAGAGTTCTCACGGGTGTAGTTGCAGGCGACGACCACTGCATCCCTGACGCGAGGCGGCTTGGGAACGGTTGTTCCCTCTGGCACCGTGATTGGTTCACATGCCGCGACACATTTGGGGCAGAGGTCTTCCACCACCCACTTGAAACTGGGCACAGTCTTAGTCACGGTCTTCTTCATCAGCTTGTGGCGAGTCATCACGTCGCCGCCGCATCCCGGAATCCACGACGTCCACACCAGCTTCTTCCGGCATGAAGTAACACCAGACTTCGCGTCAGGCTGGCAAACGGGTTCACAGTGTTTGCAGTCCGGAGTACTGGGAGCCGGGACGCAGAAATCTTCGTCTTTCATTCCCCAGCAGTTCGTCGTGATCTTGCGATCTTCCTTCACAAGACGACAAACCTTGCAACACTTCTGATCGCGGCAGCCGCAGCGGCGACAATCGTGTTCTCCCGCAGCGCTGGTCGTCAGTCCGACGATTGACGAACCAAGTGTGACGGTAAGCCCCTGAAGAAAAGCGCGGGCGACGGATCGTCGAGTCAGCATCTTCATCAACAACATCCTGAAAGAAACCAGTCGCTCCATGAAACCGAACGCAGGTGTTCGCCTGCCTGACATGTCCTGACCACACTACCAGTTGAAGTCAAAACGCATCGCAAGAATGTCGGATGTCGTTTCGCCATAGATGGCATCTGCTGTCGTCACCGGATGAATCCAGTCGAACATGATGCGAGTCCGATCGCTCCAGTACCAGTTGAAACCGGTTGTGATGTCGTTGTACTGCCCTTTGTTGAATTCATCGAGATTCAGATGGGAGTATCGTGTCTTCAGTTCCCATGCACCCGGGCTATAGGCTCCGGGGACAATGAAGAAATTTGAATAGGGAACATTGCGGCTGAACTGAGCTCCGTGCTGTCCGAATCGATCGTAGATTCGATTTTCGCCCGTCAGGAAATAGCTGAGGTGAGCATACGCACCTCCGAGATTTCGTGCATCACCCGTGTTCATCGAGACGGTGGAAAGAAAGGCCTCACTCTGGAGCGTTACCGGCCCCATCACGGCCGCAAACTCCAGGTTACCCGTGGTGTAGCGATCAGCGTTAAGAACACCACTGTCGATGATTCGGGGACCTTCCTTAATCTGTGGACGAGAGCGAAAGCGAACTCGATTGTCCTGATCGTCGGTATGCAGTATCCCGAGCCCGGTATGAATCAGGTACCGGCCATTGGACGGTTCATCATAAAACGGTATCCAGTTCAGTCGGCCGCTGACGCGATACCCCTGATTGTCATCGATGCGTTCTTTCAGCCCCTCACTGATGCTGTCAAAAAAGACGCCGGTAGCCCACGACACAGATTGATCATCGGTGCTGTTGTAAAGCGCAACTCCCACTTCTCGGTCGGCAGAGAAGACACCCTGAGTTGGAATCGAACGCTCAAGAAAGATGTTGTTGGTGTCGTTGGTGACCTGTTCCAGGCTGAAAGGAACGAAGAAGTTTCCGATTCGAAAACGTCCGAGTCCCGGAATTTCATTCATCGAGAAATACGCGTCCTTCACATCCGGCGAAGTCACAGTACCCACCGGGCTTTCTCCGACGGATTCCGGTTCCAGCGTCATCTGCAGCCGGAAATCACAGGTTCCGTAGCCTGTACCATCAGCAACCAGTCGCAGACGACGGAAATCAAAATAATCCTGAGTCCCGGGAATTGAAGGAGCCGCATCTGCCCAGTTGATGTAGTCCATCTGGACATGACCACCCATTTTGACGGTCCATTTGTCCGTCGACATGTCCTGCCAGTCAGCCGCTTTCCTTGCTTCGTCCTCTTTCTTCGCGGCCTCGGAAGCAATTCGCTTTTTCTCCGAGCTCTCCAGTTCGTCAATGCGAGCCTTCAGGGCAGACAGCTCATCGTCGAACGTGGCGGCCGGCTGCTCATTTTCCAGCGTGGCGATGCCGGAAGTTTCTGCGTTCAGCCATTCGCCCTCTTCTACATCGTCCTCCTGCAGCCACTCCGGGCGCAGGCGATCTTCAGGATCTTCAGCAAAGGCTGAGCTCTGAATGGTCGCAGCGAGGACGATCAGAGCAAGAGGTGCTCTGACAATGAATGATCGCATGGCCCGAAAAACAACCATCTGACTCTCGTCCTCCCTGACGATGTCTGAGGTACTGTCCAACGATGCTCGTTTGAGCCTTCAGTCAAAACAGCCTCCGGTTGTCCGGTCAGCTGAAGCAGGTCATGATCGAGGTCTCAACTTCGAATTGAACCGTCTCGCCCATCCATGGACTAACGGCTTGCGAACAGTCCAAACAGACCGCTCTTCTTCTTTGGCGGTTCCTCCGGAGGCTTCGCTCCAGGTTCACCGGACGACAGTTGCCGCACCATGTCGTTGATGCTGCGAGTCAGCCGTGCCTTTGGAGCAAACTGACAGAGAGGGACACCGTTGTTTCGCGCTCCAACCATCGTCGCATAGTCATTTGGCAGCTGCCAGAAGACCGAGCGTCCGATTGTTTCGAGAGCTTTATTCAGGCTGATGTCGCTGTCTTCCAGCCCCATACGGTTCACAACGATTTCGACCTTGTCCTTCACACCCGGGAAGTGATCAAGGAACTGCATGATTCGGACAACGTTTCGCAGGCAGGACAGATCCAGCTGAGTCACCAGCAGAATCTTGTCGGACACTTCCATTACAGAAAGGTCCAGTCGCCCGAATGATTTGCTGACATCGACGATCAGGTGTGAGAACGTTGCCTTCAGCAGCGCAAGGATTCGGCGCAGGTCGTCCGGCTTGATGCTGTCCGCATTTTCCAGTTCAACGGGCCTCGGCAGCAGATATGCTCCGCAGTCGTGGCGAGTCAAAGATCGTTTCAGCAGACCGTAGTCCAGTCGTGAGATATTCTCAGCCACGTCGCGGATGGTGTATTCAGGAATAATGTCCAGCCAGACATCCGCATCACCGAGCGTGAGGTCCAGGTCGATGATCACCGGTGAGTTACCCGGGTCCTGTGCCAGCGACGCGGCCATGTTCACAACGAGTGCTGTGCTTCCGACGCCGCCGCCAACACCAGCCACGGTCACAATCTGACCGACTCGGCCAGCACCCTCTCCTGTGGAGCCACCCATCGCTGTGCGAATTCGGTCGAGCGCCGCTACGAAGTCATCCAGCTGGACGGGCAGATTCAGGAACTCACGAGCACCATTTCGCATCGCCTGAAGAATCAGGCTGCCTTCCTGTGAAGAACTGACTACCAGAACGGCACAATTGGGAAGTGCGCGGGAAACTTCGCCGACGAGCTGCAGACCCTTGGCATGGTTGGAGTCAACATTGATCAGCGCAATGTCCGGCTGCGTCTGTCGCGCGACATCCATGAAGAATTCGTAGCGGGAACACTCTGCTTCCAGCCAAACCGTATCCACGCCCAGCAGCATTGACTTGAGCGAGTTGCGCGAGCGCTCATCCGGATCGACCGTCGCAAGTCGCAATACGCTTTTCATTTCGAATCTCGTTCTGAAAGTTCCTACCGAAGATCACACTCGCCATCATCCGCTGATCAGCGGTAAGTCGACGAACACCTCATCTGCATTTGTGTCGATCAGTGTTGACCGGCAATCATCAACTCTAGGACCAAAACGGACGGATTTGCAGATTTTCACCGGGGCAATTCCCCGATCGGCCATTTCCGCATGTCTGACTAACGCATTGTCGGAGAAATCAAACCCGACGTCGACGATGTTCGACGGCCTGCCGGAGCGACTGGCTTCGATCTATTGGCTGATTCACCCGACAGAATCGGCCGAGACTGTGCGGCCGGAGCGACCGTTGCTTTGCCCGATGGGACAGCCTTGGCGGTTCCCGGAACACAGTTTTCGCCATTTCCACGGCAGTTCGGACAGTTTGGATCCTGACAGTGAGTAGCGCCGGGCAGACAGTTCGTGCAGTGAGCACATTCGTCACCAAACTTAGGGACTTCCAGCAGGCCGTGGAAGAAGAGTTCTCGGTCAACAGGGATATCTGTCTGAAGCCCTGGTCCAACCGAAGGCAGCTGTCCGGCAGGCATCGGGGCGACCAGCTCTGGTGTCACCAGAATCATCAGCTCGGATTCCGATTCTGTATATTGCTTGCGGCTGAAGGCAGCACCGACGTACGGCAGTTCACCAAAGAACGGTACCTTCTGAGTTGTCGCTGCTCCTCGCTTAGACACCAGTCCCGCGATGACCAGTGCTTCACCGAAGTTCATCTCAACCTGTGTGTTCGCACTGTTTGTTCGGAATGCCGTGGTTGTCGTGCCACCGATGGTCACGGTATTGGAGAAGTCCTGGTCTCGAACCACCGCTTCCACTTCCAGGCGAACGCGACCGTTGCCCAGAATCACTGGAACGGTATTCAGCTGAATACCAAACTCGCGGAACTCAATACCAACGGCACCAAGTCCTGCAGTGACCGGAACCGGTGTTTCACCACCGCTCAGGAAGTTGGCCGGACGACCGTTATGGGTCACGATCATTGGTGTTGCATGCGTCTTGAAGAGCCCTTCTTCGACCATCGCCTGAATGAATCCCTGGAAGATTCCGTTGGGGCGAGTCAGACCCCAGGTAACGCTGCTGGAACCGAATCCGTTTTGCGTAATTGTTGTGCCTGCACCACCGGCTGTAATGCCAGTGATCGGAGTGATTGGGCCGGGAGTCGTGACGAGGTACCCGTCTGGCCGAATCATGGTGAAGTTCATCCCCAGGCGTCGGAGCTTGGAACGCTGAACTTCGAGGACGGTACACTTCAGCATGATCTGCTGAACGCCGCCGGTCTTCATGTGATTCAGCACTTCAGCGTAGAACTGTTCTGCAATCGCCTGAATTTCACTGACAGCTTCCGGGCGAGAAACCCAGCCGTCGAGACGTACTGCAGTGTCGCTGATTTCTTCAATCGTAATCGTATCATCCGGATAGAGTCGTCGGATGAATGATTCCAGATGACGCACGTCGCCTCGAACAAGCACTTCGATGGTGAACGTCTTGCCGAATTCGTCGACCACGCTGATTGAAGTCACGCCGGACTTCAGAGCATAAATGCGAAACTGATTTGGGTTGCCTTCCACCGTCTGAACGGTCAGCACTTCCGCATCGAAGTCCATCACCTTGCGGATTTTCGCTGAATGCTCAATGAACATGGAAAAGCGTTCAAAGAGCGCGACTTCGTTCTTATCGTCGCGAATCTGATAGATCGGAGAAGCTGCACTGGTCTGACCGTAGCTCGCCGCTGATCCGAAGACCAGTCCGAGAGCTCCAATGCAAATGGCCATGAGACGTTTCGAAAGCATCCCTGCACCCCTGAAACGCTGAAGAGCGACATCTGCCTGACGGGCAGATATCGCTTCCTCAACTCAAAACGCGCTCCGCGCGATAGTTTCATCCTCGTCAAACGATCTGAAGACCGTTCGACATCCCCCAACTACTTCTTCTGATTCCAAAGCCCCCAGATGTTCCAGTCGCCTGTCGCGGATGAATCCAACGGCAGTTCGACAGATTCCAGTCGTACTTTGTCTCCTTCGTAGATCTCCATCGTCCATGTTGGTCGTGCATCAGCAACCGCCAGTCGCACTGAACCGCCTGGATCCTGTTCAGCTGTTCGATTCAACTCGTCGTCCAGCAGAGCAGCAACGTCCTTCTTGTCTTCCTGCTTAGGTTCCGGCAGAGGTTCTTCTTCTGCTGATGCAACAGAAGGAGCTTCCAGATTTGAACCCATGAAGGAGCTAGTCAGAAACTCCTGTGAGATCTCTCCTGAACCCTTCTCGTCTGCTCGATCTCCAGGCTTTCGCATGATCGTCGACAGCTTCCCAATGTTGCTGGCGAGCGTCACTGCTTTGGCCTGTTCCGGAGTGACAAGCAGAGAAATGTTCTTTGCGGAACCTTCACCTTCTTTGTCCGTGCCGTAGATTCGGTTATCCACAGCAAAGACCTCAACAAACTCAAGAACCGCGATTGTCTTTTGATGCGTTCCGGTTGGACCGGTTTCCGCATAGGTCAGCAGCAGGTCAATTCGATTTCCTGCCTTCAGCATCCCGCTGTGTGCCGTTGTGGCATCGACCGGGATGGTGGCAGCCGCCATGCCCGGAGGAATCCGGATGATGGCACCGAACTGGCCCTTTTCACCCAGTTTGCTCTTCAGAATCCAGTCGCCTGTGACGGCTGGAACCTTCAGACCTCGTTCTGTGATCTCTTCCATGGAAGTCACGGCTCCTTCCGGAACCGAAGAGACTGCCATTGGAACAAATCGTACGTTGGTTTCGTTCAGAGGAACTCCGGCAGGAATATCTACGCTGGCCGACAGCACATCGACCATCTCTTCCTGATTGGAGTCCTTCTTATTAATTGCCTGGCGAACACCGAGCATGGCCACGAGACCACAGCCAACGGCAACGACAAGCAGGATGGTTGACTGATTTTTCATGATGGAGTCCACCCCTCGAAGACTGTCCCACCGGTCAAATTTGCCGAAGCAATACCCGCGGGACAATCGATCTATACCCCATCAGCATCTTCATCGGCATGAAGAACTTTTCGCTTCACCGAATGCTGACAGGAAACCCAAACCAGAGCATCTCTGTGTATCTGCATTCCGCAGACTAAGGTCCTCTGAGATTGTCAGAGTCGGATGGCAGGGAGCCCTATGCCGCCATCCCGAATTGTTCGGCAGACTCTGCCGGTTTCAGATCATGTTGTTGTAGATGAAATAACCAATGGTTCCGATGCAGATTGGAATTCCATATGGCAGCAGCATCATTCGCGGCTTTCGCTCTGCAGCGATTTCTGAGAGCTTATATGGATCACGAATGACCATCCATTCGCTCAGAATCAGCAGGAACTGGTCGTAGTGATGTCGAAGGCTCTTGCGCCACAGAACCATCAGGACGGCCATCACAGCACCGACAACCGTGGACACACAGAATGCGGCAAAGGTGATTTTCCAGCCCAGCCATGCTCCAATACCGGCCATTAGCTTCACGTCGCCGGCACCCATGCCGCCAACCGCATACAGTGGCAGCAGAGTCAGCAGGCCAACAACCATACCGAGCATACCGGCGCCAAAGCCACCAAGTCCGCCAGCCCAGGTCGAATAGATCAAACCGGACATTACCATCGGATACGTGATCCAGTTTGGAACCTTCAGCTGACGCCCATCAATCCATGCGGCAACAATCAGGATGATGGAAACGGTTTTAATGTGCCAGTTGTGAAGCAGAAATTCTGTGACGTCCATTGGAGGGGCTCCGAATTCAAACAGTCATTTAATGCATAGTCATACTGAAACCGACACCTGTCCTTCCCGACAGACGACGGCCACAGCGGCGATGGTTCTCAGACTCGTCGGGCAGAGCCGCCGAAACTGAGAAAAAAAAACGTAAGGGCCATCGACAGAACAGCGGTTCCCTGAACCAGGTCAGATGCACTTAATTCCATCCAGAACGGAATCATTTGTTTCTCCAGACTCCAGCCAGGCCAACAGGATCCGATATTCCAAAGACAACCGATAACTACTACGACAGATAGGTGCGGACTTTGTTGAACTTGCCGTTCGCGTTGCTGCCCACTGTTGAAACCGCTGCCAGACAGACAACGATGATCAGTGCGAGCATAACGGCATACTCAACAGCTGTCGGACCATCTTCTGAAACAAGAAAACGCTGAACACAGGCTCGTACTCGACTCATTGGATCAATTCCCCGAAGGTTAATTCCCTGATGCTGCTGTGATTGATCCACAGCTTCCGTCCGATATCGCAAACCTAGGTCAGGAATCTCGGTGGTCAAGAACGACTTTGAGGATTTCTCCCGGGTTGTCCGCTGCGTTGTGCTGGAGCAGCATCTGTTCATGAAGCTGAACCAAACCGGTGCTCACCAAAAACTCAGGCGCGCAAAAAAAGAAGGAACGCAGCAGTGCCACATTCCTTCTCTTTATAAGATTGCAGCCGGGACAGACCCGCTGCTTTCGAACTATGTCAGGTAGCTCGATACCTTGTTGAATCGAGCATTCGCATTGCTGCCGACCGCAGATACTGCAGCCAGACAGACGACGATGATCAGTGCCAGCATGACTGCGTATTCAACTGCAGTTGGGCCGTCTTCTGACTTCAGAAACTTCTTGATGCTGTTTGCAAACTTGGTCATTTTACATCCCCTCACATTGCGCCCTTCTCAGGGCAGGTGACGTCACGACGGAGTGTCATCCGCCAAAAAGAACTCTGCCACGCAGAGTTAACACTCTTGTTGTTTGTCCCGGCTGATCGTCTCCTGTTGTCAGGTGCTCGTTTGAGCGGGACAACAAGAACCTAGGTCACCTTTTTCCCTCGTCAAAAGATTTTTGGACAAAACGTTTACGCTTTGGAGCTAACAGGCTCAAGTGCTGCTTTTTCTCAACGCTTTTAAAGCCATAAACGTCTGCTGATATTCGAGTTGTGCTGTAAGTCTGCGGGTATTTCAGCATGTCCACCGATGCTGCTTCATAAGTCACTACATAGAATTCCTGAACCTGCGAGAGCGCTGAGAGTTTCAGCATGTGATAAACAGGAAACCACTTCGCAATTCTGCGCCCGGCATCTCGCTGAACGAGTCTTAATGCGGAATCTGCAATGAGCTCGTCGTCAGCAAAGTCCACGAGCCAGCACGCCTGTTGAAGGTCGCTGAAGCGATGCAGCAGTGACATCCAGACGATTCTGTCTTCCATCACAATCGGTCCGGCGCGATGTTCACGAAGACGGTTGGCAAGTTCAATCCTCTGCTGAGCCTCCAGCTCAGCACTCTTGACGGTCTGACGAAGGGAGTTTCCGATCGCGATCAGCAGAAGAATCCCAATGAGTCGCTGCTTCGCTCCTGAGAGATTGTTTAGAGCCGGCACAAAGAAGCAGGCTGCCGGCAGGATCCCCGCAATGGCGTATCGCGTTACCATGGCTGGCTGCAGAAGCCAGGAGATCAGGACGATGGCCACGGGCATGACCGAGAGGCAGATCAGTTCCTGCGGGATCCGAACCACGGGCTGCGCTTCGGACGGATCCGTTTGCGTCGTCCTTTTTCGGACATAATGGAGCGTCAGCAGAATCAGACCGCCAATCAGCACAGGACGATATGGCAGCAACGCTTCAAGAAAGAAGAGGCTGTCTGAGATCGTCGGAGGCGAAATCCATGTAGGACGAGTCAGAGCGGCTCTTTGTCCTTTCAGAAACGGCAGGACGGTAACGAGTGAGATGATTCCTGGAAGCAGCGAGATCAACAGGCTGCCAATTCCCTGTCGTCGTCGCATCAGCCGGATCGATTCAGGAATGCAGACAAGGCCGACGGAGATGATCCCGAAGTAGTGAGTCGTCACGGTCAGGACCGACAGCAGACAGCAGGTGATGATTCGCAGGATTCGTGCCGGCTGTGAACGAGGCTTCCAGTCAAGACTCACGACCAGCCACAGAGTCGTCATGCACCAGAAGCTGTAGAATCGAATCTCAGTCGACTGATAGATAATCAGGGGATGTGCCGCGACGGCTGCGACAGCAAGAGCCGCAGCGCGCCCGGAATAGTGTCTTGCCAGCAGGATCCACACGGCAAGCCCTGACAGAGACATCCACACGAGTGATAGCAGGCGAAATGCTGTTTCGGTGCGAAAGATCGGGGCCGCCGTCACCCAGCGACTCACGAGATACCAGCCTGGTGGATTAAAGTCGGCTCCGTCGGCCAGAGCCTTGAGCATGTAGTTCTGGGTAGGCGCGGTCAGCAGAAGCCATGAATGGACTTCATCCATCCAAAGATCACGTTTCAGCAGAAATAGTCCGTCTGCCAGCCAGACAACAAAGGCAAACGCCAGCATCCAGACGACCGGCCAGAATCGTCCTGAGCTTCGCGATTCTTCAGGTTGTCCGGGGGCCGACATGGCAGTCTTTCCGCTTACAGTGAACTGGACAACAGGTCGGGAGTCTTCAGGGCTTCAGGAGCTTTCCTTTGAGAGGCTTCGTGTTCCCATTCTTCGAGGAACACGTTCATTCGTTCTCGATCCAGTTCATCAGGCTTGCACTCCCGAAGCGCAGCGCATAGCTGTTCCACCGCCGTAAAGACTCGCCCGCTGTCATATTCCGTCAGTGCCATCTGAATCCTTGCAATCGGCATGTCGGGGTAATGAGACAACGTGTGGGTCCAGAGATCGAATGGGCTGTTCCACACGGGCAGGTAAGCAGCTCCAGCGACGAAGGCTCCGCCCAGGGAAATTCCGGAAACCGCTGTTCGCAAACCCGCAGTTGTTACCCTTGCGAGCACACTGCCATTAATCCAGCAAAATACTCGATCAATGATTCCGAAGAACATTGCGAAGGCAATCAGACACGGCAGATACAGATACCGGTCGTTCATCAGCGTAGTGATTCGAAAGAAGTTCAGGACCGGAAACAGCAGCAGCGCGATGCAGCCTGCACCGTAGATCGCCAGTGGCTGTGAACGTCGAATCTTCCAGAACACGGCAGCGACAGCCAGCCAGCCCACAAGTCCAACAAGCACCTGCTTCCCGATGCCGCTGGTTGCCGGGTCGTACATCACACACAGATCCGTCGGCCAGAATAGTTTGCCGACGTATTGCCACAGAATCGTCACGTCCACAGCCAGAATCTGCAGCAGTCCGAGCGACATGTGGCCTCGAACACCACCAAGGACGGTATTCTGAGCGCCCATGGTCATCAGCAGAAGCAGGAACGAAACCAATGCCGGGATGAAATGCCTCGGGATTGTGTCCACCAGCTTATGCTTCGCGACCACAAGGTCATACAGCATGATCATGGGAGCAAGAATCACGGCCTGGGCTTTGGAAAGCAGAGCAAGCACGAGCCACAGAAGATACCAGGCTTCCTGTCGGCCTTCCGGTGAAGGGCGCAGTCGCACGATGCCGGCTCCCAGCATAAACGCCGTGCACAGCAGTCCTTTGCGAGATGAAACCCAGACGACACTTTCCATCTGAATCGGGTGAATCAGAAACAGTGCCGCTGCCGTCCATGCTACAAACCTGGAACATCCAAGCTGCTTCAGCAGCTGAAACGCCAGCAGTCCGTTCAGAAAGTGCAGCGCGAAGTTTGTGAAACGATACCCTGCAGGATTCATCTCCCAGACAGTATGGTCGATCAGAAACGAGAAGATCGTGACGGGGGCATAGTTGCGAGTGACAACTTCCGTGGCGATCCCTTTCAGGTTCTGAAAGGACCAGCTCTTGATCAGGTCGTTGTAGGTGATGTAGGCCGGGTCATCCCAGTTCAGAAACTGGTAGTGCAGCGAATCGCGAAAAGCAAAGTACGTGAGAATTCCCAGCATGGCGCAAAGCCAGAGGTCGGTACGCAGATTTCTCACGGATGCCCACATGGCGCCGGTGCCTTCCAGGTTCTGCTGAGCACCATCGCGATTCGGGGGATCCCGGAGCACAATGTCTCAAGTCTCAGCCGAACTCTGACACACATACTTCATGGCATGTTGTATTTTTGCCACAGCGCGCAAATTCCGTGGTCACCGGAACGCGCGAATCCGCTGCAACGGTAACAATTAGAGGATTCCGGTTCTTCGCTACAACCGGACTCTCGTCGCGAACTTCATTTCGAGCAGTTCGCAGAAACCTGTCTGTCGCAGACGTTGCTATTTCATGAA
>CAZIGZ010000002.1:86513-105159 GCA_964538835.1 uncultured Chitinophaga sp. | reverse complement strand
CCAGCACACAGCAATGAGAACGAGGCAGAAAAAGTGGCCAGTGCGACGTCAGCGGGAGTGGGAATGTCCTTGACTGATGGCCTGGTGAAGATTGAATCCAGCTCAGCACGCGAACTTGTTCAGGATCGCGGCGGCGAGGGATCAGGAATTACCTCTGCGAAGATGATCTCCTACTATGCGGCCGGCATTTCGGTCATGTTCATTATGTTCTCTATGTCGGGTGCGTCATCGAGTTTGCTGGAGCATCAGGAGAAGGGAACGCTGGAGCGACTACTGTCCGGACGCATGACGATTCGCCATATCCTCCTCGCACACTGGGCGTTTTATGTGATGCTTGGTATCTGTCAGATGGCGCTGATGTTTATCTTTGCGTCCGTTGTTTTCGGTCTGGATCTCTGGCACGTCGAGACAATTGCTGGTGCTGCCGTGATGGCCGTTGTCAGCTCCATGGCCTCAGCCGCCTTCATTATGATGATCGCGACGCTGTGTCGTTCACGTAAGCAGCTCGAAGGGCTGTCTTCGATCATCATTCTCATCATGTCAGCCATGGGCGGCAGCATGATGCCTCGATTTATCATGCCGGACTTTGTCGTGAAACTATCGTCGGTTGCGTTCAACTCATGGTCGATGGACGGGTTCCTGAAGGTCTTCTGGTATAACTCACCTGAAACATCCATCGTCACTTCGATCCTGCCCGAAGTCGCCGTCATCCTGTCGATGGCGGCCATCTTCCTTTCAGTCGCACTGGTCTCCGCCCGCAAATGGGCACTGGGATAGGGGCAGTGTTCGGTTTTCGATGTTCGCTGTTCAGCGGGGCTGAAGACAAAAAGGGTGAGTGTTCTGCGGTCGCGGACTCAGGGCGGGACGTGGCTGAACTATGGAAGATGAAAAATGGGCTAAGCGGCGTGGTTCACGGTGCGAAATCGTCGAACTTCGGCAGAATCTGCGTGTCGCTTGACGGTTATGCAGGCTATCAGATTTCTGAAGGATGATGTTGACGCTGGCTGCTAGAATTCAGTCTCCTACGTGATATTCGGAAACCGATGAGCCTTTAGGTTGGAGCGTCGGGCAAATTGCAGGATGCAATACGTCGTCTGAGCAGCAGTTGAGCAGTCACATGGCGTCGGTGAAGGATAGCAATACTCGGTCCATAGTCCGGCCAGGCCCGGGCCAGGTGGCGGCGCCGCCAGCAGTGGAGACCAGTTCTTCCCGGCTGACGTTTCATCCGCTGACGTATCGCGAGATGCGCCGTCGCTTCTGGCATATGGCGCCAGGACTTCTTGCACTGCCTTTGCAGGTGATTCCTCACCGCGATCCTCTGGCACCCCTGTTGTTCTGGCTGATCATTGGCATCGTGACCTCTGTTGCGCTGAAGATCTTTCTGGGATTTCGCCAAATTCAGCGTCAGGGGGAAACCGACGCTGCCGCTTCCGTTGCCGGTTATTCGATGTCCGTTTTGCTGACCATCCTGCTGCTGCCACAGCATCTGGAAGTGGGGCTTTCAGTGCTGTCCATTCTGGCCTTTGGTGATGGCTCCGCAACGCTCTTTGGATTGATGTTCCGAGGTCCCACATTGCCGTGGAACAAGGCCAAGTCCTGGTCAGGCTTCGTCGCCTTCATCACTGTCGGCACTCTGATGACGGCGTGGATTTTCTCCGGTGAATCCCAAAACCCCGAAGCCGTCGAGCCTCCGGTTTCGTTCGCAATGGCCATCGCTCTGACGCTGCCTGCGGTGCTCGCGTGTGCGGTCGTTGAATCTGTCCGTTCACGAATTAACGACAACATCCGAGTCGGAGTCGTCGCCGCGATCTCCCTGGCACTGCTGAATCTGCTTCGACCATTTTAGACGGTGTGATGACGGTCGTTAGAGCATGAATTCTGTGGGCTCGCTGCAACCTATGGGCATCAGTATGCCGCCAGAGAGTCTTCAACCGCTCGTGACACAAAGTTCACTGACACCGCCAGGCTGACGAACGACATTGATCTGAGTCCCGATACGTTCTTTCAAAAGCTGAACGTGGGAGATTACACCGATCGTCTTGTTGTCCAGCCGCAGAACTTCAAGTGCTGACAAAGCGATGTCCAGAGTTTCCGGGTCGAGCGATCCGAATCCTTCGTCAATAAAGAGCGAGTTGATCTGCACGTTGCGACCGGCCAGATCGGACAGCCCAAGTGCCAAAGCCAGGCTGGCCAGAAAACTCTCGCCCCCGGAGAGGCTGGACATCGGTCGGGAAACTCCAGCCTGGAAGAGGTCGATGATCTCCAGTTCAAGCTCTGATTCTTCAACACGATGCAACTGGTAGCGATCTGACAAACGACTCAGATGGCTATTGGCGTGTCGCACGAGAACATCCAGTGAGATTCCCTGAGCGAATCGTCGAAAGCGGCTACCGTCAGCCGAACCAATCAGCCCTGACAGTTTCTCCCAGGTCTTCAAAGTCTGGACTTCCTTCTCCAGGGTAGCCATGAAGTCGGCGACCCTGCGGCGATTTTCGTCATCGCGACGAAGTTCATCCTGAACCGTTGCGGATTCTCCAATCAGTCGTTCGATCTCGGAGTTCAGAAGATTCCGCTGCTGTCGCATTTCTTCCAGCGTCGCCCCCTCTTCTGGCTCTCCCTGCCGAAGTCGTGCGATGTTCTCCTGAAGCGTCCGGAGTCTTTCTGCGAGCTGAACCCTGTCCTGCTCCAGTGCTTCACGACGTGTTTCCAGCTGCTCCACGCGAGCACGATCCAGAACCGCTGAACGGAGATTCTGAATCGTGCCGAACACGGAGGAAGCGAGTGTAGACTGGAGCTCCGCTTCCAGCCTGCGAAGATCGCGAAGGGATTCTTCCAGGGCCGCCTGACGTTCATCACAACGGCCGCGTGCTTCAGCAACTCCGCGATCCTTCTGGTTCAGCACATCCTCCGCCGCGCGAATGCTCAGCCATCGCTGAGTCGAAGTCTCCGTCACAAGGTCCGCATCAGAAATCTGAAGCTGCTTCTGTCGCTGCCGGAACAACTCAAGGGCCTCGCGAACCTCCTTGACGGCTTCCTCAGCATCCGACACAGCCGATTCTGCATCTTTGCGACTGAGTTCAAGCTTTGCGGCCTTCTGATGGCGTTCCTCGTAGGCACGACGACGCTTGTCCAGGGCGGCCGAGACTTTCTCTTCGGCCCCGTCTTCCGGAACCGCTTCCTCGAATGGCTGCAGTAGAGACCCTACCCTCGTTTCAAGTGTTTCCGCTTTCTCCTGCCCCTTCTGAATGCGACTTTCCGTCTCGGCAATACCATCCTGGCGACGTCGAATCTCATCCAGGCAGGTTGCCAGCTGGTCCTTCGCTCGCTGCAAATTTCGCTCGCCTTCAAACTCCGATTCCTTCGCGCGAGTCAGCTCTTCTCGCGATTTTTCGATCGCCGCAAGTCGATCGTTCAGCAGGCTGAGTTCTGAGTCATTGGAAACCGCTGCAGCCTGCAGCACTGCTTCGCTGAGTGGCTCCGCCTCGGGACAGACGATTTCCAGTCGTATGATGAGGGAATGCAGGTTCGCAGCCAGCTTCGCAGATTCTGTTGCGGCGTCAGATTCCCGTCGAGCTTCCGCAGCGAGGCTCGCATTGAACCGTTCCTCTTTCCGTCGACATTCGTCCAAAGCCGCAGCGGTGCGACGTTGATCATCTTCCGCCTGCCTGAGCCGTTTCTGAATCCCGGCCACTTCTGCAGCCCCTCCGTCGCCCGAGGCCCATGGATGTTCTTTGCTGCCGCATAAAGGACACGGTTCACCATCCGTCAACTGCGCGCGATGCTGTTCAAGACTCGCCACAACCTGAGCGGTGCGGAGATGCTCATTCAGGGCTCGCACCAGTTCTTCCGCGCTCTGCGCTGCCTTCGAGAGTTTTTCGCTTTCGGACTGAGCATCCTGCAGCTGCTTCGCGAGACCCTGCTGCTCCATACGACTCTGCTGAATCCGTCGATCCAGTTCCTGTTGTGTCGCATGCTGCTGAAAGGCCAGTTTCAATTCGCTTTGTCGTTCCTGCAGCGTTCGAAGCTGTTGCTGCAGAAGAGCAGGATCCTGTCCTCCCAGCAGTCCTTCCAGTTTTGACTGCGCACGCTGCCTCTGTTCCTTTCGGGCCTTATAATGCTGGGCGGAGGTGGCTTCGGCACGAGTCAGGTCTTCCTGTTTTCGTTTCTCCTGGCTGATCTCGCGGTGCAATTTGGAAACATCATCAAGGTAGACCGTCAGCTCTCGACGGATGTTGCGAAGATCATTCAGCGCTTCGACAATCTTCGGATACGACCTGGACAACCCGGCATCAGCTTCATGTTCACGCAGCCATCGGTCAGTGGCCTTACGATCCCTGTCGAGTTCCGCCAGAGCCTGCTTGCGGCTGGCATGAGTGGATTCACGATCGGAGAGCATCTGCTGGCCAAGTCGGACCGCGGAGATGACCGATCGGATCTGTTCCTGTTCCACGTCAGCCAGCTTTGTGCTCGCGTCCTGAAGCAGCCTGGATCTCTGTTCCTGCAGTCGCCCTGCATCGTCGACCTGTTTCAGGAGTGCCAGAAACGGATCGGCCTTGTAGTGATTGTCCAGGGCGACAAAATCGGCAGCAGAATCCTGCTGACGCTGTTGATTCAACAGCTGCTCTTGCTGAACTCGTTCCGCCTGATCTTTCAACAACTTCAGTTCATCCGCCGCGTTGAGACGAACCGTGAGAAGGTCTCGCTGTTCTGTGAGCGTTTTCTGTCGGTCCGAATTCGCAGCCAGCGTTGCCAGGCGAGTTGCGCGATCGTCGTCCTTCAGAAATTCAATCAGCCCGTACTGAGCCTGTCTGGTTTCCAGGTCGGACTTTCGGCGCTGAGCCTCCTGCCATGCTAGTTCACCAAGCTCCGAATAAATCGTTGTGCCGGTCAGGCTTTCCAGCAGCTCGGCCCGTTCATTCGCCTTCGCTTTCAGGAACCTGGCAAACTCTCCCTGAGCCAGTAGCACCGAGCGCATAAAGCGGTCATAGTCCAGTCCGCAAAGTTCTTCGATCTTCGTTTCAACAGCGCGGGTCTGATCGGCCAGAACCGTTCCGTCTTTGTCGTAGACGTAACGCTTTGCGGCCTGGAGGTTGCCTGTCGGGTTGTTGCGGGAACGCCGCAGCTGCCATTCCGCGCGAAATCGCCCGGTCGCGACTTCAAACAGAACGGCCGCCGAACACGAGCCTGTATGGCGACTCATCATGTGTTCCGGATTCGGAGCCGTCCCATACCGTGCCGCGCGACCATACAGCGCCAGCGTAATGGCATCCAGGATCGTCGACTTGCCGGCACCGGTTGGACCGGTGATCGCGAAAATTCCCGCGCTGCCGAGCGGATCGGCTTCCAGATCAATCTCGTGAGTGCCGCGAAGCGAATTGAGGTTGTTCAGGGTGATGCGAAGTATCTTCATCGAGCCGTCTCCGCAGAGCGACCCGCAGCCTTCGACTTTGCTTTTTTCGTCGGCTCTGAGTCGTGGGCGACTTCGGACGATTTAGGGCTTGCGACTTCTTCGGATTCTCGCTGCCTTTCGCGATGCAGACTGACCAGCTCCTGAAAGGCAAGCGTCAAAGAGGTACGTTCTTCATCACTGAGTCCCGTCTCACTTTGTAGTCGGATCTGAAAGACTTCGGCCGGATGCTCCAGCAGACTGGATTCGACGGCAGTTTCTGTTTTGCTGGTGATGCTGGCCGGTCGCTGAATCTTCTGCCCAAGAACTCGGACCACCTTCCACAGTTTGTCTTTCGTGGCTTCCTGAACGACCTCAAAGAGGTTTTCTCCGGCAACGGGATCGGCAACGATCACTTCCACCCAGGTTTCCAGATCGCCAGCCGGCGGATTGAAACTGGTCAGCTTCTGAGTCAGATCGGCTCGACAACAGTGGAGTTGCATCAGGTGTCGCTGGAGCGGAATCGGGATGGCGACATTGTTCTGAGCCGTCCCGTTCGCCAGATCGATCAGCCGAAGTTCCTTCTGATCACCGGCTTCGCTGAAGCTGAGCGGAAACGGTGAGCCGGAATAACGAACCGTATCGCGCCCGCCTGCCTGCTGCGCGACATGAAGATGTCCGAGCGCCACATAGCTGAAGGCCTCGGAGAAGATCTCGTGGCTGACGGCCCCCAGCCCGCCGATGTGAATTTCTCGTTCGCTGTCAGTAACCCGAGCACCATCGATCGTCAGGTGCCCGGTGGCAATAACCGGAACTGATGGGAACTTCCGATGAGCCGCATCCGCAATCTGCTGGTAACGTGTTCGGATGCCTTCCAGAATCTCCGCTCGAATCTCCGAAGCCGACTGTCCCGGCTGTCCCGTGCGAACATCCCGATCTCGAAGGAACGGCACTGCCGCCACGACCAGCCTGGGCTGCGTTGACGAATCCGGAGAAGTCGCAGCCGCTGGAATCGGAATCAGCTGGTCTTCCGGATTCTCCGCCACCGTCCCAACGACTCGGACCCTGAGGGTCTGCAGGACGCGTTTCGGTGCCTCAAGCTGCGCCGGTGAGTCATGATTACCGGCTACAACCACAACTTCGCAGGACGTCGACTGATACACCCGCGACAGGAACGTGTAGTAGCGTTCCTGAGCAGACTGCGGAGGATTCGCGGAATCGAACACATCTCCGGCGATGATCAGCACATCCGCGGCCGTCTGCTGAATGACCGACAGCAGAAAATCCAGCCACCGGAGATGTTCCTCTTCCCGAGTCAGCCCGGCCAGCGTTTTGCCAAGGTGCCAGTCAGCCGTATGCAGAACGCGCACACCTCCCGGCGGTTTCTGTGGGAACAAATTGGGCGAACCAGACAAAACGAGAGACTCCATTCATCGCCGACCATCGGACATTCTTTGCAATCCACCCGGATTATCAATTTCCGCCGCAGGCAACGCAAACGTGTGTCGCAGCCGGACCCCAATCTCCACCAAAGGTGCCAGGCACTTGCACTCATTTCATCAATGAAAAAACTGCATTTTTTGAAATGTCTGCGCACAGAGACCGGGACAGATTGGAGTGGCCCGTGGATGGGTCGAGTCATGGTAAATGGCGGTGGGTTTTGGCTATGATGCTCGTCCTGCCCTCCGAATTCCTGCCTGGAGAATTGCTATGGCGTTTACACGCCGCGAGTTTTTACGTGCCAATGGCGCGACGATCGCCCTGCCGTTTTTGCATTCCCTGGCGACAGCGCAGGAGGTCCGGGCGAGCCGAGTCGCAAAGAAGCTGGCGATTCTGTATGTGCCCAACGGAGTGGTTCGAAAGTGCTTTTTCCCGGGTGAGCAGGATTCGGATCTTCCGGACTTTATCGGTGGGTTTGACGCGGATCGGATTCGGAAACAGCAGCGTGTCCAGAATGTTCCAGGCAGCTATCCACTGGAATTGACGCAAACGCTTCAGCCACTGGCGGAACACACGTCAGACATTACCTTCATCACGGGGCTCGATCGATCCTACAAGGAAGGTCAGGACGTGCATGCTCAGGCGGCCTCCTGTTACCTGACCAGCCTGTCGCCCGGGCAGGCGAAAGATCAGGGGATTCGCCATCCGAACGGACGGACGCTGGATCAGATCATCGGCGATGTGGCGGGGCGAGATTCCATCTTCCGGACGCTTGAGATCAGCTGCAACGGCTTCAACGCGCCGAAGGAACCGGTGGAGTTTGACAACATTTCGTGGTACGGCCCCAACCGCGTCGCACCGTCAATCAGGGATCCTCGCCGACTTTACGACCGATTATTCATGAAGGAATCGGATCGCCAGCATGTCGCCAACGTGACCGACCTGGTGCTCGAGGATGCTCGCAGCATGTCGCGCAAAGCGGGCGTTCAGGATCGTGAGACGATTGCTCAGTTCATGGAGTCCGTGCGTGAGATCGAGAACCGCCTGGATCGAATGAGCAAGCTTCTGAATGACACAACAGTGCAGCGTCCAGCCGGCGAAGTGCTGCCACGAGGTGAGTACATTCGTCTGCAGATGGAACTGATGCTGCTGGCCTTCCAGATGGGCATCACCAACGTCTGCACATTTATGGTGGGCCCGGAACGATGGGACGCCACACTCATGTACGAAGGTGTCTTTGATCATCCCGTTCAGCATCACAACATGACGCACAATCAGAAAGGCGACGGCTACAAGGATCTCCAGAAGATTGACAGCTTTCACGTTCAGCAGTACTCATGGCTGCTGAAGAGAATGAAGGAGATTCGCGAATCCGATGGATCGACACTCCTTGAAAACTCCATCGTCACCTACGGAGCCGGAATCGGAGATGGTGCGACTCATCAGTACTTTGATCTTCCCATGATCGTGGCCGGAACAGCCCAGGGGCAGATTCGTCAGGGACGTTTCCTGAAGTGTCGCAGCGGGACTCTGAACTCATGCCTCTGGCTGACGATTGCTCAGCTGATGGGACTGGAGATGAAGCAGTTCGCCGACAGTACACAAGTCATTTCAGACCTCTGGACGTAATTCCGGATCCATACCTACGAACGGACAAACTGATGTTCCGGCATTGTGCCCCCATCATATTGGCAGTGCTGGCACTGCTGTCGGCAAGCTCCCACCGGTGTTATGCTCAGGAGACTCCTGAATGGGCTGTCACGCTGATCGCAGAACGATGTGCTGGCTGTCACAGCAAGGAGAATCCTCCTGGCAAGCTGAATCTGTCAGAGCTTTCTTCTGCCAGTCTTTCATCGCTCCCGGCAGATGATCTATGGAGGATCCTGAAGGTCATCGACACGGCTCAAATGCCCCCGGAAAGCGAAGAGCCACTGACTCCAGCGGATCAGAATCGTCTGGCCGCTGTCATCCGACGGGAGTTCGCAGCGTCCGCGGCAAAGATGGAGGTGCCCGCAGTCGGCGCACACAGACTCACTCGTCTGCAGTACAACAATGCCGTGAGGGACCTGTTCCGTCTGGATCGTGACGTCTTTGAACTGCCTGAGAAGCTCATGCTGCGAATGGACGACAGTCTTCCGCAGGCATTGAAGAGCGGTGCGATGCCGCCGGAGGTCCGGGTTGTTTCCAACACGCTGCGTCCTCGGCCAGGGCTTTCGGGAGTGCAGCCATTCCCAAGAGATCTTCCCGCGGAGCATGGCTTCGACAATCAGGCCGATAAGCTGACCTTGTCGCCACTTCTTCTGGAGGCCTTTCTAAGACTAAGTGTTTCCATCGTGGAGAGCCCGGACTTCAATCCTCAGACGGTTGGTGTCTGGAATGAGTTCTTTGCTGCTCCACCAGAAGCCGACAACCGCCGCGCTGTACTTGAAAAACGTCTTCGTCCGTTTCTTCGGCGAGCATTTCGTTCTCGGGTTGATGATGCGACGCTCGCTCGGTACGCCGAACATGCACAGAAGGTGATTGAAAAATTGGGTTCCTTTGAGCTGGGCATGAAACAGGTTGCGTCGGCCATCCTGTGCTCACCGAGATTCCTGTTCCTGATGTCCGGTGACACAAAGGCGGAACAATCGTTTGAACGAGCGACCCAGTTATCGTTCTTCCTGTGGAACAGCATCCCGGACGACGAGTTACTGGACCTTGCGGAATCAGGTTCACTCGAGACACCCGAAATCCTGAATGCTGCCGTTGACTGCATGATGGCAGACCCGCGGATCGAACGATTTCTGGACGCCTTTCCCGCTCAGTGGCTGCGACTGGAGAATCTGTTTGCAGCGACACCGGATGCGGCGAAGAGTCCCTATTTCCTGATGGATGAAGAACATCCGGCCAGCAGCCAGATGGTTCTGGAGCCACTCGTGCTGTTCGACTTCCTGTTTGCCGAAGATCGCCCAGTGCGAGAGCTTGTCGACTCACCTGTCGTTTACCGAAGTGACTTTCTGCGGGCATGGTACGAGACAGATCTCAGGCCGCCCAGGCAACTTGCAGAACAGCTGGAGAAGGAGAACACGGAGCGTCGCGATCATATGACGAAGCTCCAGGCGACGATTGAGGAATCGTCGAAACAATTGAACGACCTGTTGAAGACCGTTCGAACGCAAAAAGCCACTCAGGAAGAAACCGCCGAAGAAAAGACTGTTGATTTGCAGCCACTCGCGGTGTGGGAATTCAATGGAGACTTGTCTGACTTGAAGGGTCGGCTGCCATTGACCGCCCATGGGGCCATCACGTTCCATGATGGAACGGTAGTGCTTCAGGATGCGTTTCTCCAAAGCGATCCGGTCGGGGTTGATCTCAAGGCAAAGACTCTGGAAGTTTGGTGCCACTTGCCCGAACTGAATCAGCGTGGCGGAGGACTGATGAGTCTTCAGGGGCCGAACACAACCTTTGACGCCATCGTGATGGGAGAGCGCCGGCCTGATGAATGGATCTCCGGCAGCAACAACTTTCAGCGAACGACAGATTTCGAAGGGGCCTTTCCGGAAACCGAGTCCAGCACGCCGCTGCACCTCGCTATGGTGTACCGTCCAAACGGCACAATTCAGCTCTACCGAAATGGTGAATCGTATGGGAAGCCCTATCATCGACCGGGCCTTATGTTTCCAGGTGACCAAAGCTTCATCCTGTTTGGACTTCGCCATTTGCCAGCTGGCGGAAATCGCTTTCTGCATGTTCGCATCGACAAAGCGAGGCTCTTTGATCGGGCCTTGACCACGGAAGAAGTAAGAATCGCGTTCGAAGGACGATCTCATGATGACTCGGATGCCGAACTGATTGCACTTCTGGGGGAGCAGCAAAAGCAGAATGCCGATGAATTGAAGGCTCGCCTTTCGAGCACGCGTGAAGCCCTGGCTGCCGCACAAAAACCACTGGATGACAGTGCTTTGCAGGCGGAGATTCGTCGGCGGCATGATGACATGCTGCGAACGTCTCTGCGTTCCGAGGTTTTTCGTCGGCAGGTTCGAACGGATGATCGTTACGGCGGAGTGATCACGAATGCGGCGGTGCTGACGATGACCTCCGGACGTTCAAGGACTCAGCCCATCGCGCGCGGGGCCTGGATCATCGACGTCATTTTCAATGATCCACCACCGCCGCCACCGAATGACATTCCGCCACTGAACGAAGAAAGCCTGCTGAACGTTCCGATTCGTGAACAGTTCGCCATTCATCGATCGAACGCTTCGTGCGCCGGATGTCATTCGCGTATTGATCCGCCGGGCTTCGCCCTGGAAAACTATGACATCACCGGCCGGTGGCGAAATACATATGAAAGCGGCGCGAGCATCGATGCTGGCGGGACGTTGTTTCGCCGAGATTCCTTCAAAGATGCAGTCGAGTTTCAAAACGCGCTGCTGAAGGAAGAGCGTCGGTTCTCCAGGGCACTGGCCGCACACTTGTTTCGTTACGCACTCGCAAGGGAACTAAGTGCTCCCGACCACCTCAGGATCGAAGCATTAATCGATACAGATGCTGGAAAACAGATTCGGCTGAAGACGCTTGTTCGCAATGTTGCGATCCATGCGTTTCAGCCGAATATCAGGTAGTCATACCAGGTTCACGGAGCGGTCAACACTCTCGTTACAGCACGATTTCACTTCGAATACCCACGAGAAACGCATCAGGATTCACACCGCCTGGATCAGCGATATACATCATGTCAGGCTGCACCGTCCACCAGGGCTTGATCTGAGTCTTGTAGAAGATCTCCACTGCGTTTTCTCGATGAGTATCAGCGGCTGAAAAGCCAGCCGACGCCACACCGGCACCAACAACGTCTGTGTCTCGATGAGGAATCAGACCGCGATAGGTCATGCCTGCACCGTAGTAGTCGTTCAGCGCATTTCGATCGGCTGGCGACCAACCATACTGGAAGAATGCACCAAGGCCCTGAGGTTCTTCGTCCGAACCAGGTTCCTTCCAGAGCATCTGGTCTGCGGAAGCCCAGAAGCCATAGTTGTAGCTGACAGTGCCGACACCGGCTTCGAGGTTGTCAAATTCGTGAGTATGGTACCAGTTGCCAATCTTGTATGTGCCGGGAAGTTCCCCGTCGGCACCGAACTGAGGCGTATAAACCAGTTCCTGAAGGGTCATAGCTCCAAATTCGCCCAACGAATGAAATCCCCACTGCCCGCCAGTGGGATACGAATAACTTGGAGCACCATCGTAGACGCCGACCTTGTACTGGAAGAGTTCTGTCAAAGTGACAAAGGCTGAGGCACCCAGGCTTGGGTTCGGCCACGTCGGCAGTACAACAGTTGGGACAAGACCAAACGATGAGTGAATAAAGTCGCCGCCAAGATCCACGTAAGCAAAGTCGGCGTTGGCATCCTGCTTGCCAACTTTGACGATGATGTCACCTTCCGCAAAAGCATGCTCGTACCAGTATTCCGTCATCTGGAACTCATTGTCCGAGCGAGGAGCAGAGTCAATGTTGCTGTAGAGCTGGGCATCTCCAACGTGTGTTGACGTCAGAGTCTGACCATGGAACGAGTTACCGTACAGGAAGAAGCGACCGCCCTTCCAGAGATCCATAGCTTCAGTGTCGGCTGTCAGAACAAGGTCCAGGTTGCCTCGATATCGCGTTCCGTTGTTTCGATTGAATCCACCGTTCGCGAGAGAGAACACTTCGCCGGTGTAAATGAACTCTCCAGTGATGGATTCGTATTCATGCCATGCAGCAGGCAACAGATGGGCTGCTTCTTCTTCACCTTCCTCCCCGACAAGCGGGCAGCCGTAGCATCCATCCAGGTGCCACATGCCAGGTGTTCCCGGCGTGACCAGGCCTCGCCCTGGGCATCCGGGAATGGGCATGCTGTGTTGAGCGGCCGCGATCTGAGATAGTCCGGCAACAGAAACTGCAAAGCCAAGAGTGCGCAGAATGCTCTGAGCGCGCGTTCGAAGAAGCCGCATGGGTCCATCCGTCCTGTTGATTGCCAACGGATGCAAGAGAACGCGGCGGACTCGTTCGCCATAACGATCTCTCAGGCTAAGTGCATCCGTTGCACACTGCTGCTATCGGTAGCGGTGAAGGACTTGCACACCCTGGTTGAATCCGGGACCACTACCTTGAGGAAAACACGTAGTATGTGCGAGCCACCTGTGTCGGATGGGCGGATGAGCGCATTCGGGTTTCTGCCCAGTCCTGTGCCTTCGGGTGAGTGCACAGGCGGTTGTGGGCTGGCATTACTTCAGAGCCCCGTCGGCTGCCCGCGCCGGCCTCCCCAGCGCGTTTTTCGACCGATTTTCGGACGTCTTTGCCCGTGTTTTGACTTGTGATTCCGGAATTTTCTCTGTTCCCCTGTGGCAACTCAGAATCCTCCCCCGCACCATCGTTATTATGAACCGTGATCCTGTAACCTTCGATGAGCCCTCCTTGAATCGGAACTGATCCGTGCGAAATTCCACCCTTGTTTCCTGCACATGTTTGCTGGTCACCGTGATCGCCGGGAATGCCACTTTTGGCCAGCTCAAAGAAGATTACCAGCCGAAAATTGCCGCTGCCTCCGGAGATGCACAGCTCGCTTTGAAAGGCTTTGTGATTCCGGAAGGTATGACCGGGAAACTCGCCGCCGCTGAACCGCAGCTGGCAAATCCGGTGGCCTTCACGGTGACTCTGGATGGCCGAGTCATCGTTTGTGAGACCTTTCGTCAGGAGATGGGCGTTGAAGACAACAGAAGCCACATGAACTGGCTGGACGCGGACCTGCAGCTGGAATCTGTGGAAGAACGAGCGGCCATGTTTCGTCGCTTCATGGGTCCGGATGTGGCGAAGTGGGGCGTCGAACACGATCGACTCCGCATGCTGAAGGACACCGACGGGGATGGAGTCTTTGACCGCGACACAGTGTTTGCGGACGGCTTCAATGAGATCGTCGATGGAACAGGTGCCGGTGTTCTCGAACACAACGGCCGTGTCTATTACACGTGTATCCCGAAACTCTGGAGCTTCACCGATGCGGACAGCGACGGAGTTGCCGACAACAGCGAAGCTCTGCACCATGGCTATGGTGTTCGAGTCGCGTTTCGAGGTCATGACCTGCATGGACTGACCGTCGGTCCCGATGGACGCATCTACTTCAGTCTGGGTGACCGCGGCTACAACGTCATCACCAAAGAAGGCCGGAGACTGAAGCGTCCGGACACCGGAGCTGTGTTTCGTTGTGATGCGGATGGTTCAAATCTGGAAGTCTTCGCGTTCGGACTCCGGAATCCTCAGGAACTGGCCTTCGACGACAACGGCAATCTCTTTACGGGTGACAACAATTCTGACAGCGGCGACCAGGCTCGCTGGGTCTACGTTGTGCAGGATGGTGATACCGGCTGGCGCATGTACTTCCAGTACCTGGATGACCGCGGGCCATGGAATCGAGAAAAGATCTGGCGACCATTTCGCTTTGATGAAGAAACGACCACCGTCCAGCCGGCATCGACTTTGCCGCCAATTCTGAACCTTGGAGATGGTCCTTCCGGATTGACCTACTACCCTGGTATCGGATTACCAGACCGCTATCGCAATCACTTCTTCCTTGCTGACTTTCGAGGAACCGCGGGAAACAGCGGCATTCGAAGTTTCACCGTCACACCAAACGGTGCGTCGTTTCAGGTGGAGGACTCCCATCAGTTTCTCTGGTCGATTCTGGCTACCGATGTGGACTTTGCTCCGGACGGAAGCCTCATCATCAGTGACTGGGTGAATGGCTGGAACGGTGAAGGCAAGGGGCGACTTTACAGGTTTACTCATGACCAGGCCGTTGCCGATGCAGCGTCACAGCGGTCAGTCGGACTGCTTGGCGGTGAAATCACTCAGGCTAATTCTGAAACGCTGGTGGAACTCCTGAGCCATGCGGATCGACGAGTCCGGCAGCAGGCTCAGTTTGAACTTGTTCGCCGAACTGCCGTCGAGGAACTGACAAAGGCCGCTTCTGCTGCTGGCCATGAAGTCGTTGCACGTCATGGTCTCTGGGGATGCTGGCAGCTGGGACTCGAATCGCCGAAGCACATCGAAACGATTGCACCAGTCTTTGTCGGAGTACTGACCGGATCGCAGGGCCAGTCGCCGGATGAGCTCCGAGTTCAGGTCCTGCGAATCGTTTCAGACCTGGTCTCACGGCATGGCGTTTCTGAGTTTGGCGAAGAGGATCGGATCGCACTTCTGGATGCCATTCGCACGCTGACCGGCAGTGAGAACATGCGAGTCGCGGGCTTTGCTGCTGTGGCCTGTGGCGCACTTGGCCGATCGGAAGATGCAGCGGCCCTGTTGACGCTGCTCAATCGCATCAACAATAACGATCCCGTGGCTCGGCATCAGGCTTCCATGGGCCTGCTGAGTCTCGGTCAGCGTCATCCAGGTTTACTGGAATCACTCGCAACAACCTCCGGCGCTCCGGCAAGACTTGGTGTGCTGCTGGCACTTCGCCGCATGGGTTCCGCGTCCGTGGCATCATTCCTGAATGATGCGGATCCGCTGATCATCGCCGAGGCGGCTCGCGCCATTAACGACGAACCGATCGAAGCGGCTCAGGGGGCACTTGCGGACCTGATTGCATCTCCGGGACTCGACGAGAATACCCTTCGACGCTGCATGAATGCGGCGTATCGTCGAGGACTGGCTTCTGACGCTGGAAACATCGCGCTGGTTGCGGCGAATCCGGCACGTTCCGATGCCATTCGCCTCGTCGCTGCGGACCTGCTTCGAAGCTGGAATAAGACTCAAAATCTTGACTCAGTGACCGGACGGTGGCGTCCACTGCCTCAACGAAATGTTGACGGACTTGACGATGCACTTCGACCGTATCTTCCGGCCATGCTGGCGGGAAATCAGGAACTGCGTACCAAAGTTGTGGAGATGGCCACGGAACTCGGCGTCAGCGACATCCTGCCAACACTGCAGAACATCCTGCACGATACCAATCAGGATGAACACCTTCGCCTGTCTGCATTCCGAGCGCTGGCACGCATGTCGGAGGATGTTTCAAAGGTCCTGGAACAGGGACTGAAAGATCCGTCAGAACCGATTCAGCTGGCGGCCGTTGAAATGATCACAAAACGAGATCCTCAGAGTTCCGTGGAACGGCTGCAGAAACTGGTGGAATCCGGAAGTGTTCGAGCAAAGCAGACCGCCCTGAAACTGCTTGGGACAATTCCCGGAGACGCTTCCCGCAATGCTCTGGCCGCAGCGTTTGCTCGTCTTCAAAAGGGCGAACTGCCAGCCGGGGCTACTCTGGACCTTTTGCTCGCAGCCGAGCAGCAGAATGCCGCCGAGCTGAAGCAGGCAATTGACACCTATCGCCAAACTCAGAAAGACCAGGGAACTGTGCTGGCTCTCTGGAGCGAATGCAGCGAAGGAGGCGACGCTGAACGCGGACGGGCACTGTTCTTCGGGCGAAGCGCAGCCTCCTGCCGTCGATGCCACAAGGTGAATAACAGCGGAGGGGAAGTCGGGCCGGATCTTTCGAAGATTGGCAAGGACAAGGACCGAGCCTATCTGCTGGAAGCCATCGTCGATCCGAATGCCAGGATCGCCAAGGGCTTTGAGACAGTCATTCTGGTGACGGCCGACGGGAAAATTCACTCCGGCATTTTGAAGTCGGAAGATGAATCCGTCGTGCAGCTGATGACACCCACAGGTGCTCTGGTATCCGTGGCGAAAGACGAAATCGATGAACGAGCGAATGGACAGTCTGGCATGCCCCAGGATCTGATCAAGAACCTCACGCGTTCCGAAATCCGCGACCTCGTTGAGTATCTGACGACCCTGCAGTCAGAAAAGGCGGCCGGACACTGAAACGAGTCGCCAGAGTGCTCAATCCGTTCCGTCGTTGTGGCAACGGTTTAGACGTTCGTCATGCCGGAAGTGCTGACCTGTCATTCACGCTGCGATCGCAAGACCGTTTCGATTCACGATGCTTTCGATCGCAGCGATGGAGCCTTTGCCACTGGGGCACTCTTTGGAAGCGGATTGATCACCTGTTCGGCGTCCTGGCCTATCCGAATATCTCGGAGTCGAATGAAGTGCAGTTTTCGGCCGATCATCAGCGTGCCGATTCCTGTGGGCAGATTTCGACCTTCACTCATTTCTGTGACCAGTTGATTCCATCGCGGACGCAGGAGCGGATTCAATCCCGTCACGGATGCCAGTTTCTCCGACGGTACAGCCGTGTTCTCCGATGTCACAAGACGCCCCAGAGCAAACTCGAAGAACATCGTCGATATCAGCAGCGCATCGGCATCGTCCTGGAAGACGACCGGAGAATCCTGCAGCGCCGGAAATGGAACCAGAACGAGTGACGCAAATGGTTCCGTTTGTGTCGCCCGAACAAGTGTCTCTGCCGGAGTCTTCACGGCAGCAAGTTCTGCCAGGCGTGACCACGTCGCGGGATAGTGACTGCCCCCCAGCACTTTCTGGCTCTCCAGCGTCTTGACCAGCTGCTGAGCAACAATTCTCTCCGGCCGGGGAAATCGTGCGTCACGAAGAACAAGATCCGACTGCTTTTCCGATCCGGCCGCAGTCATCTCGACAGACCCGAATCGGTGCTGAAGGTCGAAGTGTGTTCGCCAGGCTTCCACGAACATCTGCTGCCACGGTTTGGAGAGACGCTTTGCCAGCGTCGTGAGTCGAACTTCCGGCTGAGTCTCCGAACAAGCCTGGAGAAGCAGCCTTCGCAGAAGTGATTCACTGCCGAGACACGGCTCCATGTCCGAACGAAACGCCATCAGTCCTTCTGGAAGCTGCCCCGCAACCAGTGTGACTGAGTCGGCAAATTCCGGAAGCTGAAGTGCCAGGGGCAGATGCAGGTCGTCAGGCTCAGTCTTCACATCCTGAAGCAGATCTGACAGGAGCACGGGATAGTGATCGCCTCCGCGCGATTGACGATTCTGAAGCGCCTTGAGCAGACTTCGACACAGGACAACTTCCAGGCGAGGATAACGTTCTTCATGCAGGCCAGGCTGCATCTTCTTTTTGACCGCCACGGCGGCGTGAGTAAACCCAGGCGGCAGTGCGAATGCGGAATCAGACCATTGCTCTTCGGCGGCCTTCTGAAGTGACCGATCTAGAATACGGACCAGTTCAGAAACCGGCCGCACCGGACTGCCGGCACCAAAACCAGCGTCAGCACGTTTTACGGTCCGAAGCACAAGCTGGGCATCCCGGACCAGAGTATCTCTCTGCGATTCCAGTGCCACAGGACTTTCCGGATCGTCGGCGATCGCAACCAGCACTTTGCCTTTGGAGGGCGTCCGCAATAAGGCCGCGCGAGCCCATTCGGGAGAAACGCCAGACAGCTTTCCCAGGACTTGCTTCCACGTCAAAAACGATGGACTTCCCGCCGCGGACCTCTGCGCATGCTCATCCAGAATGCGAACAATCGACTCGGATATTTCGCCGAGCGGATCGGGTAAACTTGCCTTTTTGGCCATTTCTGATCGTCCCTGACAGTCACTCCATGGGGCTTCCCTGCCCGAATTGTTGCAGGCAAGACAGAAAAATGCAAAACGCCTTTCCGGGAACGCAAAAAGCGATCGCCCCGCCGCCAACCCAGACCGCGGAGTCGATCGCTCAAAACAGCGCAGCCGATGGCCGTCAAACTGCGCCGACGTCACAGATTTTCGTAAAAACGTAGCTCAGTCATTCCATGACGGATTGCTGCACACACCCCCATCGCGGCCAATCTCCGAGCGACGCCCATTCGTCAGGCCACATGCAGGGAAAAAAGTTCGAGTCATGGAATGACTCGACTACGGAGCTCAGTCATTCCATGA
>CAZIGZ010000002.1:64528-86413 GCA_964538835.1 uncultured Chitinophaga sp. | reverse complement strand
GAGTCATGGAATGACTCGACTACGGAGCTCAGTCATTCCATGACTGATTGCTGTACACACCCCCATCACGGCCATTCCTGAGCGACGCCCATTCGTCAGGCCACATGCAGGGAAAAAGTTCGAGTCATGGAATGACTCGACTACGGTGATGGAATCACCTCACCGCCAGATGTCGTGAGCAATTTCTTCATCAGCGACACTTCAATCGAACTGGAGATGAATCGGACGGATCCATCCCCCATGGCCACGTGCCAGCCTTCGGGAACAAATCCGAGTGACGGAAGTTTCTCGGCCGTGAGGTCGAACTTCAGATCTTCGGGTTTCGTCCAGGGGATGTCCTGCTTTGATTCGACGAGAGCAATCGTGTTGGACAAACCATCGATCACATCTCGCAGCTGGAGTCCTTCTTTATCATCCGGGCCGGCGACAAGGCCCTCGCCGTAAGGCATAAAGATCGAAGACATCGTGGAATCCGATGACTGTGATGGATGGCGATAAGTGGCCGGCATCTTTGCCAGCACAGCTTTGTTGGCCTCCGAGTCCCATGGTTCATTCTTGCGGTACTCCTGATACAGCTGTGCCTGATCAATGTACGGCAGAATCTCAACGCGCCAGCTTCGAGGAACTCCGGACTCTTTGTCGATCACAACGGACGGTGGAAAATGTCCGTTGGCGGCTTCGTAATTATGAAGTGCCAGCATGACCTGCTTCATGTTGTTGGCCTGAAGTGATCGC
The DNA here is from genome assembly GCA_964538835.1 of uncultured Chitinophaga sp. Classification (GTDB taxonomy): domain Bacteria; phylum Planctomycetota; class Planctomycetia; order Planctomycetales; family Planctomycetaceae; genus SXXK01. The sequence continues at coordinate 85,678 of CAZIGZ010000002.1, read as the reverse complement.
TGCGCTGCCGCTCGGGCTCGGATGACCGACGGGACCAGAGCTTCCGTGATCAACCGGTCGCCGATGTTTTGATCGGCCGCCAGCTTCAGGGTCATTGTGTTTCCTGTTCGCTCGAACTGTTGAGTTGCCAGGAAGGATGCCAGAATCTCCATCACCTTCTTATCGGAAGAATCTTCAGGCAGCTGAGCCTGAGCATTTGCAACAAGACCAGACAGCAGTGCAATTCCTCCGGTGAGACTGCTTTCGAGTGTCTTTGCACTCTTTTCATCCGGAGATTCCGCGGTGAGCGACAACGAAATATCCTTCTTCAGACCAATGCCAAGAGTGTACGAATTGGCCTGCATCCAGAGGGGAGTCAGCATGGCCGTGACAGGATTCTGCGGCGCATCGGCCATCAGAGTTTTCAGTTTGGTGGCATCGACAGCGAGAGCTATCGTTCCACTTTCAGCCGATTTCCACGCGTCTGACTTCGTGAGTGATGATTGCGAAGAATCACCGGCCTTCAGCATCCTGCGAACGGTCGGAGCGTGTCCGTAGATCACCGTTGTCTCTCCAAGCCGAACACTGGCCAGGGGGTCAGCGAACTCGACCGGAACATTATCCCAGGTGTCCTTCTGAAACTCCCGGCCACTCTTGAGGGCCGTGATGGCCGCTTCCCGGGCAGAGCTATCGATGAAGTCGGCCTTGATGGCAACAGGATCCGGCGTAGTTCGGTCAACTGCGGCCAGGACAAGCATAACACTTCGACACTTCTTCATCAGATCCACAAATTGTCGTTCGCCCTCCTGAATCGGAGGAGCATCCTCCGCTGCGTTCATGGCCTTTCGAGCGGCATCGTAGAAAGGAACAAGATCCGGCACGTTCACCGTTGCCACGACAAACGCATCTTCCGGCACATGACTGATAGCGAACGCCGTCGGTGCTGCTGCCAAAGCGGGCCCGGGACCAATTCCAGCGGCAACGGCGGGTTTTGTTCGTGGACTTTGTGCCGCCACTTCCGGCGGTCGCAATCCGGCCACACCAATCGTCACGCCGACCACTGCCAGCAGCGACGCAATTCGCACAGCCCGGGACGTCTGTCCGGAAAACAGTTTCAGATCACGAAGCATCTCAATTCTCCTCAGAAACGTTCTGCGGGTTGGCAGAAAAGCGTGAGCCGGCCAGCTCACATGTTCACGGGAATTCACGAGAGCAAGTTCACCAATCGAGCAAAGATAGACCGTTGATCCTCCAACAGCCTGAGCCGCCAATCCGTCTGCGGCAAGCTCCTGCTCCAGTCGAAGCTGACGAACAAGCCAGTGGACCAGTGGATGGTAGAAGTGAAGAATCAGACCGGTCTGAGCAATCAGGGATGTCGCAAAGTCACCTCGCGCCACATGCGCGATCTCGTGGGCGAGGACACTCCGCAGCTGCTCATCGGTCCATGTGCGCCAGTGTGACGAAAGGAGGATCACTGGCTTTCGCCAGCCCACTGTCGCCGCCATGGAAAGCTGGTGTGATTCACGGATTTCGATCCTGAGTGGACAACGCATCTCCGCCGTCAGCACATCCACCGTTTCCTGAAGCTTCGCAACTTTCAGTGGACGACTGGACTGAATCAGACAATGCACACTCCAGAGTCCGCCGACCAGACGTATCAACCCCAGCAGAATGCCGCACGTCAGCAGCCAGAGAAACCAGTGTTCTCGCCACGGCTGCCAGGTAACTTCTGCCGTCGGCACCCTCTGCTCCGGGATGAAAACAGCAGGTGTCGGAGTATTCATCGTGCGAAAACCCTCCACACCGGCAGCGAGGTATTCTCGAAGGCCAAACTGCACAGGGGCAATCTTCGGGGGATCAGCAACAGGACGCAGGTCCGCGGTCAACTCGACGGACGATGCCTGAGCAACGTTGCCCGGAACACTGCTGTCCGGCGCGCTGAGCCAGCTTGGGATCGGCAGAAACGCAGCAACCGTCAGGATACTGATACCAATCAACGTATGCAGCAGTAGCACTGTGGCATTGCGACGAAGGTGCCGCAGAATGGGGATCGCCAGCAATCCCGCCAGCGCCAGCAGTGAGACCTGAAGAATTCCGCAGATCAGAAGATTGTTCACTGGACTCATTGAAGTCTCCGGAAAGTACTGCCAGCGATTCGAGCAAGACGTTCAATCACGATTTCTTCTTCACGTCATCCAGGATTTCCTGCAGCCTGGCCTGCTCCGAAGGGGAGAGCTTCTTCTGCTCAAAGAGCCTCATCAGCAGCTGCATGCGAGAACCAGCGAAGACCTTCTGAACAAGATCTCCCAACAGACTTCCGGAGACTTCTTCATACGTGCGAGCCGGTTTGAAGCGAAAAGGACGTTCCTGACTGGTCTGAGTCAGAAAGCCCTTCTCCAGCAGAATGCGAACCAGCGTCGCCACGGTCGTGTACGCAAGCTCGCGCCCCTGCTGCTCAAGGACATCACGAATTTCCGCCGCCGTGGATTCTCCGCGTTCCCAGAAGACATGCATGACTTCCAGTTCACGTTCCGTCAGCTCTTTCGCCTTTGGACGAGCCATTCTGAATCCTCCGCCTGGCCAGAGTTTCTGCGTTCTCTGTTTTGTCTGAGAACTTCTCGCAATTGTTTGGTTTTCTAGATTTGGTTTTATAGTAATCGAGTTCCGCCGCCTGTCAATGGCGTATTTTCAGGGATTCGTCCGGGTAAATTGACTACTCGAAACGCAAGCTGGTCGGAGTCCATAGCGAGGAAGACTGCTCGCAGTGACTCTGCCACTGCACGAAACGGGTCTGATCGCCGGAATCAGAGGCTTGCAGGGTTGTGCGGCGATCCTACGAGGAATTTGTACCCTCAGTGCAAGTCGCTTTGCGTTACTCTTTGGAACGAGCCGCAATGGCTCGGGCCACGGACTCGAGCATTACTTCCATGGCAAATGGCTTGCGCAAATAGTCCACGACGCCGAGCATCTCGGCGTACGCTTTGTGACGACTGCCTTCGTTGGCCGTCATCATAATGACGGGCGGTGCTTCGGGGATTTCCGCAAGGAACTCAAGAACCGGGAAGCCGCCCATGCGGGGCATCATCATGTCGGTCAGAACCAGATCCGGCTTCTGCTGCTGGATAATTCGGCGACCGTCCTGGCCATTGTTGGCCGTCAGAACGCGATACCCCGCACCACTCAGGACACTCTGAATCGTCGCGGAGATATCTCGATCGTCTTCGATCACCAGAATTGTTTTTTGCTCAGTCATGATCTGTTTTGCCCGCACTCTGCAGCCGTTGTCAGTTTCTGCAGAGGCGCATTTCATTCAGTAAGGAATTTCCAACTCGCAAGGCGATGTCGGACTATTTTGTTTCCGTTGTGGCAGCGACGGAATTCTCGCGAGGAACCGCGATGAACGAACTGATGCTGCTGCCATCATCCATATTCCAGACTCGCACTTCGCCATCGTAGCTTCCGGATGCGATCTGCTTTCGGCTCAGACTGGCCGAGACGGTGTAGACCCAGTCGCGATGTCCGGAAAACTTTCGGACGACCGCACCATCGGCGGACTTGTGCTGGTACACATTTCCATCGCCACTGGCTGAGAGAATCTGATTGTCAGGCAAAATCTGAATACGGAACACATCTCCGCCAAATCCGCCGATCCCTCGAAGCTCCTTCGCGTCTGCCGACTGCCAGACTCGAATTCGCTTGTCACCACCGCCGCTGGTCACGGTCGCACTGTCGGACAGAAACGCAGCTGTGTAAACCGGTTCGCCGTGGCCAGGGAAGGTAATCACAGGATTGCCGTTTGTGGCATCAAATACCTTGCAGGTCTTGTCCTTGCTGGCACTGACCAGTCGCTGGCTGTTCGGCGACCAGTTGATGTCCATGACCCAGTCGGCATGATCTTCAATCTTGACCACAAGTTCGCCTGTCGTCAGATTCACGACCGAGATCGAACGGTCAGCACCTGCGCTGGCGACCTTCGTCCCATCGGGGCTGATGGCCACTGCGAAAACAGCGTCACGGGAACGAACGAGCGTTCGAATCAGGCTGCCGTCTGCCACGGAAAACTGCTTTAGTTCACCCAGCTGCCCCGGTGTGCCCGCAGCGACAACAATGGAGCTTCCGTCTGCCGTGAATTCCACGTCGTAAACTCGCTCAGACACATTGCTAATTCGCTGAGCCAAAGTCCCATCGACTGCATTCCAGAGCAGGACTTCGTGGTAGCCGGAAGACACCAGACGGCTTCCATCAGGACTGAAGGCAATCGCCGTGACCGGAATCGGAACACGATATTCCTTAGGCGGCTGTGGCTGAGCCAGTTCCGGCATCACATCAAACAGATCAGAAGACGCGTTGATACCGGCATCGAGAGGAGCTCCCACATCGATCCAGCGTCGCACCACATCGATCTGCTCAGCCGTCAGCGGATCCGCGTCTTTTGGCATGGATCCATCCTGAATCATCGTCAGCAGCAGCGACTCGCCGCTCTTGCTGGCGTGAAATGCCGGACCCGCTTCCCCGCCTTTACTGAGTGCAGCAAACGAATCCAGGTTCAGACGACCACCGGGGCTGCGAGTATTGTGGCAGGCAACGCATCGCTGCGCCAAAATCGGCGCCACATGGCGTGAGAACGACACAAAGCGTCCCAGCGGTTCGAGAGCCGCTTCGGCTTCACGACGAACGACCAGCGTTTCTGCGGACACAATCTGAAGTTCCGCTTCAATCTTCTGCAGTGAAGGTTCAAGGCCGGTGAGCTGAGCATTCAGCGTCTTCTGCCATGTTTCACTTTCCGCCCTGGTCACTTTCAACGCGGCATCTTTGGACACATTGGCGGCCAGAGCTTCTGCAGCGGCTTTATAGGCGGCACGCATAGGATCAGCTGCGGCGTTCGCAGCCTGATGCTCGGCGGTTTTCTTATCCAGTTCCGCCTTTGCTACCGCCAGCATTTTGTTTTGTTCGTCGCGTCGAGTCACCAGTTCAGCAAGGACGGCATCAGTACTTGTCTTCACGGGAGCGAAATCCGCCAGTGCCTTTTCGAGACTTTGAATGGCCGCCGTGGAATCAACGCCCGTGAGCTTCGATGCATCTCGCAAAGTCGTCAGGGATTTTTCAAGCGACCCAATGGAGCGAGCAATGCGTTCAAGCGACGCCTGTGCATCGGCAATGCGAGCCTCATCCTGAGCCAGCGCTGTGGTCATCGTCTCCATGGCGGTCTTTGCTGCATTCAGCTGAGTCAGCACTGTGGCAACACTGGCTTCAGCGGCGTCAGCGGCAGCTTTGGTTTCATTCGCCTTCTTCTCCAGTTCCGGACGCTGTGCGGTGAGAGCCGCAATCTGCTGATCCGCGTCGGTCCCCTTGCTGCGCCATTCCACGGAGGACTTTCTCAGGCTGGCCAGTTCAGTCTGCAGCTTTTGTCGAGCATCCAGCATGGCGGCAAGGCGGCCTGACGCTTCAGCCGCTCGGGCCACCAATGCATCGGCGGCTTCGTGCAGAGGCAAGGTCTTCTGAAGTTCTGTCAGGGCACCACCGAGCGCCGTGACATCGGATTCCATTTTCGAAGCCGCAGCCGCTTCTTCGGAAGCTCGCTTCTGGGCCGCTTCAAGCTGTTTCTGCAACTCCTGCACTCGCTGGATCGCAACGTCAGCTGCGCCTTTGCGGAGGGCTAGCTCCTTTTCGGCATTCTGCTTTTCCAGTTCTTTCTGCTGGATCTTCTGACGAATCGCATCCGCGTTCTGTTGCGGTGGGTCCGCGAATACGGTCCCGCAAAAGCCGGAGACAACCACGGCAGTAAGAGACAGGCTCAGGACGACGGTCGCAACCGAAGTCCGGTTATGGCGGGGACGAGGCATGGTGAGTCCTCAGCGAACAGGCGGGAAAGATGCGCCGTGAGAATGAGTCTGCAAGCGCATTTCTGCACAGGATTCAACCTCCTTTCGGCGATGTCAAGCTTCCCGCAACCCTCAAAGTCAGCCATTTGGCAAAACCGGAATCGCGAAACGGTTCACCACTTCTCCCAGAGCGCGCAAAAAGAAAGCTCGGCATGTTCGTCACAAGCCGAGCTTTCAATGTGTTCTTTCGATCTGCTGCACCATTCGGGTGCAGTACGGATCTGTTTTCTATTGCTGCGTTCAGCCGCCAGTCATCAACCAATCAAAGAAGCTGATACGGCGACGATCTCCACCAGCCATGGGCTGCCGGACGGCAGGTATTAGCCCTTGCGATGTCGGATTCTTGATCGCATTCTTCGTTTCTTGCGACCGATTTTGCGCCGACCCTTACCCGTCTTCTTCGTGCCCATGAGCCAGTTATCTCCCAAGGAAAGCCTGAAATTCACATTCGAGGGGGCGAAGGATAGCAATCCTGTTCATTCGGATCAAATCACGAATTCACAGGATTTCCAATCCGGAGCAACTCGTCCCCGATAGCCTCCAATCGGGTGTTCCGAGCCCCCGATTGAGCCCCAAATCTTCTCAGGGCTGTGAAAATGCCCAGGAAACGCCTATTCCGGCAATTCTCGGCCCTTCGTTTCCGGTCCCAGCCAGATCACAAACACGCCGGCGAGGTAAATTGTTGCCAGAAGTGATCCGGCTTTCGGGAAGCTGCCGCCGAACATCGCCATCAGGTTGGCCGTCTGCAGTCCGCCGATCGCAGCAATGATGCGACCAAAGTTGAACGAGAATCCCTGGCCGGTGGCTCGCACTGAGGTCGGAAACAGTTCCGGGAAGTACAGCGGGAAGAATCCATAGAAAGACGCGGTTACTCCGCCAGCGATGAAACCTGCGACCAGAAATTGAGTATTGAACTCCGTGTGGAAGCGGTAGAAGTAGACGGCACTCGCGAAAGCACCCACACACAGAACGGCATAAGTGGGACGCCGCCCAAATTTGCCCGCGGCCATCGCTGCCAGAATCGTCGCGACGATCGCTCCGAGGGCTGTGGCGATCTGAGTCTTCTGGGCTGCGAAGTGCTTTACTGTCTCAGTATCCGGCTGTAGCTCGCTCGCCCAGCGAGGTGCCCATTGGATCGAGCCCCATGTCCCGAGAAGCGCGATGCCGGCTAGTCCGGCTCCCAGCATCATACGTCCAAGAACAAACCTGGCAGAACCGGCCGGCAGTGAGCCAGACGCAACCGTGCGCTCAAGGTACTTCCAGACGGGAAACAGGAAGCCACCCATGGCAACGATCAAACCCGCGACGGTAATGCCGATCGCAATCGCCGGATGAAGATTTGCGGCACTCGGTGACCATGCAGCAATAATTCCAATCGCCGCAAGACATCCAACAAGAACTCCTGCGAGGTCGGTGTTGCTCCAGTTCGAAGTCTTCCCGGACGCGTGTTCTTCTTCCCACTTCGATGACTCAGGAACGAACAGGCGGATAAAGAAGATGAGCAATGCCGGAAACGCACCACTGATCATCAGAAACCGCCAGGCAGAATTCTGCAGCAGGGTGTCGGTTAGCTGCTGTGACAACCCGACTGCCAGCAGCAGAGTCTCCACACGCTCGACAATGCTGCCCAAACCGATGCTGAGCAGCGCCACCAGAAGAAAGCCCACGTTCGAAGCCGCGCCGATCAGGCCGGCAATAAACGCGCGAGATTTGCCGGGCCAGATTTCATTCACGAGTGCAACGCCGAGCGACCATTCTCCGCCCATTCCCAGTGAGGCGATGAAACGCAGCACGGCAATCTGCCAGGCCTGAGTCGCAAACCCGCACATTCCAGTCAGCAGCGCATAGGTCAGAATACTGAGCGACATCGCGCGGACTCGGCCGATCTTGTCGCCCAGCCAGCCAAACAGCACTCCTCCGCTTGCGGCCCCGACAAGGAACACGGCCATAATGACGCCGAACCATCGGTCCAGCTGCGTCTGATCTGTCAGCAGATCTTTCAGGGCGGGTTTTCCGATGACCGGAAACAGTCCCATCTCAAACCCGTCAAACATCCATCCCAGAAGAGCGGCCGTCAGCGTTGCATACTGAGCCATGCGCGAAGGCTCGGCAGACTTGGGGTTTCCCATGTGAAGCAATCTCGTTCAGGAGGGGCGTGGAGCAGGAGCGTCCGGGAGGAATGCTGGTCAGCAATTTCCAGATGATAGTGTCGTCCATTTGCTCTATGCCAGCGGCCAGAGTTCCTGCCTTCACAAACGGTGAGTGTTTTCCCTCACGGCCGGGAACCACCACTCAGGCACGGGATTTCACCCTGAGCGACAGGGAGTCACCACTATAGGCAGCTACACCCAGCAGGCCGCAGAGTTTACCTGATCCGCAAATCCGTTGTTGGGCTCCCGGTCACCGGTCGATTGATCAGATACGGGCAGATGCCAGCCGCCATGACGGTGCTGCGCTGCTTTGTTTGGTTTGAGGTTTGGTGTTCGCAGGGGGCGAACGGACCTGAACAGCAAACTTATCTGAGTGAGCAAACTATGTCAGATCATAAGAAAGAAGAACATCCGCCAGCGGAGGGTCAGGAAAAACCCTCCGGTGGCAGCATTGTTCCTTGGATTGCCGTGGGGGTGATCAGCGCTGGGCTGGGCACAGCAGTTCCGTTCTTCCTTGCCGGTCAGAGCCATGCAGCTGCAGGCGAAACCAAGGACGGCGAGGAATCAACGGAGCATGCCAGCACAGAGGCTGGTGACACTCATAAATCCACCAAACGAGTCAAAGCGTTCGAACTCCCAAAGGAAGAAGAGACCGTCTTTCTGCCTTTTGGAGAACCGGACAAGGATCAGGAAGTCGTCGTGAATCTGGATGAAGGTCGCATGTCGCGTTACCTGCGCATTGCGATCACGATGCAGATTCCCAAGTCGAAGGAAGAAGACCTGAAGAAGCGAGTGGACGCGAAGAAGATTGTTCTTCGCAACTGGCTGCTCAGCAAAATCTCCGACCTGAATCTCGACGACATCCGAGGTGCTGCGGGACAAAACCGACTGCGCCGCGAAATTCGAGACTACTTCAATTCAGTGCTCTGCCCGGATGGTTACGACCAGATCTACGACGTTCTGTTCGAAGAGTTTAACGTTCAATGAGTGTCCCCAATCCCACAAGTCTGGACTTCACTGCACCTCGTCGCCTGACGGGTTCGGCCAGCCGCGCGCTGACGTCGTGGCATGCGACGTCGGTGTCAGTGCTGCAGGAGTTCTGGCAGGCTCTGCTGGGAAACAGGATCACTCTGACTCCGGCGCAGGTGGATTCGTCAGTGGCTCAAAAGGCCCAGCAGGCACTGCCGGATCCTGGCTACGGTGTTCTGCTGAAGATTGGTCATGATCGGTTCGACGGCGTCGTAGCATTCTCCAGTCGCATCGTGCTGACGCTTGTCAGTGAGATGCTGGGAACGCTTGGCGACGCATGGCCGGAAAATCGGGCTCTGACACCGGCGGAACAGTCACTGTTCGAACTGCTGCTCGGTGAAATTTCGCGAGCGATGAGTCAGGGATGGCCGGAAGTGGAACCTCTGCCGGTCGAGATGGACCAGCTGATCGTTCGACCTCTTCGAAGTCGCATCTTCCAGCCTCGCGAGAATCTGGTTCGTATCGGTATCGAAGTTCACACACCCGTTGGCTCCGACACGGCATGGCTGCTAATGCCTCAGGCAGGACTCACGTCCATCGGAATCAACGAAACGGCAATTCCAGCGGCTCCCGTTCAGACCGCGTCTCCTCAGATGCGATCACTGGCGGAAAGTCTTCCGGTGACTCTGGTCGTCGGGCTTGGTTCAGCCAGCCTGACTCTGGGGGAACTGAATCGCCTGGCAGCAGGTGACATACTGGTTCTTGATCAGTCCGCCAGTGCACCGCTCGAAGCAAAGATTGCCGGGCGTCTGCAGTGGCTGGGACACCCGTGTCGTCTGGGGCAGCGACAGGGATTTCGTATTCTTGCGTCAGCGAAAGAGTGAGGAGACAGGCGTGAGTACTTCGTCTGCCGAAACCCTCGAAAACAACGAAACGGCGATCGATCAGATCATGTCGAACGGTGAAGGTGCGATTCCTGAGGCTCACCCGGTGGAGTTTCCTCAGGTGACTCGCACCCGAGCCAGCTCGTCCATGCCGCTCGAACGATTTGCCGAGGTCTCGATCGAAATCTCCGTGGAGATTGGTCGAGTCACGATGTCGATCGGTGAACTTCTGAAACTCGGTGAAGGCGCTGTCGTCGAACTGAATCGCGCGGTGTCTGAACCTGTGGATGTGATGGCTCAGGGCGTTCGTATCGCCAGCGGTGAAGTGGTCGTCATCGATGATCGATTTGCCGTTCGCATTACAGAAATCGTCAGTCAGGAAGAGGGAACTCGTTCAGGACCCGCGAAGCGTTAACAACGTCGAGTTCCACTTCAGATCGAATTACAGTTTTGCGGTGAGTACCAGGAAGGTCTCGCGAAGTGATCAGGGAAGAACACAATCTGCCAGCTCAGAAATCACACCGATTTCCGTCGGTCGTGGCTGTCGGCACATTGCTGCTTCGCCCGATCATCGCGGCTCTCTTCGTGGGGCTTATCTTCCTGACAACCGGCACGTCGATTCAGGCCCAGACGACGCAACGTTCAAAGCCGACCGCGGCCAGCAAGTCTCAGTCAGCCACCAGGCCACAGGCCCTGCCGCCGGAACTGGTCAACCGACTTCAGCAGCAGGTGAGGTCCGGAAGTGACAAACGCAACGCCGATCGTGAATCATCGGAACGGTCCGCTGAATCCTCCTCGTCTGCAGTGAACACAGAATCTGAATTCCCCGCAGCTTCGTGGCAGCGTCGAGGACAGAGTACTCAGGCGGACGAATCCAGCGAATCAGCCGGCACCAGCGACCGCGCTGTGGACGTCTCTGCCACAGCTTCTTCAGCGGACGCTCAGAGTGATTCTGAACCGTCGCTCCAGGAAATGGTTCGGGAAAGTCTGCGACGCAAAGCCGCGGCTGCTCCGAAGCCAGCTTCTGCTCCGGACGATGTCGATGCTCAGCCTGCCCTGAAGAAAACTCCTGAACCACGTTCAGCCAGTCGGGCTGCCGTGACCAGCCGAGACGCAAGTGAGTTCTCCGGAATTCAGCAAGCCTCGGCCACATCGGAAGAACCAACCGAGGCCTCAGAGCCACCAGAAGAGTCAACGTCGACTCAGGAACCACTGATTCCGTTCCTCGATCTTGAACCAACGGTCCGAACGGGCGGAGCAAATTCACCAGAACAGTCTCCCGAAGTGACCCTGGCCACATCACCTGGCAACATCATTGTTCGAGCCGTCGTTTGGCTGGTGATTGCCTTTTGTCTCCTGATTCTTGCCGTCCTGGGTGTTCGCCGATACCAGCGATCTCGCGGTCTGCTTCCATCAACCGGCAATCAGTCTCGCGTTATTGAGACGTTGTCGGTTGGACCTGGTCGCAGCGTCTCGCTGATCGAAATCGCAGGACTTCGAGCCCTGGTCGCTGCGGATGCCGGAGGAATTAAGACTCTGGTTCTGGCCCCATCAATTTTCCCGGATGAACTTCAGAGAGAAATGGAGCAACCCATGCCTCTCGAGACTGTTCACCACGGACAAACCATCGCGGAGCTCTAATGCGGAGAATGACGACAGCCTGAATACTCAACGAAGCAGAACGACCGACCAGCATCGGAAGCGGCTCGGCCTGAAAACGGATCTCTGAGAAGGTGAAACGAATGGACTCGGCACAAACAGTACAGCAGGTTCTGGAATCCGATGGATTTCAGACTCTGTCGCCGCAAATCAAGGTCGCGCTTTTCCTTGGCGCAATGACTCTGATGTCGGCAGCGCTGGTGACGATGACTGCGTTTACTCGCATCGTCATCGTGCTGTCGTTTGTTCGTCGAGCACTTTCGACTCAGGAAATTCCGCCGACGCAGGTGGTTCTGGGACTGTCAATGTTTCTGACTCTGTTCGTGATGGGCCCGACGGTGACTCACATTGAGCAAAATGCTGTCCGCCCTTATCTCGCTGAACAGATCGACGGAGCCCAGGCGTGGGAGATCAGTCGTACGGCTCTGCATGAATTCATGATCCGTCAGACTCGCAAAGCAGACATTGCTCTGTTCGCCAAGATGGCCAGCGTCACTCGAATCAACACACCGGCAGAGACACCATTTCCGGTCCTCATCCCGGCCTATGTCATCAGCGAACTCAAGACGGCCTTCATCATGGGGTTCTGTCTTTACATCCCGTTCATTCTGATTGACCTCGTCGTGTCCGTCATTCTGATGTCACTCGGAATGATGATGATGCCACCGATGGTCATTTCAACACCGTTCAAGATCCTGCTGTTCGTTCTGGTCGATGGATGGCAGCTGATCTCCAGAGTTCTTAGTCAGAGCTTCCACTGACGAAACCGCAGCAAAGTCGTGAGACGTCTGGAAACAACAAGTCCTCTTAACGTGAATTCTTCGGAACCGTAAGTATGTCAGCCCCGGCAGTCACCGCAAAACCCGCAGGCCCATCCGGATGGATGCAGCAGAGCGAAACGCTGCTGTCATTCGGGATGATTATTGGCCTCGTCGTGATGCTGGTGCCGCTGCCTCAGTGGCTGCTGGACGTGCTGCTGGCCGCAAACCTTGCCGCCACAACGCTTCTGCTGCTGGTAACGCTCAGTGCCAAACGAGCATTGGAGCTGACAGTCTTCCCGTCGCTGCTTCTGCTTCTGACTCTGTACCGCCTGTCGCTGAACGTTGCGACGACGCGACTGATTCTGCTGGAAGGCGATGCAGGACATATCGTCACAGCCTTCGGAAACTATGTTGTTGGCGGACAGCTGGTCGTGGGACTGGTGATCTTCCTGATTCTGGTCACCATCCAGTTCATGGTGATCACCAAAGGTGCTGGTCGAATCGCCGAAGTCGCGGCTCGTTTCACACTGGATGCGATGCCTGGCAAGCAGATGGCGATTGATGCCGAACTGAACGCCGGATCCATCAACGACAAAGAAGCTCGCCGACGTCGCGAAGAACTTTCTCGGGAAACCGAGTTCTATGGAGCGATGGATGGTGCCAGCAAATTCGTGCGTGGCGACGCGATCGCCGGCCTGATCATTACCGGTGTCAACCTTGTCGGCGGCGTCATCATGGGCGTCGTCAACGGGAAGACTCTGATCGATTCGATCCGCACCTACTCGATTCTTTCCGTCGGTGACGGTCTGGTTACGCAGATCCCGGCACTCGTGATTGCAACGACCGCTGGTGTTCTGGTTACGAAGACGACTTCGGATGACAGCCTTGGTGACGAAATTCAGGGCCAGCTGTTCAAGTCGGATCGCCCAATCTGGATTGGTGCTTCGATCCTGGCTCTCATTGCAATGATGCCGGGTCTTCCGAAACTTCCGTTCCTTGGCGTGTCTGCAGGATTGTTGCTGCTGGCCAATCGACGCAAGCCGGTTCCGGTCGCTGCTCCTGCTCCCGAAGGAACTGATCCTCATGGCGGTCCGGGCCAGCCCGATGATGAACGACATCTGGATGAATTCCTGGTCACGGACCGAGCCGTCGTGGAAGTCGGTGCGAGACTTGTGCCGTTCATTCAGAGCAAGAAAGTGAAGGGACTGTCGGAACGTATTACTGCATTGCGTCGTGAGTTTTCACGTTCTCAGGGAGTCTGGGTTCCACCGATTCGAGTCAACAGCAACCTGCTGCTGCAGCCGGAGGAATACCGCATTCTGGTCGCGGGCCGAAAGGTGGCCGGCGGTGAGCTCCGCACAGAGCAGCTGATGGCCATTCTGCCTGAAGGCCGCCCCGTCACAGTCACTGGAGAAGCGACTGTTGAGCCTGCGTTCGGGCTGACAGCGCGCTGGATCATTCAGGAAAGCCGGCGGCTGGCCGAAGTTCAGGGCTGCACGGTCGTCGATCCGCTCAGCGTGCTGATTACTCATCTGGGCGAAATCCTGAAACGCTTTGCTCACGAACTGCTGACTCGCGAAGCCCTGAAACAAATGCTCGATCGTGCGAAGGAATTTGCACCGACGATTGTGGATGAAATCAAACCGGAGGTGATTCGTATGGGCACGCTGCATCAGGTGCTTGTTCAGCTGGCGGAGGATCGTATTCCGCTGGCCGACATTACGCTGATTCTGGAATCGATCGTCAACCACGCGCCGTCATCGAAGTCGACGGAAGAACTGACGGACCACGTGCGCATCGACCTCGGGCGACTCGTCTGCGAGCGATTCCGGGGAACCGACGGACGGCTGCGAGTTCTTTCGATGGAACCAAAGCTGGATACTCGCCTTCGTCAGTCACTGCATCAGGATCAGCTGGCACTTGGAGCCGGTCCTCTGACGCGTCTGATCGAAGCGGTTGGAAAAGCATGGAAGGATGCCGAGCGAAGGCAGCAGCCTCTGGCCGTTCTGGTGGATCAGCGAGTTCGACGGCCAATGAACAGGCTGCTCGCCAGAACTGCTCCGGATGTTGGCGTCATCGCCTATCAGGAAATCCCCAACGACCTTGTCATTGATGCGGCCGTAATGCTTCAGTTCGAAGAGATTATCGGGACGGAAGCGGCGGCCGAAAATCCGGCGCTTCGAGGATCAGCGCAAGCTGCCTGACAGATTGTGAAACGAGAACTCCATGAATCTGAATGAGATCATTCTGGACCAGCGGCCATGGGGACGAGCAGTCGGACTGCTTGTTGCCTGTACCGTGATCCTCGTCGGAATCTTCCGAAGTGTTGGTCCGGCGGAAATTGTGCTGCGTGCTGTCACGGCCGCCATCGTTTCCGCGCTCTTCGTCAGACTCTTTGTGTGGACGCTGCAGCAGATCAGTGAACCTGGGCCGGATCAGGACCCCGGGTGATTTGATCAAGACGTTCGCACCGGGCCAATACCACTGTTGAAAACGAAGTCACAGACATGAGTACACGGATGCACTCAGCTGTCAAAGCTTACAAAAAGGTCTGTAAGGCGGATCTCCGGGATCGACTGATCCTGGAGCATCTGTATTACGTCCGTCATATTCTTGGCAAGATGCTTGGAACGCTTCCGGAATACGTCGACCAGGAGAACCTGGAATCGGCCGGTATCCTGGGACTGGTCGAAGCTGCCGGTCAGTTTGACCCGTCACGTGAAACCGCGTTCACAACGTTCGCCTACCAGCGAATTCGAGGCGCGATTCTGGATGAACTGCGTCGGAACTGCCCGGTCCCCCAGGCCATTCTGCAGCACTGGGCTCAGATCCGAGCCGCATCGGTGCACATGAATCCGCCTTTGACGGCGGAGAAGCTGGCAGAAGCAACACGACTCTCTATCAAGGAAGTCGAAGAATGCCTCGCCGCCATGCGATTAACTCGGCCTGAGAGCTGGGCGGAGGAACTGGGAGAACTGCCGGTTCCTGCCGAACGGGCCACACGAGTCGACGCGGATTCTCATCGCGATGACGAGAAACGTCTGCTGGCGGATGCCATCGAACAGCTTCCGGAAAAAATGAGACTCGCCGTGACGATGTACTACAAGGACGACATGACGATGAAGGAAATCGGAACTGTTCTGAATCTTTCAGAGTCGCGTGTGTCCCGACTTCTGGCGTCTGCAGAAATGCAGCTGAAGTCCCTCTTGCGGCGACGAGTCAGCTGACAGCCAGTGACACCCAAGTCCATCATTGACCATTCCCGCAGGTTTTTCTTTTTCGAACATTCACCATGACAGCAGCCGTCTCAAATCGAGGTCGAGTTCTCTCACGCCAGCAGGTGCGTTTCAGTGACGCGCCCGTGAAACTTGCGACGAACACCGGAGCCTCCTGCTGCCAGCCGCAGCCGTCCAATGTTTCGATTACGACCGATCCGATCACCGGAGATGTCGTTTCCATCCAGCTGCGATGCAGCTGTGGCGAAGTGACTGTTGTGGAACTGGATTATCAGAACAACGATGCATCGAAGTGATTTGGCGGACATCTTCCAACTGCATCACGGAATAAGAACTATGGCCATCTTCAGCAACAACAGACCATCCACGTGCCTCAGTCTTCGCCTTTGTTCGTTTGTCCTGTGCGCTCTGCCAAGCCTGCTGACGGGCTGCGTTGCAAACTGGTCAGTCCTGGGCGAACGCATCCCCGGAGGGACTCATCCGCCTGAGGTCGCCTGCTCCACGTGCGCGGCACCGCAGGGGGTCGTCGCTGGCGCAGTGCCAGTTCCAACGCTGGTCACGCCGCCGGGAACCGCCGGTACTCAAACCAATCCCACAGTCGATCAGACAAACAAGTCCGCGTCTCCTGCGCCGGGTCCTGTTCCGGAAGTTCCCGTCGTCTCTGACTCTGAAAAGCTGCGCAGTTGTGAGCAGAACCTGAACATAGTCCTGGAAGAACTGGCTCAGATGAAGGACAGAGATCAACAGAGGACGGAAGCATACTCATTACTGATGCAGCAAGTGAGCATTCTCAGGGAGGACCTGAAGACTCAGCAGGCCGAGGAGGCACTAAGGTACAGATCTCTGAACCAGACATTGAATGAGTTTGGTTCACTTCGCAGCGAACAGCCGGAAAATGGTTCGCCCCAGCCGCTTCAGACAGTGCCAGAACCTCGAGCTCCCGAATCGGTCAATGAGGTAAAAGCTCTGCCACCAGTGAATGGAACTCTGTGATGAGTTTACGGCAGGAACATGCTGGCTGGCTTTCACAAGCGGCCTGGACTCAGCGGCTGGTTCTCGTGCTGCTTGCCGTTCTGATCCCGAGCGGCTGTCGTGGTCCGGAGATGATGGAGTCGGCTCGAGTCCCGGCGGTGGAAACTCGCTACCCGGCGCAGACGGTACTGGAGAACAAGAATGGCGACAAGACCTTCATTCCTCAGGTCGGAGAACCTGCTCTTCGGCTTGGCCTTGCGATGCAGTCAGGGGAACTCCCTGTGCATGTCAACTTCGCATCAGAGCTGGGCGTTGCTGTTCATCGAGAACTCCAGTTGTGCGGTGCGTCGCTGACAGTGGTGCCGTTGACGACTTTGCCGCCGAGCCATCTGGCGACAGCATCGCCACTGTCGCCGGTCCCGACGGACAATATCATCACGATCAATTTTCAGGATCCGATGGACACCAGTCCGCCGCCCACATCGCCGAACCCGCTTCTGATGACGCCAACTCCGCCTGTCGTCGGGCAGATTCTGGTCCTGCGAGTTGTCGAGTACCATCCGTACTTCCCATTGCGAGCGACGATCGAAGTTCGCCTACTGGACGGCGAAACTCAGGAGTGCATTCAGCATACAACAGCAACGTGGTCCGCTGAAGAATATGGTCTGATGGAACCAAAGCCGAAGCGAAAGATCCGGCATCGCATCTTCGGCGAAGCCCGTCCTGCCGATCCTGACCCGGGACATAACAGCCCGCGAGCCTTCATCAACGAAATCGCACTCGACGTCGCCCAGTGGTACTACCTGACTACTCATCCGCCAGCCCCGGAAGAACTGAGCTTCTGGATGAAGTGCAATTACTGGCTGTTCTCCCCGCCGCCAAAATTCGGCCCGCCGCCGCAGGAACAACCCATCGTTGTCTGCCCGCCGCCCCCTCCGGCACCTGTGATCAACGCCGAACCACTCCCAGCCCCCGCGGCCCAATAGAAAGTGTAGAACGTCTGTCCCCAGCCGTTCACGATCGCCCTTGCCGCGGCGGCTGTTTTGTCAGTACTCTTCGGCCCGGTCAGACAATACTCTCCTGACGCATGCAATATGGGCGGATTTCCATTCGAGACTTCCGCTGGCATTTCCGTCATCCGGAGAGACCACTGTGATCAGTCGAATAGTAAATGTCATTCTTGCTTGCCTTATGGCCACCGCCTGTGAGGCGCAGGAGTTGCGACAACGATCTGCAGCGTCAGGCCGAACCGAATCGATCGAGTTACCTTCGGACTTCAATGACCACGAACAGCAGAGACGGAAGTTCGAAGGCCAAGGCCGTGAAGGAGCACAATCACCGAATGACGCCATTGAGCGCCTTGTCGCCGCCTCCGGAGCGGGAGACACAGACGCGGCCATGTTGCTGATCGATCCTGCGGTCCGCCCAATCTTGTCGCTTGAGGTTGCCATGGAACGGGCTGCCTTTGATTATATGATGTTTGAAGAATTCATGACACGCGAACTGAACGATGAGCGTTGGAATGCGCGTCTGGCACCTGGCTTTCTCTGCGGTGTTTGATTCATTCCATCTGTCACTGACGTTTCACGATCGTTCGGGACAACACAACGTCAAGTCATTCGGAGTGACATCGCACTGGGCTGACTGGCGACTGGCTCTGGCTCAGGTTCGCGTCCACGATTATCGATCGCCGGAGGACTTTGTGATTTCGATTGCGAATCTCAGCAACGAAGACCTCATTCTTGCAAAGATCCCTCAGCCAGCCACATTGGACGAGGGCATCAGGAGCGTGTCCGATCGCATTCGCAATTCCCGAATGTCCCCGGTGGCGAGAGAAGTCGTGGCTGAAGAAGATCTGGTGATCCCCACACTGGAACTCAGCGTTTTCGCCGACTTCAGAAAGGAACTGGAACACCCCGATGCTGCTCTTGGGACGCGATTACTGGTCGCGAAACAGGAGCTGCAGTTTCGACTGGACGAACGAGGCGCAGTTGTGCACAGCGAAGCCGAGCTGGTCGGAGAGAATGGCAGCTATGAATACAAACCCGGAACAAGAACATTCATCTTCGACAAGCCCTTCCTAATCATGCTCCGAGAAGCCCCAGAGAAGCAGCCCTACTTCGCAGGCTGGATCGGCAACACCGATCTCATGATCCCCCGCCTCGCCAAGTCTCCGTGAAACGCAACTAACACCACAGTCACTGTCGTTCTTCAGTTTCACGTTGTACCGTCTGTGACTCCGGAGGTGGATCAGGAATTTGCCGGGACTTCCAGCGGCCGGCGGCGTGGCCGATAAGGACGGCTCCGACGTATGCGATTCCCGTGGGATCGTTGACTGCACTGCCGACGTAGGTGCCATAGGCCGGGTACAGAAGATTGTAGGCTTCTCGCTGGAGTGCCGGTTCGCGCGTGGCCGTGACGTAGCTGAGTGCGTCATTGGTGGCTTGTGCTTCGTGGTACAGCGGAACTCCGGGAATCAGATAGGCGGCGGCGTACGTGCCTTTCCATTTCCGGCGTGCAAAATCTTTCGCGTGTCCGGCTTCATGAAACGCGATGGCCGGCGAATTCGAATACAGATGCACCGTGTTTGTGAACGGATTGTAATGGTCGCCGCCAAAAAGCCGCCCTGGAAAAATGGTCTCGCCGGCAACAAGCACCGCCCCCAGCGTATAGCGCCAGCCCGGGCCAACCGCTTTGTTGGCGACCAGTCGTCTCCAGTCATCCCGAGGATTGTACTGATTCAGTCGGACCTTCACGGTGGAGAGTTCATTGTCCTGCAGATAGGCCATGACCTCCGCTTCGGTCCGGGCATCAATTTCATGATTCTCCATGCGTCGATCCCAAAGGATGATCTTGGAGGGAATACCCCAGACCCAGCCGAAGCCGTCGACGAAGCGGCGCGGCTTGCCTCGTTCAATCTGCTGGTCGGTGATGCTGGCAAGTTCGTGTGACGTGTAGTAACGGGAAGCCGTGCCAAATGAGTAACTGCGGCTTGCACAGCCCGTCTGGCAGAACGACACAAGCACAAGGACCAAAGCGATCCACCGCTTGGCATTTGGAACCGCTGGAGGTGCTGTCGGTCGATTGCATGGCCGTCGCACATGCTGTTGACCAGATTTCAGGGGACGCGCGTCACTGGAGCAGAAATCTGCGGAAGTGATCAGGTTGCTTCGAAGGCGATCCATCGTCGAGTGACTCCAGGCAGGTTGCGGAGACATCAGGTGCGAGGTGGATTGTCTGGTGAATCGTCAAAAAATGCAGCGCGTGTTTCTGCTGCAGACGAACACCTGTTTAGGTGCTACAAAACTCCCTGACAGGCAAGGAGTTGCGGCGATCAGTCAGGACCACTCAGGAGACAATGGACTCAATAGGAAGCTCGGTATCTGCGACGGGATAGAGTTGTGTGACCGCTGCGAACCTTGGTTGAGGGGTTGGCGGCTCTTGCTGTTTCAGATGCCTGTTCGAACGGGCAGGGTCGAGTTTCCGTCACCGCTGATTCGTGTCGGGAAACTCAGCGTTTCGATTTGTCGGATGATCATCTTGAAGTTTTCATCCCGAAACGCCTGGGGCGACAGGTCGGAATCCACGATCAAGCCTGTGTCACCGTGAAGCTCATCTTTCCATAGCGGCTCCGCACGGCCTTCCATTCGCATTTCCACGTTCAGCACAATCGTTGTATCTTCGACATTCGTTGTGCCGCCACCACCGAAAAAGTTACGCACCGATTTCTGGCCCGCGTTCTTTTCGGAGTAATTGATAACCAGAGTAATGGGTTGTTTGTCACCGATGGTCACGTCACTTTGTTTCAATCGTTTCTGAAAAGCCTCGACGATCGCGACCTGCGTCAGCGCGGGGTCAGCGAATCGGATGTCAGCCACATTCAGCTTGAGGCTGACGGCTCCTCCACGGGTCAGCAGGGGCTTCTCATTCGGGTCAACATTCGCCTGGGCTTCACGAATCTTGTCCCATGGAATACTCAGGAAGACCAGGTCCTGGTCGGAACCGATTCCTGACGTGGTCATCACCGTATTCTGGTCAATCACTGCGGCATAGACATCGTGCCACGCGATGTTCGTAATTTCCCACAGAATCGTCATCGACTTGCGATCAAGGAGTTTACTTCCATCGATGAACCAGCCCGAATTATCCGGAAGGTAAAAGACCATTGGACGATCTGCGCCGACGCCTTTGCTCACGTCCGCCAGGATTTCGTCCACGATGACTTCGCCTTTGTTCGACCAGACTACAAACTGACCATCGGAGAACAAGCCGGCCAGTTCTTTCATGTCTGGTGAGAACGCGAGTCCGGAACACCAAAACAGGTTCAGCTCACGTCCGTTATGAACCTTTGCCATTCGTGCGACGACTCGTCCTCGCACGGTGTCATAGACCAGTACAACGCTGTGGTCTGCCACAGCCATGTATCGACCATTGTCGCCGAATGTCAGTCCCGCGCCGTTCGGAGAAGACCCTTCAAAGGCCTTCAGCCTCTTGCCTGTGGTTGAATCCCAGATCATCCATTCCCCGGCATGAAAGATCAGGCGGTTTTCGTCCAGAAAGGTCATCGCGTCAACACGCCACGTGCCCTCCGGGTTTTCGATTCGGACCGGCGCGGCATCCGGAGTCTCGCAGGAATAGACCTGGATGACGGACACTTC
>CAZIGZ010000002.1:0-64428 GCA_964538835.1 uncultured Chitinophaga sp. | reverse complement strand
GGCTCTTCAGCGTCGGAACCAAATCGGCCGCTCGATGCCGGATCCTCTTTCATCGCGCTGCTGTCTGCTGCTGCGACATTTTCAGACGGCACTATTGGCTCCGCTGACGATGCGGCCGGAACTGCACTTGCTGATGCAACACTCGGACTTCCGAACCCGGCGGCGGACGGTGACGAAGGCCTTGAAAACTTTGGATCCGTGGCACTGAATGAAGTGACGATCCTCTCGAGCAGACGATCGGCTGCGGGCCCGGAGGATTCACCGATCATCTTCACTCGGACTCCATCAAAGTGGCACATCATGACCCATTTGAGCTTTGTCTCGCCGGAACCCTTCGGGTAGGTCAGCTTATGGAATGTTGCACCACCAAGTGTGACCACGTCCAGTTGGCCTCCGGTCGCGATGTAGATTTCACCGCCTGGGAAAACGCCGCCCTGGTTGTAAACAGGAGGGCGAGAACCAGCCACGATCTTTGAGTCAAACATCAGACCAAACGTGAGTCTTGCGACCTTGTCGAGCGAAGTGTCTTCAGTCCTCCATTCAAGTTCGAACCGTCCTTCTTCTTCAAGAACATCTTCGAGGACAAGACCGGCCGGGATCTGGACGGAGTAATTCGCTTTCCCGTAGCGCCCTGGTTTTTCAGAATCGGAATCCACGGCATTTCGTGGTGCGTCATTACCGGTTGGAGCGGCCAGAGAACTCGGAGAACCTGAAGAAGCAACCGTCGTTGGTTCCGCGGCCTTGATCGCAGGTGACGGTGCCGGAGTCACCGGCGAGGCTGGTGGCCGACTGGTGGCCGCGTCCGTCGACGATGTTGCCGGGCTCGGTGAAGCGGGAGAAACTCCAGGAGCCTCGGCCACCATCGCTGAAGCAGAACCCTTGCCGGGCACATAGGCTGGTGAAGGCAGTGGTTGCGGCAACGCTGAACCAACTCCGGCACCAGGAACTGACGCTGATGCAGTCGACGGAGATGGAGTCGGTGTCAGAATGGTGTTCGGAGGAAGGCTGGTTGCTGGCACACTGGCGAAAGGCGACGATGTGGCAGACGTTTGCTCGGGAGTCGCCGACACAGGGGCATCAGTCTTTCCGTTGACACCTTTGGAAGGCGCATCGACCGCAGCAATCGCGTCGTCGTTTTCACCGGACGAACCTGTGACGACCTGAATGCCAAGAATCACGGCGACCGTGGTAACGGCAGAAAATACACCGACGACCAGGTATTTCAGGCGAGCGGCGCTTTTGTCTTCGGCCGCCGCGTTCTGCAGAACTCGTGACGTTCGCTCGCGTCGTCGCTCTCGTGCTGACACTGCGGGACGCCGCGTCGGCTGTTCGACTTCCGTCTCTTCCCAGCGTTCATCGTCGTCGACGATCGAGACGTCTTCCGGGGCGACGATGTTACTGTCGTCCATCCGCGGAATTGGAATGATGTGATCGCAGTTGCGACATCGAAACGCTTTCCCGGAATGCTGTGCCGGGACCTGATATTTGCGACGACATCGTTCGCACTCAATGATTGGGTCAGGCATGAGTCACCGTTGCTCGATTACATCTCCGTGGGGCAAGCCAGACTTAGTGTACCCGTGAACACCCACGTTCCAAGCCCGGGCAGGATCTGAGTCTCCTGAATCAGTCATTCCCATGTCGCCGGAACACTCTTGGAATCGTGATGACTCGGCGTCCGAGATAACCCGTGAGATCGCGCGAGTGATCCGGAGGAAACGGGTCCTTGACTTGCCATGACGTCGCCAGTGCGAGCCAGCCCTCGAAGTAGGAGCCTCCGCCACACGACGCCTGGCCTCCGTCACCGCCACGATACAGACCAGGTGTGGAAACGACTTCCAGCTGATAGGGGTCACGAGCGATCTCAAGCCCAAATGCATTGGGCAAACGGTGAGCATCCCATTCCCAGACGTCACGATTCCAAAGAGGCTTGCCCGGCTCCCACTCCCTTGAAATCCGGACGATCTCCGCATCTGCGATCGCATCGTTGGGGTATCGATCCGTCGGACAGTCGTCACCCCATCGAAACAGTGTCCGTGTTCCGGCTCCGCAGAGGTACTCCCATTCATTATTTTCGGGCAGTCGAAACCCTTCGCTGGCCAGATCCGCTGTCACTCGTTCGAAAGTCGTTTTTCCTCTGTCGGCCATTGTCACGACTCCGTGCGCGTCTCTGCACAGGATGAACTCTCGGTCGAACAATTCAAACTCCGTTCCGTCAACTCGCTTGCTCAGAAGTGCGGCCACGAACGGATCATCTGGTGAGACTTCACGATACCCAAGACGTCTCGGTACGGCTTCGACCAGCATCGGAGCGAGGCTACAGCGTCGCAAGGCAGTGCATCCGGCTTCCATAGTGGCTCGAAGTTCCGCCAGTTTCGTGTCATGAGGATTCCCGTGCTCTGTTTTCAGCTCAAACGGATTCGCCGGATCATAGCCAAGATCGACGGTGTCGCCGGGAATCAGGCAGAACCTGACGCCCTGCCATGTGAATTCTGCAATCTCGGTGCACACCGCGCGCAGTTGGTGCGAGACCATTCCGGAAAACTGAAATCCCCGCGGCAGCGACCGCAGGACTTGCCTGGCGACATCCCTTTGCTGGTTGCGTGAAAGCGCATTCCATTGAGGCCTCATCAGACTCAGCACAGGGACACTCCGCCATTCAATAAGAAAACGCCTGCGATCATTTTGCAGGCCAATGCATCAACCCCAGCCCAGGTTCGCCAGAACCGAATTGCCTTTGTAGAACTTCTGCGAAAGATCGTACGGTGGCTGCACTCAATGCGAAAGCGTCTAAACGCGAGCGGGCGATTTCAGCGAGCCCGAGCTGGCAGACCGTTGACACGCTGCGTTTCGCTCTGAAGAGTACACTGGCAGTCGAGTTCGCTGGGCGTTCATTGGCAATGAGTCGCAGTTCGACGTCTGCCACTTCCGCCGTCATGGAATTCTTCGCCAGGAATTGGTGATCACTCGCGAATCACCGACTCCTGCCGGAAACACTGTCACAGGAGATTGTCGACTATGGAAACTATGTTTCTCATTTTCCCATTCATCTTTGGGGCGGTATTTCTGCTGATCTTGATCGCCGGTGGGATGACGTTCTTCAACGCCAACCGCATCTTTCGCACGGTGATGAAGGCCGCTGAGCAGCGATTGAAAGAAGATCCCAATTCCACGGCTGCTCCGGTGCATCTTCAGTCGCGTACACCCGTGGGCATTCCGCATAAGTGTTCCAACTGCGGTGCGGGACTCAATGAGCCGGAAGACCGGGCCGAAGGAAAACTCCGCTGTGCCTACTGCCACGAATGGACCACGGTGTGATCGAACGGGCTGGCTGCCTATTTCTTCAGGCTGTCTAATTCTTCACATCGGCTTGTGATGGCGAGTTTGCCTCCCCGGCCTCTGGCAGTTTCCAAAGCGCCCATTTCATCGCTGACTCCTTGGTGGCTCGAAAGATTGTGCTGTGCTCTTCGGAGGGGCGGTCTTCAAATTTCCATTGCAGACTCTTTGGAGCTGCGTTCTTCAGGTGTTCCGCAAAGACCAGCGAGTGATCTCGAATGTCCGGTGTTCCGGAGGAGGCGAACCAGAATGTTCGGGACGAACCGTCGAGTTCTTTCAATCGATCTGCTGCACGGCCGACAAGCTGATGATTGTTCCACCACAGAGATGGGTCCATGGCGATGTAGCGATCGAACAAAGCTGGCTCCAGAAGCAATGTCTCGACGATGAACAGACCGGCCAGCGATTCGCCGATGATCGCTGCTTCATCGGTGCACCGATACGACTCCTGAATCGCAGGAATCAGCTCGTTTCGAACAAACGCACGAAACTCTGTGGATCCTCCCACACGAGGAGCAATCTCCCTGTCGGCGTCGACAGTTGTTGGTCCGGTCAGGTCTCTGCGACGTTCGGTGTTTTCAATACCGACCAAAATGACAGGAGCAATCTGGCGATGTTCGATCAGAAGCTCAATCGTTCCGGCGATGTGCGGAAAGTCTTCCTGCAGGCCTCCGTCGAGCATATACAGAACCGGGTACCGTCCGTCTCCCTGATCGTATCCATCTGGCAAGTAGATGTTGATGTGACGATCTTCCCTCAGCACGGCCGAAGCGATGCGTAGCTCATCATGAGCAGGAATCGGATCACCTGGCGGATCCACAGGCCCGGGCGTCCCACATCCGACAGAACAGATCGTGACGACAAAGCCAGTGAAGAACATGAACGATGCTGAAATCCTCATTGTTGTCTCTGGATAGGAACGATGGCGTTCGACTTACGAAAGAAGGATCATTTGGATTCGGCGGTCGTATGCAAGCGAGAGTGTGGCAATGAGACAAAGTGGTCATTTCTCTGACTTTTCGGGCTTCAACACTGGCCCAGCGACTGATCCGCTTTGAAATCGGCGAAAACTCCGGAAAGACTTATTGACATATCGGAACGTTCCGATATATTTAACAAGCGACATGTGTAAAGTCGCGTTCGATCACAGGGAATCGTGAATTCCAGAGACGCTGCGTCTCTCTCTTATTTGCCCACAAATATCGACAGTTTGCGACATTTCTATCCATGACTGACGGAAGGGTCAGTCCGTTTGAGGAGTGTAAGTGATGAGTACTGTCTTCCACGGAACAACAGAGTCCTTTGGTCGCGATGTACTGAACTCACCGGTGCCTGTGCTTGTGGACTTTTATGCGGACTGGTGCGGACCCTGCCGGATGCTGGCTCCGACACTGGACCGGCTGGCCAGTGAGTTTGCGGGCAAGGCACGCATTGTGAAGGTCAACGTTGACAAAGAACCAGCTCTGGCCAGCCAGTTCCATGTCAGCTCCATCCCGAACCTGACCTTCATCGTCGATGGCGAAATCGTCGGGCAGTCAGCCGGAGCCCCCACTGAAGCTGCACTTCGACGAGCCCTCAGTCATCTGATCGGTCAGGCCGCGTAAAACGATCGTGCTCACATCTTCCTGCTCGCTGCAGATGAATCGACGAACAAACCGAAATCACATCCTCCACGGAGTTCTCCCATGCACCTCAAGCAATACTACCTTGGCTGTCTGGCTCATGCGTCCTATCTGATTGCCGACGACAAAACCAAAGTCGCGGCGGTCGTCGATCCTCAGCGCGACATTCAGCAGTACCTCGATGATGCTAAAGCTGGCGGATACCAGATCAAGTACGTGTTCCTGACTCACTTCCATGCGGACTTTCTTGCCGGCCACATTGAACTGCGGAATCAGGCCGGTGCAAGAATCTGCATGGGGCGGCGTGCCAATGCCGAATTCGATCACACCGCGCTGAGCGACGGTGATGTGATTGAATTTGGTGACGTACGGATCCAGAACATGGAGACTCCGGGACATACTCCGGAGGGGATCTCACTGCTGGTCTTTGACAAGGCGAAGAGTGAGATCGTCCCGGAAGCTGTTCTCACCGGAGACACTCTTTTCATCGGCGACGTCGGGCGGCCGGACCTTCTGGCATCGATCGGAGTAACAGCCGACGAACTGGCCACGATGCTCTATGAATCGCTCGACAAGATCCGACGTCTGCCGGATTCGACTTTGGTCTACCCGGCACATGGCGCCGGTTCTTTGTGCGGCAAGTCGCTCAGCAAGGAAACCGTATCGACGATCGGTGAGCAGAAGAAGTTCAACTATGCCCTGCAGCCCATGCCGTTCGAGCAGTTCCGGGGGCTGGTGACTGCTGACCAGCCGGAAGCCCCGGGCTACTTTGTCTACGACGCGATCAAGAATCGGCAGGAGCGTCCGGACCTGGAAAGTACTTTGCACACATCGCTTAAGGCTCTGAGTCTTGAGCAGGTTCTTCGGTTGCAGGAAACCGGGGCTCAGCTGCTGGATGTCCGCGAAGCCATCGACTTTGAAGGAGCTTCCATGAAGGGTTCGCTGAACATCGGGCTCAAAGGCAAGTACGCAACCTGGGCCGGGACTCTTCTGAATCATGATACGCCGATTGTGGTCATCGGTGATGACAACGAAGAAGAAGCGGTGATGCGTCTGGGCCGCATTGGCTTCGATAATGTTGCCGGCTATCTGAAAGATGGCATGGAAGTTCTGGGGACTCGACCTGATCTTCTGCAGTCCGTGCCGCGAATCACTGCAGCGGCTCTGGCAGAACAAATCGATGAACAGAACGCTCCCTTCGTTCTGGACGTTCGTTCCGAGAACGAACATGGGATTGTCCATCTGGGCCGAAGCCGCAATGTTCCTCTGACTCATCTGCGAGAACGTCTGGCTGAAGTTCCGACAGATCGCTCGGTGGTTGTCCACTGTGAAGGTGGCTATCGCTCTGCTATTGCCTGCAGCATTCTCGCACAGGCTGGCCGGACCAACGTGTTCGATATGGTTGGTGGAATCAAGGCATGGATTGCGTCGAAACTGCCAACCGTGCCGGAAAACACAATGACCTGCGGAACAAAGATCTGCGAACGACAGACAGCGTCTTAGTGCGAAGTCGGTCGGCTTGCAGAGATTCCCGCTCACGCTGTCACCGAAACGAACATTCTTGAGGGGAGATTCCTGTGACACTGTCACCCCATGATTCGTCGAAACAGCTGGCTTCGGACGAACTTCGCGAGGCAAAGGCAACCATTGCCATCGGTGCCGGAGTCGGTGCGATCGGGACGGTTTCGGCTCTTCTGATTGGAGCCACCTGCCCCATTTGCGTGGTGATGGCACCAGCACTGATCGGCACGAGATTGCTGAAAGGGTATTCGGCAAAGAAGAAACTGAACTCGCAGAAGTAAGCGGCCATGTCACTGATCACCATTCTGTTCGGTGCAATTGTTGGTATCTCTCTTGGATTGACCGGGGGAGGCGGTGCGATCTTTGCCGTTCCGATGCTGGTGTATGGACTTCAACTGCCTGCACGCGAAGCGGTCATGATTTCGCTGCTGTCGGTCGGTGCCACGTCAGTGTTTGGGTTTCTGCAAAAGTGGAAGCGAAGAGAAGCGGAGCTTCGTACGGGCCTGCTGTTTGCCTTCGCGGGAATATTGGGGGCTCCCATCGGAACATGGCTGGCACGACAGATTCCGGACACTCTGCTGATGATTCTGTTCTCAGGACTGATGATCATGATCTCAGTGGTGATGTGGCGCAAGGGACGACAGGCATCGATGCCAGCCCCGATATGTTTGCCCGTCGTAACCACCACCGATCCTCCTGGTTATCACCGAGACGGTCCGAGCTGCCAGCGAGATGTTGCCGGCAATCTGATTCTGACAAGCCGTTGTGCTCGCCTGCTGCTTCTGGCGGGTGTTTCGTCCGGCGTATTGTCCGGCATGTTTGGCGTGGGCGGAGGATTCATTATCGTGCCGGCACTTGTGGTTTTCAGCAGCATGTCAATGTCCAGAGCGGTCGGGACTTCACTGCTGGTGATCTCCCTGGTGAGCATCTCCGGCATTGTCTCTCAGCTGTCACTTGGCCAGACGATCAACTGGCCAGTCACTTCCTTGTTTATTCTCGGCGGACTCACTGGTCTTTGGATCGGCACCAGCGTCGGCCATCGTCTGGCCGCATCAACGCTGCAAAAGACTTTTGCGGTAGCGATTCTGCTGGTCGCAATCTTCGTCCTGATGAAGAACATGGCTGTCGTCTGACAGAGACTCGAATGCAACCGTGCGGAAATCCCCCTGAGGTAATGCGGGCAAACATTCCTCACTTGCCAACAGGTGGCAGCACCCTAATATTCGACCGGCGTCGAAAGTGCAACTCATCAGATTGGGGGTGGCTATGAGCAATCGTGAAGGCATGTATTACGTCGGCATGATCACTGGCATGATCCTTGGTGTGACGCTCGCGCGGATGATGGGTTGGCACAACCTGATTGGCTTGCTTTGTGGTATCACCGCCGGAGTTCCGATGGGGATAGCGAGCGAACGCTGTTATGTTTCCACGACCAAGAAGGTGGACTCCAATCAGGACCTGTCCATCCGCTGCACTCGACCCGGTTGTGAGTGGACCGGAAACACAAAAGAGTAGTTGAATTGTCCGCGCTGCGGCCAGGAACTTCGGATCCGGATTTGAGTCGTCGCCCGAAACGGACTCAGCGTCAGCGATGAAATTCCAAATCTCCGAGGATTGACTTGGCGAAAACGGGGTAGATTTGCGTATGCTCTTCATCGATCGTACTCGGTTTTGACAAGCATCTGTGGGCACACTGCTGCTTGCACGCATCGGCCGGATCAGGCACTCATGAGTTTGTTCACTGCCAGATTTTCACTGTCCTTTCAGCCAGCCGTCCGCTGTCTGTGGCACGTATTGGCGGTATGTGTGCTCTGGTTTGTCACATCAACTCACACCGCAGTCATGGCTGAGAGTTGCGGACATTATCTGTTTCGAAATGGTCTTCCGGTTGATGGCTCGAAGGGGCTTGCTCTCTCTGGACATGCTCCAGTAGATTCCGAGTATGCCTCGAACGACAGCCAGAATCCATGGCAGCCAAAACCGTGCGAGGGGCTCGGTTGTCGCCAGCATTCGATTCCCTTGTCGGCTCCACCGGTCAGCCCTGTGACAACCGCGGCCTCGGAGTTTGCGACCCTGCTCCAGAACCTTCAGCAGAATGACCTGACGGTTCCCGGGCAGCTGCTTCCTGTCTCTGAATCGGGGCATTTCTATTTGTCTCAGCCCGTGTTTCGACCGCCCATTTGTGGCTAGAGCCTGCTTGTCGACCACGTTACCTGCCGACGGAATTCCGTGGCACACTGGTTTTGCCTGCGACGCTTCAAACCTGGCGGTTAGCTTACTACCGGGCCTTTCATTCTGCCGTGTTTTCTTCGGCAGAGTGATCACTACCCCACTTTCATTCGGACCAATCGCGTCCGAAAATTTCAGGAGCCATCAATGCCAATACGTAAATCCTTCATTGCATTCGTGCTGCCAGCTCTCTTTGCATCTTCCATGGCTGCTGCATTCGGCGATGACGCCGTCCAGACGCCTCGCCCAGTCCCTGCAACGCGTCCCGAGATGAAGCAGTTGCTGGAAGATATGAAGAAGCGTCCTCACCGCATTCCCATTCCGGAACTCACCGAGAAAGATAAAGAAGCCCTTGGTGAACGAGCCGGAAATTATGAGGCTCGCCTGCGATATCACTATGTCCCGGCGACCGAAGGCTCAGTGTTTGGAGCCGCTCGAGCTGGTGCAGCAGGTGGACCGGGTGCGTCAAGCAGCGGAAACGCCAGCAAGGACGGAGCCAAAACCGGACAGCGCTCAGGCATCGACTTTACTCGTAACGCCGACGAAAACATGTCGCTGACCTATCAGTTCAAGACGAAGCTGTTCTGGATCGTTTCACGCACGAACAACTGTCAGTATTGCCTTGGTCATCAGGAATGGAAGCTGGCGGCGACCGGTATGACAGACGACCAGATTGCGGCCCTGGATGCAGACTGGGGTGTATATGGCGAAAACGAACAGGCAGCGTTTGCCTATGCACGTCTTCTGACCTGGGAACCTCATCGGCTGAACGACGCGGCGATCGAGAGTGTAAAGCAGCACTATACACCACTGCA
The DNA here is from genome assembly GCA_964538835.1 of uncultured Chitinophaga sp. GTDB lineage: Bacteria > Planctomycetota > Planctomycetia > Planctomycetales > Planctomycetaceae > SXXK01. The sequence continues at coordinate 54,905 of CAZIGZ010000002.1, read as the reverse complement.
GATTCTTGAGATGACGATGTCCGTCTCCGGCAACAATTCCATCAATCGATGGAAGGAAGGCACTGGAATACCGCAGTCGGAAGGCAATACGTTTGCTGGCCGAGGCGGCTCGGCCGACATTCCGCATTCGAATGAGTTTACGACTCCAACTTCGACGAAGTACGAAAAGCTGGTCTCCATTGTGGCGCCGATTGAGATTCAGGAAGGCAAAGCAACCGGTCGCGGTCTGAGCACTCGACCACCACTGGAATCACGAGACGAAACACTCAAAAAGATTGCCGAACTGAGCAAGCGAACCGCTCGCTTGCCGCTTGTCGATGAAACAAAGACAGCCGCATGGCTGACAGAATCCAAACAGGAGGTCGAACCTGCCAACTGGACACGCCTGCTGGCCAACTTCCCGAATGAAGGTCGCGGCCGTTTGCCAGCCCTGGTGTCTCGCCAGCGCAAGACGGGGGATCTGTCAGAGCTTCAGAAGGCACAGATCAACTGGATCATTGCTCGCCAGGATCATGCGTGGTATGCCATCGGCCAGGCTTACAAGCACCTGAAGAATCTGGGGCAGAGCGACGATCAGATTTTTGCCCTGGACAGCGACCTTTCGAAACCGGTCGATGGTCTGGCGGATGCCGACCGAAGCCTGTTCGTTATGGCAAAGCACCTGGCAGCATCGCCGATTGCTGTGACAGATGAAGATGTGGCAGCAGCACTGGCAGCAACATCACCAGCTCACGTGGTTCAAACCATTAACCACACGACGGCCTGTGCCTACTTCGATCGATTGACCGAAGCCGCCGGGCTGCCGCTGGAAGAATAATCCGGCGGTCGGAATCGGATCGGATCTGAAGGCTGAACGGAGCACCATTTGGGGTGCTCCGTTTTTCTGCGCGCATTGCAAACAGTGAAGCAGGGGTGCAGTTGATTGATTCCGGAGAGTGTAGTCGCGAATGCTTGTCACAGTCGGTCCTTTCTGCCGGGAAGAACTTCGCAAGGCGAACCACGTTCTGGCACACACAACAAACAAACTCACTCGCTAAGTACGCAAGACTCCGCGGGACCTTCTTACCACGTCGTCACTGGAGACTCTGGCACATCGATTGGTCGCTGGTCGCGGCCAGGCCGCGAAGTGCCGCCCGGCAGTCGGCACCTACAATAGTCCGCGACTGCACCCGATTCCGGAGTAGTGGCATCAGCCGATTGCCTTCAGGTCTGAGTTTGGCATAATGCCGGTCCCGCCTGATAGCCCAGCTCGTCTCTCCTTCAAGGGCATGTTCCATGATTGCTTCTCGCCGTTCATTTCTGAAGTCATCCGCCGCTGGTGCTCTATCCATCGCCGGACTCGCGGCCTTCAGTCGACTCAGCCTTCTGGCCAACGGTGCCGTTGTTTCTGAATCACAGTTTGAAGTCGTGAGCGTGAAGCGAACAACGGTACGACTGGAATTCCGTCCTGTGCCGCGAAGAAACATGGACCGCGAGATTCCGCACTGGCGATATTCGGAGCTTTGCGACATCACTTTGAAATGTGGTGCTCAGGGGACAGGCGAAACCCTGCTGTTTTACACGTGGGGAGTTCCGCCTGAAGATGCCTATAGCAGAATCATTGGCCGCAGCGCGATCGAAGCCATGTGGGACGACTCGCTGGGGGCCGGCGTTCAGATGGCTCTCTTTGATGCGGTTGGCAAAGCGGCGGAAGTCCCCGTGCACTCGTTGCTGGGCACCAAGGTGCATGCAACGACACCGTTGTCATGGTGGAACATCGATACGTCGGCAGAAGACATGGCGGCAGAATGTCAGGAAGCCAAACGTCTTGGCTACATGTCCTACAAGACCAAGGGCCGTCCATGGTTTGATGTGATCAGGCAGGTGACTGAAGCTGCGAAGGGACTACCTCCGGAATTCAAGATCGACATGGACTTCAACGACACTCTTCGAACGGCGGATCGTGCGATGCCGATTCTGAAGGAGCTCGATAAGTTCCCGCAGGTTGACATCTATGAATCGCCAATCCCTCAAAGCGATGTTGAAGGAAACCGAAAGATCGCCGACGCGACGCACGTCAAGGTTGCCATGCACTATGGTACTCCGTCCCCGTCAACCGTCGTGAAGTCAGGTTGCTGCGATGGCTTCGTCGCTGGTGGCGGTGCGTCCAAACTGCTGGGCATCGGAAAATTCTGTCAAGAGACGGATTTGCCCTTCTGGCTTCAACTGGTCGGCAGCGGAATTACGGCGGGCTATTCTCTGCATTTTGGCGGATCGCTCAAACAGGCCCTCTGGCCTGCGGTCAATTGTCATCAGTTGTTTGAGCACGACCTGCTGACCCAGCCCATTACGCTGAAAGACGGGCACGCCGTGGTGCCGGATCGCCCGGGCATTGGCTACGAAGTCAATCGCGACGTCGTGGAGAAGCTGCGAGTCGAGCGGCCGGCATCAAGACCCGATCCGGAGCGTCTGATTGAAACATCGTGGCCGGATGGCCGTCGCATGTACACGGCCAGCAATGGCTCAGTGAACTTCATGCTGACGGCAGCGAATCAGGACAAATATCCGTTCTTTGAAACCGGCGCTGATACGCGACTTGTTCCGAACGACAGCACAGAGATCTGGCGAAAGCGTTACGACAAAGCTCGCACGGAAGGCCCATTCCTCGAAAAGTAACGCGAACGCCGTGTCAGAAAACGCAGGCGAGCAGACCCTCGGACGTGGCACCGATTATCGAGCCGGTACTGCTGCTGCAGGTTCTCTCGATGGCGAAGCGGAGGGAGTTCTTGCTGGTGCACGAGACAGGAAGAGTTCGCGAATCTGCTCCATGCGAATTCGGTTCACACCAAGGTCGGAATGTCCAACACGCGACGCCGAACGGAAATGGATTCTGCCTGATTCCTTCTCGAAGTAGAATTCGACATCGTCACAGAAACGGAAGACTCGACTCCGGAATTCTGCTCGCAGGTAGACGTCCGACTGTTCCACGATCTTCGTTCGTGGGAGTTCTCGAACGATTTCCGCCAGCAATTCCATCACAGGCGGATCCTGAAAAGTTACGCTGATCGGAGCAATCCAGTGCTCACGATCTTCCGCCTGGGTCGAAACACAGTTTGGAGATGACGGACAGGGAGCCAGACGACCGTTTCGCACACCAAGATTGCCCGGAGCCGACGCGGTCAGACTCAGCAACAGCAACCCCAGCGCTCCGGCTGCAACGCAGAACAGAACGGTCAAAAAGGCCGACAACACTGGATGTTTTCCCCGAAAAAGCTTCATAAAGAACATTCAGACAAGGAGACGCTTGTTGCACGCCATGAGACCTCCGCGATGTCTCCAACAGATCCGTGCAGCAATCTCCTAATTGGCAAACCGCGATTCCGCAACCAAATTAACCACAGCAATTGGGCGTCGTACGCGACCACGCCGACTATAGACCAGCCGGTCTGCGTGTCCAGAAAGGTTGGGTTTGGGGCAGAAATCACGGCTTCAGACCTTATTTTGCTTCTGGCTCGCACTGTGCGTACCGGTTAGAGGCAAGTGAACGGACCTGAACGATCATTTCGCATCGAGCCACCCGACTCCCTTGAATCAAGGACGTTTCAGCCCTTGTGACTGGAACATGGCGACGGAAAAGCCTGTTCCGGCCGCCCTCAAAGCCGATGCCGATCATACGGGCGATGCAGTGATATCCGAGAAATCAGGTGTCGGAACTGTTTCGGGCAGTGCTCCGGACTGAGGTATCTTTCCCATCTGGACCACTGTCCGAAATTTCGTGGATTTTCGTGGTTCGGCCAGGGCAATCGTTTGGAAATCAGCGATCTTGAGCCAGAATTCCGCGGACGAATCCCGGGTGGGGTTCGCAGGTGTTCAGTTTGTCGGATTCACTGATTTCGGGTTCGTTTGCGCATGAGTCAGGATAAGCAGGTCTTTGAATTCGAACAGGTCGACGACATCCTCGTCCTGGTTCCTCATGGGCCATTTCTGGAATTCCGGGACAACGACATTCGAAACGCGTACAACGAGGCCTATCGTCGGCTCAGTGAGCCTGGTGCAAAGCACCTGATGGTGGACTTTTCCGGGCTCGACTACTTTGGCTCCACCTTCGTCGGCATCCTGATCCGACTGGCCAAGAAGGCTCGTGGCAACAAAGGCGAAGCAGTGCTGTGCCACCTGTCCGACAACATGATGGATCTTCTGCGAACACTGATGCTGCTGGAAAATCCAAAGACCGATTTTTACTGGACGCCCTATCCGACTCGAAAGGATGCGTTCAGAGCTCTCGGTCATACCGTCGAATAGGCGGCGTCAAAGCCGTGTACCCTGATATAAAGGATCCATGTTGCCAGAATCAGGGCGCCTTGGGAGTCGTGGTTGGCTTAAGCGGCAGTTCGGTGGCCTCCTTTAGTGACACGACCGGAAAGTCGCTGCCTTCTTTCAACGTTGCATCGAAGAAGTTCCAGGTGACCAGCCCGTCTGCCGATTCCGGTTCCAGAAGCCACATGGCAACTCGGCCCAGTGGCTGCGATGTTGGAACCACAAACGAGCCTTCGGGAAGCACTGTTGCCTCCTCTCGCTGATCTGTCGTGACCGTCACGATGTTGTGGCCCTGAAACGAACGAGCGTTCCTGTGTATCGAACGCACAGTCTGAATCGTCACACGTGACTGTACGGCTTTCTCAAGCTGCTCAACGTGAATCCCGTGGGCTCGCAGATTGTCAATCACCGTTGTTGCCGAAGAAGGAACCACATAGGCCCATGGCATCACGGAATGGTTGGCGGGAAGATAATTCCCCCAGAACTCGACATCGTAATCCCTGGGCTCTTCTGAACCCGGCAGTCGGCCGAGCACTGTCCGTTTGCCTTCGAACGGTGCAAGTGTCGCATTCAATGGCAGTTCGACAGTCTTCGCAGTGGCTTCTGAAGTCATGTCTGTTTCGATCGACTTCAGCAGCGACGCGATCGCTTCTGAATGGTCCGCCGCATAGTTCAGGCATCGGAGCACAAACTCTCGGGTGACAACGATGCGAGTCTTGTAGTCGGTATAGCTGTACGATTCGGACAGAATTCCGATGCGACCTCGCAGACCCATGTATTCTGTGCTGTAGCGTGGCTCAAAGCCGAATGTCTCCCAGCGTGAATAGTCCATGCTGAAGTTGCCGTAGTAGAACGTATCGAAGCCTGCGGACTTCATCGTGCGAGTCACTTCGGGCATCATCTGATCACGTAGATAACTGCGAAGCGAAGCCGAAACGGCGGGATTGTGAGGAATGTCGTAGGTCAGCGGATACCGGTGAATGGATCCGTTCGTGGTGTGGCAGTCGATGAAGACGTGCGGATTCCACTGGTCGATCAATCGCACGAGTGCGCGGCCTTCGGGAGTCTCCAGTTTCATGAAGTCGCGATTCAGATCGAAGCCCTGCGCTGTTTCTCGCTTCCCCATTCCCTGAATCGGTCCAATCTGCCCCGGGCGATTGTCCGGGGACATGTTGTCGTTACCGTCTGCGTTGTAATTTGGTGCAATGACAATCACCATTTTCTGCAGCAGCGGATGCTGAGGATTCAATGTCAGTTCGCGGGCCAGCATCAGCAGAGCTTCCTTGCCGTCGCATTCACCGCTGTGAATGTTCCCCAGCAGCAACACGATCAGACGATCGTCTGCTGGCGGTGAGGTAACAGCCGAAGACGCGAAGACCGCAGCCATCATGGGCTGGTCGAGTGATGTGCGTCCAAACTCAAACTGCGTCACATGCTCGGTACGTGAATCGCATGTTGTAAGAAAACGATTCACTTCTGCAGACGTACTGGTCGCCGTGTAATCACTGGCTTCGGCAACGGTCAGCAGTTCTTCAGGAATTGCAGCACCGGTTGCGTTGTCAGCTTTACTCTCCTGAGCATGCGCGGGAAAGCCCAATGCGAAAGCGATGAGTGCAACAGTACACGGCGTACGAACCAAAGATGGCACGTTCATTCAGAATTGCCTGACTGGAAGAAAGTCTGTGCGAAACAGAGTCGAGCGACTCAGGTCTTGCTGGTCATCAGTTTGCGTCAGGAGCGTGAGCGAAAATCATGCGGCGAACAGCATCGGCACAGACGGCGCAGTAGCCTTCTTCCTGATCAAGTTTTCCCATCCAGCAGTCCTGTTCGGGCCGGAAGATGCCTTTGCTGACATAGCCACCACCCTCGAAGGCTCCAACGATCTGCCGTTTCTTCGCTTCAGAACCGTCCAGCAGCGACGTGGGAAGTTCCACATCGGGTGTCAAAAACTTCTTCCACTTGATGCGTTCCGGGTGAGTTTCGCGTGTGATATTCGGCTCAACTGGTTCGATTCCTTCCGGGTACATATCGTTATAGACGACGTTACCAATGTACTCATCGGCCAAATACGCAAACGAATGCCCAAACTCATGCAGCAGAGTCAGCGCGCTGTGCTGATGATCGGCGGTGCCGGCACAGTAGTCGAGACCGATGCCGCCTCCACCGTAGCGTTTGGAATTCACCAGCACAATGATGGTGTCATAGGGCACTTGTGCGGCCATACGATGCATCGCGTGGTTGTCTTCCACCAGCAAATAGCGGTCGAGATCAAACGTGTTAAACGTCGCGTTCAGGTTGGTGGAGCGGTAGCGTCGCTGAGCAGGTTCGTCAGTTCCGGATTCCGGCGAGGCTCGAAAAACGCCTCGCACATTGAAGCGATCTTTCAGTTCTTCAAAAGGGCGCTGCGTAAACATGTATTCGGAGATTCGATGAATGTCCTCGCGAAAGTCTCCTTCTTCGGCCGCCGTATAGCCCTCAGACAAATACACAATGTCGACCTTCTGCTGAGGATCGCCGTTGATCTGAACTTCGACAACACCATCTTTCAGGTCTGCGGATTCTCGGCGGATATGAAGGTCATTCGGATCCACAATTCGCTCAAACACCGGAATGAACTCGTAGGCCGAATTACGATTTTCCAGCACGAACCTGATCGGCTTCTTTGGCATCGGACATCGCACAGTAATCTCGAACACCCGGCTGACTCCGTCGAGTGCCGGAGCAGTGGTCACGTACTCCGAGAACATCGAATCGAACTGCCGAACGCAGATCAGTTCCCCGGATTCGGCATCGTAGAACATTCCCCGAGTCTTGCCGTAAGGGAATGGCGGGATCAGATTATCTTTGTTGTCCGCCCAGTATGGTTCTTCAAAAATCTCATGCAGTGAGATGGTGCAGGTTTTGGAATCGCCCGTCTGATACAGCTCAAACCTCAGGGCACCTTTGTCAAAGTACTGATCAAAATCGACCACAGCTTTTGCAGCTTCGGAAGTCGCCTGCAGGCCAAAGACATCGGGGCAGTGGATCCAACCGGCCAGCAGGATTCCCAGAAGAAGTCGGACCGGATTTCGAAACGCACTGCGGCAGTCAATGATCATAGATACCCGTTCAGATCAGTCGAGATAAAGGAATTCGTTCAGGTTGAGAGCGACGAGACAGAAGTACTTGCGTGCCTGAGCAAGATCGAGTTTATCTTGTTTCTGCAGGCTGGCCATCAGTTGGAGGCCGCGATCGATTTCTTCTTTTGAAGGTTCCCGCTGCATGACTCGCTGCAGTGCCATGCGCACCTGAGCTTCCAGCGAATCCGGATAAGCTTCAACGATCATGTCCGCGAACTTCTGAGATTCTTCCTGCATGAAAGCACTGTTCAGCAGCCCCAGAGCCTGAGTAGGCTGAGTCGTCACGAAGCGGACCGGACATGTCTGGTCCGTGTCGGCCACGTCGAAGCTCTCCAGGATCGGGTCGAGCAGCGATCGTTTGATATGGATGTAGATGCTTCGGCGAGCCTGATCTTCCGGAGACGAATCGCCCCAGCCGGCACCTGGTCGGGACTGTCCAGCCTTCACTTCATCAGGAATCTTTGTGTAGATCGATGGGCCATACATCTTTGTCTGATTCAAAGTTCCATTCGCCCACAGGATCGAATCTCGAACTTCTTCTGCCGACAGTCTTCGCATGTCATAGCGCCAGAAGTTGTCGTTGACCGGGTCGACTGCGTACGCGTCGGTCCGATTGCGAGAACTCATCTGATACGCCGCTGACGTCATGATCAGTCGATGCATCTGCTTGACGGACCAGCCCTTTTCGATAAAGGTGGCGGCCAGCCAATCGAGAAGTTCCGGATGAGTCGGGCGAGTTCCCTGGAACCCAAAGTCACTTGATGAGCGAACAATGCCCCGTCCAAAGTGAAACTGCCAGATTCGATTCACCATGACACGCGACGTCAGCGGATTGCTTGAACTCGTCAGCCAGTTTGCCAGAGCCAGTCGGCGTCCGCTGGTCTTGCCATTGTCAGGGCTGGTGATTTTGGGTTCAGGAGGAGAAAGAACTTCCGGAAATCCCGGCTGAACTTCGTCACCGTGGGAAGACGGGTTGCCTCGCAGAAGCACGTACGTTGGCTTCATTCCGGCGACGTCTTCTTTCACGCACAATGCCTGAGCCAGGCCCGTCGGTCGATTCTCCTGCAGTTGCTTTCGTCGCTGAGTCAGTCGCTTGTAGCGTTCGACCTCCTTGTCCGTCAGTACTGTTCCCTGTCGCTTTTCGATGATAGGAACACGGTTCATTTCGTACTGGAATTCATCGTTTTCCACACCAACGAACGATGGCTTTGCCTTGTCTTCAATCTTCTTCAGATCTGCTTCGATATTCGCAACTTCGCGTTCATACTGTTCCATCACGGCCTGATGAAGACCACTGTGTTCCGGACGATCGATTTCCGTCACAGAATTGTTCCGGACAGATTCGTCAGATCGATCGCCGTATCGTCGGACGCCTCGGAAAACGGCGAGCATGCGGTAATAGTCCTTCTGAGGAAGAGGGTCAATCTTGTGGTCGTGGCAACGAGCACAATTGACCGTCAGGCCAAGCATCGTCTGACCGGTCGTCGTCACGATGTCATCCAGATCGTCGTAATACGCAAGCTCCGGATCCGCCGGTTCGTCATCCCAGCGCCCCAGACGATAGTAGCCGGTAGCAACGATCGAATCCGGCGTTGGTTCAGGAAGCTCATCACCGGCTAGTTGTTCCGTGATAAAGCGATCGTACGGAGTATCATTGTTGAACGACTGGATCACGTAATCACGATAGCGCCAGACGAACGGCTTGGCTCCGTCGCGTTCGTAGCTGTTTGTTTCCGCGTAACGAACCAGGTCCAGCCAGTGGCGTCCCCACTGTTCGCCATAGTGAGGCGATGCAAGAAGGTCGTCGATCAGCTGAGCCCATGCCTCCGGAGTTGGATTGGCCGCGAATTTCTCCACAACGGCCGGATCAGGAGGCAACCCGATCAGGTCATAGCAGGCTCGGCGAACGAGTTCTTTCGCATCCGCTTTGGGATTGGGAGCAAGTCCCTTTGACTGCAGCTGATGCAGGATGAAGGCATCAATATCGTTTTGAACCCATTCCCCCTGAACCTTCGGAAGGTCAGGTTTGCGAACAGGCTGAAACGACCAGTGCTTCTTTGTCTCGTCATTGACTGTTGGTGCGGCTTTGGGAGCTTCGAAGTGAAGAGCCTTCAAATCAGCGGGCCACGCAACTCCCTGCTTCACCCATTCTGAGATCGCTTCAATCTGCTTCGGAGCCATGCGACCGGTCGGAGGCATTTCGAGTCCGTCGTAGTTGATCGCCTGAATCAGCAGACTTGCGGCCGGATTCTGAAGATCAACCGCCGGCCCCGATTCACCACCCTTCAGAATGCCTTCACGTGTCGTCAGGTCCAGACCACCCTTTGGTTCGGTGCCCGCATGACACTTCAGACAGTTCGCTTCCAGAAGAGGAACGACGTCCTTTTCGAACGCTTCAAGCTGAGCAGCAGTAAACTCCTGAGCATTCGCGCGGACGCAGGAGGCAAACAACAAAAGGCAGGCAAATGAGCGGATGGACATTGTTGACCTCTTCTTACAGGCAGAAACCTGAACTGAAGAAAGGCGAGTGACTGGGAAGGCAATTGGCAGGCTACCGGTCACCTTCCACGGTGTCAACGAGGCACCGATGTCTCTGCCTGTTCCTCCGCATTTCAAGACCCGCAGAGTGAACGTCTGCCGAACGTATAGCTTTGGGAACTGCCGTGGTGTCGTTATCCGCGTTCCATGTTTCGCTGCGAGGACTGGCCGTACGTTGCCAGTCTTTGAAATTCCGCAATCGCCCGTTCGGCTTCCTGAACATTCAGCCGACAGATCGCGATGCCGGCGTGCACGATGACATAGTCACCGGGCTCGGCTTCGGGGACACAGGCCATTTCGACTTCTTTGCGAATGCCATCAAACTCGATCACAGCCCGTCCGAAAATCGGATCATGATCGAGCCATTCGATGACCTGTCCGGGAACGCCAAGGCACATGAGAATTCTCCGGCGTCAGCCCGTGACCAGTTTCTTGAAGAAATCACCTTCGTTGATCGTCGGACGCTCCGGACGACCTTTGTACATCCACGTCAGTTCACGGTGATTGATTCCCATCAGATGCAGAATCGAGGCATGCAGATCGTGGACATGCAGACGATCCTGTATGGCCCTCAGTCCAAGCTCATCCGTTGCACCGATGGTTTGACCGCCGCGGACGCCACCGCCTGCCATCCACATCGTAAAGCCCGTCGGGTTATGATCGCGGCCATTGCCTTTTTCAGACATCGGCGTTCGACCAAACTCACCGCCCCAGATGACCAGCGTCTGATCCAGAAGTCCCCGCTGCTTCAAGTCCTGCAGCAGTGCGGCGACCGGTTGATCACTGGCCTGGCAAAGGCCTGCATGATTGGCTTCGATGCCCGAATGAGCATCCCATTTGCTTCCCGCCCCGTGATAGAGCTGGACAAAACGGACACCACGTTCGACAAGACGGCGAGCCATCAGGCACATGCGGCCGAAGGTTGCGGTTTCCTTTCGATCAAGTCCGTACAGACTTTGAGTCGCCGCGGTTTCTGATTCAATTGCCACTGTTTCCGGAGCATGCGCCTGCATGCGGAAGGCAAGTTCATAGGACGCTATGCGAGCTTCCAGTTCGGTCTGCTCGGGATGTTCGTCGGCAAAGCTGCTGTTGAGTTTGCCAAGCATTCGAAGTTTGTTCTGCTGACGAGTCAGGCTGGTTCCTTCGGGCGGATTCAAATTCGGAATCGGGCTGGTGGTTTCCTGCAGCCGCACTCCCTGATACATCGCCGGCATGAATCCAGCGCTCCAGTTGCGAGGCCCATTCACGACGGAGGTTTTCGTGTCCTGCATCACGATGAACGCGGGCAGATTCTGGTTCTCGGTACCAAGACCATAGGAAACCCACGCCCCCAAAGACGGACGTCCACCGAGCAGCGAACTGGTATTCATCTGGCACACGCCGGAAGAATGATTGATGCCATCTGCCCAACAGCTTCGAATCACTGCGATATCATCCGCACATCGGGCCGTGTGAGGCAGCCAGTCTGAAACCCACGTGCCACTTTGGCCATGCTGTTGCCATCGGCGTTTGCTGACCAGCAGCGGCGAACGTGATTCTCCCATGGCGGTGATCACATCGCCGAAGCTCTCTGGCAACGGCTGACCGGCCAGTTGATTCAGAAGCGGCTTCGGGTCGAACAGATCGATATGGCTTGGCCCGCCCTCCATAAACAGAAAGATGACACTCTTCGCGGTCGCCGGGAAGACAGGAAGGCCGACACTGGTCTCCGCAAGTCGTGCGGCATCACCGGCACTGGCACGTGATTCCTGAAGCAGAACACTGGCCGCGAGTCCTGCAAAGCCAGCGCCTCCATTCGCCAGAAACCTACGACGCTGTAACTGGCTGACGCCCGATTCCATATGAACCCTCGCACACATCACGGCGAAAATAATCTCAGCTCCGGCCTGTTCCTGTCAGGATGACCTGCACCAGGGGAACGTCAAGGCTTCTTCCCGGACTCCTGTCCGGTTTTACGATCCCGGACTTCGCCGGAGTCCGTCTTTTCCTGGCCTTTGGCTTTACCTTTGGCTGGCTCTTCCTTTTCAGCATCCTCTTTCGCAGGCTCATCTTTCTGAGGTGTCAGAACGAGAACCACCGGGGTTCCCTGCTTTGGAATCTTCTCCTTCCAGCCTTCGTAGGTCTGTGCACCGTCGGACGCAGTGCTTTCTTCGCGAATGTCGATCATGGCATCGCCAAAGTTGGACGTACAAATTAGATGTCCGCCTTCTGCCTGATAGATTTCCTGACCAGTCTCTTCATCCTTGAACAGACTGCTGCCGGCAAAAACGAAATCAGCTTTCATCGGCCGCGACTGACCATCCTCATAGAACTTGCGAATGGCCTTCTGGTAATCCGCATTCTTCCACTTCGTCAGAAGATCATCGCGATCTTCTTCGCTCATCTGACCATACCAGAGGATCTCATTGTTAAACTTGTCCCATCGAAGTTCCTTGTATGGCATCTGCAGCCCCGGTGGCGGGCCAGGCATTGGGGCCGAATGATAGCGATGAGTATTGCCTCGAACCCATTCCTGAATCCTGGCCTTCTGCAGTTTGCCGTCACCATCAACCCAGTGTGCTTCGATCTCAATGACCGGCCCGGTCGGCGCAACGAACTCGGGAGTGAACTGAGCTGGCTTCCCCGGCTCCAGCCCAAGTGCCAGCAGCGCGCCGTGAATCACGAAGGCTCGGGAGCGAATGCGAAGAATGGTCTCGTGTTCCCGATTTCCTTCCGGAACCAGCACCATCTCAAGGACGCAGTCCGGGCAGGCAACTTCCGTACGAAGCACTACACGCTTGTTGGCCACATCAAGCGCCACCGTCTTCTCGGGATTCAGCGGCGTTGCTCCCTGGAACATCTCCTGGAGCAAATCCGGAAGTGGCGGCAACGGCTGTTGTGCCGCACCGGCCGGAGTTGGTTTTGGCGCTGGACCGAGCTGCTGGCCAAAACCCAGTGGAAGTCCAATGCAGATCACCCCTGCCACCATCGCTGTGGCAATGGAAAACCCTGGTCTCAAAGCCCCCTGATTCTGCACAGAATTTTCCGCCATCCGACGCTCCATGGTTTTGCCACTGACATCTCACAACCTGAGCCGACATCGTACAAAGAAGTTCGACGGTTGTCTTCAGCGACCTTCAAATCCGGCACAGCTCTCGGCAGTTGCGGACATTTGTTCGTGAGCTGCGAATTCCTGAGTATTTGTTTCGCTGCCAGGTCATGTTGGGATTGAATCAACGGCTGGGGCAATCTACACCTGAACTGGATATTGAGCGAACACACGGCCAACATTCGTTGTCATTAAGCGGCGAGTTTTATTGTTGCTGGCAAAGGCACTACAGGTGCATGGCACCTTGAACCTCGGTCCACGTACGCTTGTACGCCGAAGGGTTGCGAGTCGCCCCATCGCCTTTCACGGGCCCGACGGACTCGAAGGCTCCGGAATCAACATAGCCAAGGAGGATCAATCCACCAGCGGCCTGTTCCTGGACCGTTGCACCGAGCTATGATGCTGGTTCTGGCGGTGAGGTGACCAGTTCCTTCGTTCTGGTCGTGTTTACCGGTGGAACAGGTTTGGAGAATTGAGTGACGACCGAGCGAACGATTCGAGTGGAAGCGCTGACTCGCGTGGAAGGCGAGGGCGGGCTGCATGTGAGTCTTGACGGTGATCGCGTCGAGCGTGTGCAACTGTCGATCTACGAGCCGCCTCGTTTCTTCGAAGGGTTCCTTCGCGGACGGGCACTCGAAGAAGTTCCCGACATCACAGCAAGGATCTGTGGAATCTGCCCGGTCGCGTATCAGATGACTGCGGTGCACGCACTGGAACTCGCGCTCGGTGTTCAGATTCCGGAAGAAGTCCGCCGGCTCCGGCGACTGCTCTATTGTGGCGAGTGGATTGAGAGCCACGGGCTTCATATGCACCTGCTGCAGGCTCCGGATTTCTTTGGCTGTGCAAGCGGCATTGAGCTGGCGCAGAAGTATCCTCAGGAAGTGTCGCGTGGTCTTCGCCTGAAGAAGCATGGAAACCAGTTGCTGGAAGTGCTGGGCGGTCGGGCCATCCATCCTGTCAATGTTGCCGTGGGTGGCTTTCATCGAGCACCTTCGAGACAGGATCTGCAGCGGCTGATTCCGGATTTTGAATGGGGGCTGGAAGCTTCGATTGCCACAACCAAATGGGTGGCCTCGTTTGACTATCCGGATTTTCCATGCCGCTGGGAGATGATCTCACTGAAGCACCCGGACGAGTATCCGATGAACGAAGGGACGATCGTGAGTTCCTCGGGAAGAAGCGTACCGGTTCAGGATTACGAAGCAGAGTTTGAAGAACAGCACGTGGCTCACAGCACCGCGCTGCATTCTGTTCGGCGCGAAACCCAATCGACGTATTATGTTGGACCTCTGGCACGAGTGAGCCTTGCGTTTGATCAGTTGAGTCCTCTGGCACGAAATACAGCAGAAGAGATCAGTTTCAAAGTTCCTTGCCACAACCCCTTCCAGGCCATCATTGCTCGCGGTCTTGAGTTGATTCATGCGTTTGAAGAAGGGCTGGAGCTTCTGAAGTCCTATCAGCCATGGTCACCCGGTCGATGTGCTTACGATTATCGTGAGGCCGAAGGATGGGCCGCCACGGAAGCACCTCGTGGCCTGATCTACCATCGGTACAAGGTCGGAGCGGATGGCAAGGTTCAGTTTGCAAAGATTGTTCCGCCGACCTCTCAGAATCAGCGTCAGATTGAAGCCGATCTGAAGGACTGGATTCCTCGAGTGATGAATCCAGACGAGCAAAGAATGGCCGACGACTGTGAGCGTCTGATTCGAACATACGATCCGTGTATCAGCTGCTCCACTCACTTCCTGCGGCTTACGATTCAGAACGCGTCTTCATCGCCAGAGTCGGGTAGAGCCTGATCTCATGGAACGGACCCTCGTCGTTGGCATCGGCAGTCCTCACGGAGACGACCAGGCTGGCTGGCTGGTCGTTCAAAGACTGCGGGAACTTCTGCAGAAATCCTCCGCGGAATTTCACGTTGCACAATCGCCAACAGACTTGCTCAACTGGCTTGAGGGTAATGAGACTCTGCATTTGGTGGATGCGGTTGAAGCGGCGGCCCCTTCGGAACCCCTTTCATTTGAGTTCGCTTCTGACAATGAACCTGCCTGTGAGAAGCCCTCTGATTCCGTCGGAAATGAACCGGCACTGAAAGAGGGGCGAACCTCCCGCGGGACTCACGGACTGAGTGTCCTGAGCGTGCTGGAGCTGGCACGGCATCTGGGACGTGAACCTCGGCGGACAATCTTCTGGTTGATTCCCGGGTCCTCGTTTGATGCCGCTGATGTCATCTCCGATAACACTCGGCAGGCCATAGAACTGGTCGCACTCAGACTGCTGGAATCCATCACTGACGCTGAATGAAAACTGCCAACATGACTCTTTGGGTTCAGAGAAGAAATCACAGCGTGCCTGATTGTCCTGACGTACCTGGCCATCAATCGTCGGTGCGAGGAGAAATCCCCGGCCGGCTGATTGTCATCAGTGTGTGCACGCTGTGTCTATTGACTCACGCCGCCGCTGTTCACGGGCAGGACAGCAACACGGCATCGACACCCACGGCGACGCAGAAGCCTGTCACAACGGACATTGTTCGAATTTCCGATCAGAAGCTGAACCAGACGCTGCAGTTTGCAAAGGACATGGCGGAAAAGGATTTTGCCGACCTGAGTTTTGAAGCGATCACCCGGTCTCTTGGAGCCGGTCCGCCGTATGTGCTTCAGAGCCAGCAAAACCAGAATGCTGATCCGTCGGATCTGGAAGATCAGGTTGGGAATCTGGTCTTTCAGAAGCTGAATGCTCTCACCGAAATCTGGAAAGGCCGAAAGTTCGAACCGAAAAAGATCTACCAGACGCTTCGAAGTGTTGTGTTTACGACATCGGAGCAACTGCCGATCAATCGATACCAGTTTCTGGAAGCATCTCCCAAAGAATCAATGCTCGGAATCTCGGTCGGTCGATTGCTGATCGAAGCGTCGGTCCTCGCCGGTGAAACCGCTGATTTGCAGACAACACTGAGTGATTATCGAAGCCGAACACAGGGACAAGTGGATCTCCATGTTCTCAGCCTCGAACTCGCGATCCGAACAGGCAACAACGAGTCTATCACGAAAGAGCTGCAGTCTGTTCGGGACGAATCACTCCAGTCGTGTAATCGTGCGGCACGGGATTCCTTTCTTCTGATCCTGCGTGACCTTCGTTCAAAGCCCCAGTTTCGCTCGTTGGCCGCCGGACTGCTCCGAAGAACATTGATAGCAGCTGAATCCGCAACAGAAGGACCTCAGCGTATGAACGCTGTGGCAGCGCGGCTGCCATTGCTCCTGGCAACGTCAGAAGCCCACCGGAGTTTTGTGAATGGTGAGTTCAATGAGCTGAACCAAATGGTGAAACTCGCTGACAGGTTTGCGACCCTGATTGCCGACAGCATGTCGGTCACGACTCGCAATGCGTTTCTGCAGGAGCATGATCGACGGACGATCCAGTTGCTGATCGCCGCTGGCCAGACGGAGCTTGTCGTCGCACGTCTCAGAAAGTGCCTTGAGCGAGAGAACCAGTCCGTTCCTCAGGGTGCAGGAACGCTTTCAACAACAGGGGCGCTTTGGCTGGACATGCAGTCGCTGCCCGCCGAACAACGCTACAGCCTCCTTCTTGACGGAGCCTTTCTTCCTCGCAGCGACGTGCTTCGAATCCCGACGTTCATTCGCATCAGCAGCGAGTTGCCGCCGGACACTATTCTGGCGACGCTTTCTCCTTCCATCTGTGAGACGCTGCAGACACAGACATCCACCGAACGGCGTCTGAGCGTGAGCAATTCGTTCGCAGCGTTGTTGTCGGCTGCTGAAGAATCCGGTCATCTTGATGAGCTGGAAACTCGTTTGGCCAATTCAACCGGCGAACCTTCGCATTCGCGAACGATGGCCCGCATCTGTCTGATGCTTCGCATGAATCGCGACGAAGACGCCCGCACGCTTCTTGCCACACTGCCTGCGCCCGAAGTTCTGTCTCAGGCCGAGCAGGACGCATGGATGCTGATCGTGATGTTGCAGGAAATGGCACGTCTGCCCATGTTCGTTCCGAATGTGCATCAATGGCTTTCGCTTCGCGGCGACGATGCGGAATCTCGCCAGGGCATCCTTTTGCGGGAACTCATGAAGAGGACATGGCCGGGCATCGACGGACAGCCTTTGCCGGAAGCAAAGTTCAGAGGATTGATGACGGCGGCTTCCAATTTTTCGGAGTCTCAGCTTTCGGGCGGCGTGACTCCTGCTCTTTGGCTGCAGCATGAAGGTGTGACGGCCCATGTGGCGGGAACCGGAAACGATCAGCTCTACTTTCCGTATCCTCTGTCGGGGCAATTCACAATCACCGGGCTGGGACTGAGCCTGACGGGGCAGGAATCTGATTGTGGTTTTGACGGTCTGTGCTTTGAACCGTCTGCCGCGGGCACGTTCAGCGTTTCCAGTCTCAGAAACTCCTCGCGCTCAGTACGTTCGCTTCGATTTCACGACCATGGTTTTTGGGATCGCAGGACCATCACCGTCACAGAGGATGCACTCAGCGTCTATGACAATGAACATCTGGTCTGGACCGGTCAAAGACGATCGAAGGGAAGCCCGTGGTTCTTTCTGAGCAGCAGTGGCGGTCGGCACAGCTGCTGGAGAGATTTTGAGATCTCCGGAACAGTCACCATCCCGCGTCAGGTCCTGCTGGCAGATGGCTTCGACTTGCGAGGCTGGAGTTGCAGTCTGCTGAATCAGAATCGATGTGATGCCCTGCTGGCTTCAACTCAGGGTGAGCGAACTGACCTGGCCAAAGCTCATGACTGGAGTTGCAAAGCGGGATTCATCACCGGACGAAAGCAATCACCGCCCAATGAGATTCAGGCATTGACGGCGTTGTCGGCACAGGGACTTCTGCAGTACGACCGACCGATTCAATCAGGGGAAACGCTGACCTGGGAGTTTGAGTACCAGCCGGAATCAGTTCTGTGCCATCCGAGTCTTGGTCGGACGGCGATTGTCCTTTCAGAGCGATCGGCAGCATTGCACTGGATTGCCGCGACACCAGATGAGCGGCTGTATTTCCCGGTTGAGCAGCAGGCGACAGTCTTCGAAGCCTCTGGACGACCTCTGTTGACTCCGGGATGGAACACCGGGCGCATTGATGTTACGGGTTCCGAAGCCGATGTCTTCATCAACGATCAGAAAGTGGTAACTCTGCCCACATCACAATCGACGGCGGTTCCAGGTTCCGGCGTGCAGTTTGGCTTGTTTCATTACGTTCACCAATCGGCAGCCCATGCTCGCAATCTGATTTTGCAGGGACCGTGGCCGGAATCACTGACTCCCGAAGAATTTTCGAAGATCGTTTCGGGAGAACACACACGTTCGCCTGTGCCTCGAAACACGTCGACAGAACGAACCGCGTTGAACAGCGAACAGGCGCACTGGCTTCAGGAGTTAATCGATCATCGATCCGCCGAGCCTGCGACGGGCATCATTCTGCAGAATACAGCCTCGCTGCCTCCTGCAGAACGCCTGGCCGCATTGAAGTCATGGGTGATGCCAGACGCTGTCAGTCCGTGTTGGAGATTGTACGCTGTTCCCGGCCGCCGCGATGGAAGGCTCGCTCAGGCCGATCAGAACATGACGCTGTTTGCGAACACGACCTCCGTTCGATCACCATCATTGACTTCGCCAACATTGGAACTCATTGAGCTGGCCAGTGAAGCGAATCAACTGCAAACACTTCGCGAAGAAGTTCTGGCATTGATGAACGAACAGCCACCGGCCGGCCCGCTCGAGTTGGCTCATCGAACTTCGGAGTTACTTGCCGCGTCCATCGTGCTCGCTCTGATCGACCTTCGTCTGACCCCTGCGCAGAATCCGGAGAGTCTTCAGCAGGTCATCACACTCGCCGGGACGCACACCGATGCGGTCACTCGTTCGAACCTCTATGGACTGTTAATGCTGGCTGATGCCATCAGTCAGTCGCCTGAGTTGTCAGAGTCGACACTGAAGCTGCTGGAGACGTTGCCGAACGATGTCTTCGTCAGGCCGCATCAAGACAAGGCCTTGCGGGCTCTTGTGGCTTCGCTGAGATCGCTGGTGCAGATTCGCCAGGAGGTTTTGAAGAATGATGAGACCGTTGCACCGCTGAGTGGCTGGCGAGCATTCCGTTTGCTGCGGGCGGAAACCAAAGCGGCGGGACTTCCTGAAGGCCTCTGGATTCAGCGAGCCGATCAGTCCCTTCAGCATGTGATGGGAACAAACGCTGACATGATCACATGGCCACAACTTCTTGGGGACGGTACGGAGGTTGAATGTCGACTGCATGCTGCGGGCGGCCGGTTTCCTGCGGTTGGATTTGGAGGATGGTACTTCCAGCCGAATGCCGACGATGATTCGCTGCATCGATCTCGCGCTGGACGAGCGGAAGACGAACGAGTCCGGCCGATTCCGGTCGTGATCGATGGCGATGAATGTAATGTTTGCCTGACCGTAGCCAATCAGACCCTCGTGCTGACTCTGAATGGACGAAAAGTCCTTGAAGAACCGTGGACTTCGGACAGAGCAGGGTGGTTGTGTTTTCGAGCGGCAGAGAATACTGGAGCACGCATTTCACAGATACAGATCAAGTCACCGGAAGTCGCAATCCGCAGCATGCGATTGGATACGAGTCAGGATCTCGACGGCTGGGCTGCTCCCTGGTTTGATGAAGACGAAGTGTTCCCCAAAAGCAGTCCTGCGTCGATGGACTGGCGATCATCACAAGCTCAGCTCGTGGGAATCCGACGCACGATACTCGCAGACACGAGAAGCCGCAGCCTGCTGAAGTATTCTCGTCCGCTGCTGGAAAATGGAACGATGACGTGGAGCTTCTTTTACTCCAAAGGCGGTCGAGCAGCATGGCCAGTCATTGGCGATCAGGTCCTTGTCACAGAATCGGGTGAACCGCCGGCAATTCATGTCGTGACCGGCAGCATCTGGGAAACGGCTGCGGCAGATTTTCGACCGGATCGCCTGACACCGCCCGACAAGGTGATTGCAGAACCTCAACTGCTGGAGAATCAATGGAACTCCGCAGAGCTGCAACTGAACGGCGACAAAGCGTTGCTCCTGATCAACGACCAACCGGTCATGGAACAGATTCTGGACAAAGAAAACGATCGTTTCTTTGGCTACTTTCACTGGAACGGTGAAACAGAAGCGGCAGCAAAAGACATCGAATGGTCCCCGACGATGGACTGAAGCGACAAACACGGCGACGTTCATGATGTGTTCATTCAGACCTGCGCCTGCTTGACAGGGGGATGATGGACCTTAACACTCCCTGTCGGCAAATGATGATCGACCAGGAACTCCGGGGAACGGAGCTTTGAATCAGTTTCCATGGACGCCGATCTTCCGAACAGCCGTGGCGAGTGACTCTGATGGCAAAGTCCAAAGCAAAAGCAAAGTCGCAGGAGAGTTCGGAAGACTCTGCGGCCACTGTATCGGGCTCGGGTACAACTGCGGCAGCAGTCGTCGACAATGTCGCCTGGCTGGCCGCTGAGAAAGACTATTCCCTTGCACTGGATGACGGCCGGATCGTCGCTCGTAACGCCAAAGGAGCGAAACTGGCTTCTGTTCCTGCTGCCCTCAAGGAGACAGAGCTGTTTCAGCAGCTCTCCAGCCTGCGTGACTGGCTTGAGGAACATGAAGCGGAATGCACCGCCACGATTGAATTGTGGATGCTGCGTTCGCTTCCGGTTCCGAGGAACGTGCTTTCGGCTGTCTGGCAGGATCCTGCATGGCAGCAAGTCCTGAAGAACTCTGTTGTGTGTTCTGTAAAGAAGGGGCAACTCGTTCAGAAGGAAGCAGGATTCCTCCAGGAGATCAGCGACAGCAAGGGAGCAGGCATTATCGATCTCGATGGTGAAAGTCAGTGGCTCAAGGCCGACTCACTCGCGATCCCTCATCCTATTCTGCTCAAGGAGCTGGACGATTTTCGTCAGATGACAGTCGAGCTCGGCATCCAGCAGAAGCTCGATCAGCTGTTTCGGCAAACGTGGACACCATCAAAAACTCACCTCGAAGCAGTGAGTGTCGAAGACTTCAGCAACGGAAAATTTCAGCAGCTCAATCACGCCCTGGGACTCTGTCGACGTCTTGGATATCGAGTGAGTGGCGGCTACGCATGTCGTCCGGTCTGGGAGAACGGTCAGCAGCTGGAAGCGCGATACTGGATCGGTGCTGAGTATCCGGAAGGCGAGACATGGACAGGTGACCTGATCTTCACGGATGCTCAGGAACACAGTGTTTCCACGAAAGATGTCGGCCCGGTCACGTTCTCAGAAGGCATGCGAATGGCGGCTGCCATCTACGCAAAGAGAATCGTGGAAAAGGAACAGGAGCAAGCCTGACAGAGCAACCACCAAAACCGTACGTCGATACAGTTCCTACTGTCGACACAGGTGGAAACCTCTTCTCAGAGTCCCCTGGTTTTGTGATCGTTACAGTTTTCCCCTGATGATCCGAACTTGTGCCCGCCGAAAGCGCTGATGGTTTCGCAGTGCATTGAGCCCAGGTTTGAATGGTTCGTCCCATGTCCGATGTTCGCAGATCTCGTCCGATGCGCATTGTGCTTGCGTCGTCAGAAGCCGTACCGTTTTCAAAGACCGGCGGGCTGGCTGACGTCACCGGTGCTCTGGCGAAGTCGCTTGATCAGCTGGGGCACGATGTTGTTCTGATCGTTCCGGACTATTATCTGATGCGACAGTCAGCAAAAGGGCTGCCGCCGATTTATGAGACCGGACTGAAGCTGACAATCACGATGAACGGTCGTCCGGTGACCTGTTCCGTCAACTGGTCGACATTGCCGGGGACTCAGGTTCGAGTCCTGCTGGTGCGTCAGCCGGACTATTTTGATCGACGACAGCTGTATCAGGAACATGGACACGGCTACGTCGACAACTGCGAGCGATTCTGTTTCTTCAGTCGAGTCATCCCGGAAATCTGTCGCCGTATGGTGCTGCGGCCGGACGTGATTCACTGTAACGACTGGCAGACAGGACTCGTCCCGGCGCTCATTCACAGTCAGTATGCCGGCAGCCCTGGCTTTGAAACAACATCGACGGTGATGACTCTGCACAACATGGCCTACCAGGGTCGCTTCTGGCATCTGGATATGCCACTCACCGGAATGGACTGGCGCTACTTCAATTACCATCACATGGAAGCATGGGGCGATCTAAACCTGCTGAAGACAGGCATTGCGTTTGCCGACCAGATCACAACCGTTAGTCCAACCTATGCCAAAGAGATCTGTACGCCCGAAGGTGGCTACGGTCTTGAGGGACTCCTGATTCACCGTCGCAATGATCTGGTCGGCATTCTGAATGGTATCGATGATGATGTCTGGAATCCGGAACGCGACTCTCTGTTGCCCTGTCCGTATTCTGCGTCGACTCGCAGTGAAGGGAAACCAAAGTGCAAATCCCATCTTCAGCAGAGACTCAGTCTTCCCGTGCGGGGTGATGTTCCGGTCCTCGGCATGGTCTCACGTATGGCGGACCAGAAGGGCTTTGACCTCGTCATGGGCTCGGCCGAGCGACTGCTGAAACAGGATCTGCAGCTGGTCTTCCTTGGAACCGGCGATCCACACTACGAAGGCCAGCTCAAGGAACTGGCTCAAAGATATCCCGACAAGGTGGCTGCAGAAATCGGATTCGATGAATCCCTGGCTCACCAGATCGAAGGCGGCGCGGATATCT
This sequence comes from uncultured Chitinophaga sp., assembly GCA_964538835.1. Lineage (GTDB taxonomy): Bacteria > Planctomycetota > Planctomycetia > Planctomycetales > Planctomycetaceae > SXXK01. The sequence continues at coordinate 32,170 of CAZIGZ010000002.1, read as the reverse complement.
TCCTGATGCCCAGTCGCTTTGAACCGTGCGGACTCAATCAGATGTACAGTCTGCGTTACGGGACGGTCCCGGTTGTTCGCAAGGTCGGCGGACTGGCGGATTCCGTGACGAACCTGAACGGCGGTCCGTCGTCGATCAATGTCGCCACCGGATTCGTATTCTCCGACTATAACCGAGATGTGTTTGCACAGACTGTCGAACGAGCTGTTGACACGTTCCGTAACAAATCGACATGGGATCGGCTGATCCAGAACGGGATGGCTCAGGACTGGTCGTGGAATCGCAGTGCGTCACGGTACGTAGAAGTGTACCAGCGGGCTCAGGGGCGAATCTCAGCACGGGCGGCTGAGAATCGACGCTGAAATCTGTTGGCAAAAGCTCCCTGCTTGTAACTTCTACATCGAATTCTCTTTGTAATTTCTGCAAAGAAGACTGCCTGGTCGCCACATGCGATCCGGAGGCCGCCTCAGGAAGAATCGACGCAAGATGCTTCCCACAAACGGCTTACGAACAAGAAAACGGATCATGCAGAATTTCTGCAGGGACTTTTGGCACGGTGGTTGCTTTTAGTTTCTCTCGAGAGAGATGAGGGCTCGGAGTGAGATCCTGGAGCCCGGCACTGCCCTGAGAAAGCAGTGTACTGAGAGAGACGGAAGACTCGCCTGAGAAACGAGTCAACCACTGTGAGCGAGTGCCTGAGAACCTCGTTCGCCTGAAAAAGGCCATCGGATTGAGTTCGATCCGATCGGCCTTTTTTCTTGCGCGCTTGGAAAAGTGAGCGACCGGTGGTGAGCGACCGTGGGCATGACGATCGCCTATGGCACGAGCGGTTTCACGGGGGGACGATGTCGAAGAACTTCCGCACGGAAATCTCCAAGGCTGTGCCAGATCGCAGGCCGGGACAGATCGACCTCCGTGACAATGACGTCGCCCCAGTTTTCTGCGGTCACAATTGGCCGCCCGTCTCTTCCAAAGATGCTGGTTGTCATCCAGTTCATCGACCGGTCACAGTAGGTACTGCTAACGACAAACGTATGATTCTCACAGGCCCTTGCAGATGCCAGCAGAGGATTGCAGCCCCAAACCGGAAAAGCGATCACTTCTGCACCTCGGTTGCTTAGTTCTCTGGCGACTTCCGGGTAGAAGCCGTCATAGCAGACCATCATCCCGACTTTTCCGAACCGAGTATCAAAGACGGGATAGTCATCACCCGGCATCACGCCTGCATCGATCTCACCCCGAGGCAAAGCCATTTTGCGGTACTTGCCAACGATCGTTCCTTCCGGGCCAAGCAGGACTGCGACATTGAAGAGACGATGTTCATCCCGTTCGATCAGTCCGGCAACGATGTACAGTCCGTGCTGCTTCGACAGCTTTGCAAAGTACTCAGTCGACGGTCCAGGCACTGATTCAGCACAGTCGGCATAGGTTCGGGATGAGCCGTAGTAGGTCAGAGTTTCCGGGAGCACAATCAGGTCGGCCCTTTGTTCGGCGGCCTTCGCAATCAACGGAGCAAACTGCTCGCACTTCTCCGCACTGGTTTTGCCAGCTGCCGGACAATAATGAACAGCCGCCAGCCGTATCTTTCGCGGCTTTGGATCTTCGATGCGCAGGAGACTGACGTCAGACCATTCAACGACTGTCTTCGGAGCCCAGCGAAACGACAATTCGATTCGAGCAGCGACTGCGTTTGGCGGAAGGCGATACTGGCCGGCAACTTCATACCATCCGTCCTTGATCAAAGGGCCGTCGGCCGGGTATTCCGGTTCTGCGGAAGGTTTCTCCCCTTCACGAAACGTCGTCGTCGCATCAAAGTCGTGGCGAGCTGCTCGGCCTTCCGCATCGAGCCAGAAGATTCGCGCTACGGCTGTTCGGCGAGCATCATTGGTGCCCGTGACTTTGCAGGCCGCCTGAAAACGATACGAGCGACCTCCTTCCACCGCGACCGTTGTTTCCCACCACCCATGCAGTCCATCGCGTTGATCGGAGGAAATCCGCAGCGAGCCCTTTCGTGACAATCCGCCCGCGGGAAGAAATTCGAACGATGGCAGACTGTCAGGCCGAGGACCAGTATTCTTCCAGTGCTCTTTCGAACTCGACAAGCCTGTGCCGGTGAGCGTTTCTTGACATGATGCCGACGATGACACGACCAGCAGGACCATTCCGAAAAAACCAATGGCCGCGTGATTCGACCGACTCATGACAGTAACTCCTGAGTATCGTTGCGGAGCTGAGAAACAGGTCATCCTGTGAGCAAAGGGCCCTCCGAGACCGGTCCTTCTGCGCCTGTCGATGTGTCTTCGTGAATCAGCCTTCGTCTGTCAACGATGCTGCCTGACGGCGGGCAGAATTCACTGCTGGTCTGCTGCACGTACTCCATTCAAACTGCTGCCTTCGATCGAGATGTTTCGAGTCTCCGGGCCTTTGCGCACGGAGACTGTCGTCACTTCGGACCGATCATTCGTGAAGGTATTGTCGCGAAACTGCAGATCCTGAGTTCCGCCCTGGATCTCAACCACAGATCCTCCGTCCGGTGCATTGTTCTCGAAAGTGTTTCGTTCAATCCGATTTCGATGGCCAGCGAAATCCGGACCCCTTTCCGGGCGAAACAGCATGCCGTGGTCACGACTGTTTCGAATCGCATTGCTGACAATCAGATTATCCGTATCACGGTGTCCCACTGAGATACCGATTCTGTTTCCTTCGATCGTATTGCCTTCTGCAAGCCCATATTTCACGCCCCAGCAGAAGAAGATCCCAATGTCGCAGCCTCGCAGAGTATTGTTGCGAATGATGGGACGCTGTGAACCTGAACCAGGATGGAGCGCGAGGTTGCTGTTGTTTTCGCTGGTACAGTCTTCGACAACGACGTCATGGCAGATCTGCCAGGAGATTCCATCGCCGTTGTAGTTGCGAGCCGTCACGCCTCGAATCGTGATGTTGCTGCAGTCCTGAAGGAAAATGCAGCCGGCATAGTTGCCGTCGAGTTCCGCGTTCTGATCCCGATTGCCATCGAGCGTCAGGTTTTCGATCCGCACATCTTCGATGAACTCACCACTCAGCAGCGGAAACAGCGTTGAGCATGTGGCCTGGTTCAGCTGCCACAGGTTTTCGCGAAGTGGCTTGTCGAGACGAAAGCGGTTTCCGCTGCGAGCCGTCAGCGTTCTTTTCAGCACGACCTGACGTCCATTTTCGTTCGAACGCAGGCAAACACCATCGCCGATCCGGAAACCTGAATCATCTTTCAAGGTCACTTCCTGATCATACCAATCGCTGTCGGCTTCCAGAGAAGTCGTCGCAGAGGCGTCCTTGACGAGGATCGTCTTTGCTCCTTCTCCGGACAGATGGACGCCTGACTGAAGGTAGACTGCGTTTCTCAGTCGATACGTGCCAGCTTTGATGTGGACCGTGCCGCCACCAAGTCGGGCGACGTAATCCACTGCGGCCTGAATGGCCTTTTGGTCGCTGCCAATGAGATCAGCATCCTGATGGCCAACCGTTACCGTAAGTCGTTCCTTCCATTCAGGTTCGACGGCTCGATCCCCGCTGGTCTGTCTCGGATTCGTGACCTCTGGTCGATCATCCGCCGTCACCGCATCCACACAAAGAGCCAGCACAACAAGACTCATGTATTGCAGTTTCATGTCACACTTCCTGACAGACGGGCCTGCGGTCAGCGAGGCTCAAAAAGGTTGATGTCTGTAAAAAAAGAGCATGCATCATGGGATGCATGCTCTTCAAAAATCAGCGTCATGAAGCTTTGGGCTATTCCAGCGTGACGGTCAATTCGGAACTTCCACCTTCAGGGACTTCCAGCTGGATTCCCGAGGTCTCCGGACTGGCGTACTTCGGAGGAAGCTGAATCGGAGCTTTCGGAAGCTTGGATGGGTCGTCGATGACATTTCCCATTCCATCGTCTTCCGGCGGCTGCCAAACAACAGACACTTTGTTAATCCCCGGAACCGCACCATCATCTTTGGTGTTTGTCCCAAGAACAAATTTGCCAGATGCGTCTGACACACCCATGGAAATACGCTTCCCGTCAGCTGGGTGGAACGCCACCTGGAAACCGGCCAACGGCTTCCCTTTAAAGGTCAGAGTTCCGGACGCTTCAACAGTGTCGACTGATTCTGACTGCTGTGAATAGTCGCCTCCACAACCGATCATCGACACGAACACGATACCACAGACCAATGATCGCAAGACACTCATCCTCTTTTCAGAAATGAAATGAATCTCAAAGGCGCGGAAGCCCAAAACCGCTACCACTCACCAACGGTTTCGCCACCATTGATGCTGCCGACTCCTCGCCAGACACCAAGGTCAATATTGTTGCTGCAGAAGCGGACAGAGCCGTCACCAAGGCAAATCTGAGCGCCGCCAGTGTGGAAACTGCGAGTTGCGAGGTGACCGCGGTCAACCCCGGTCCCACGGATACAGTCACGCAGTCGTGAATTCGGCACCATCGTGTGTGAGTAGAATGTGGTCACAACAATGCCGCGGTAGTACTGCTTTCCTCGATACAGATAGGCGCTCGTCGCCCGGTTATCACAGGCGGCAACCGGAATCGTGTCGCCCGTCGCACTGGCATCCCAGGTGCCGAATGGCAGGTTTGTTGCGACCCACAAGTCGGCCTTATCGGTCACAGGAACGACGCCTGTGGTCGGTGAACCGCCAGAAGGACCAATGATGATTTCAGCAAACATCCCTGAGTTCGACATGCCGTCGGTGAAGTCACGGAACTGAGCTCCGCGGTTCCGTCCAAACGGGCCTCGATCCGCAGCATAATTGGCATTGTCACCAAGACTCTGAGCATAGTTTGTCGTACCACAGCCATTCGGACATTGACTCGGCGCCAGAACGAATGGGCTGAACGATGCCTGACTTGGGCACTGCAGAACAGGAAGCATCTGCTGACGAGCACCAAGATTCGTTGCGTGAGTATTGATGTCGTTGTTGAAGTTAAACAGATTGTAGACGTTGCCGGCTTCGAAATACGGCAGGATCTGAGTATGGGTCGACGCATTGTTGACACCAATGAAGCCGGGGGGCAGACGTCGGTGAGTACCTTCGTAGTTGTGAAGTGCCAGACCAATCTGCTTCAGATTGTTCTTGCACTGTGTTCGTCGAGCAGCCTCGCGTGCCTGCTGGACCGCAGGCAGCAGAAGTGCGACAAGAATTGCGATGATCGCGATGACCACCAGCAACTCGATCAGTGTAAACCCTCGTTTCTTCATCTGAATAACTCCAAAAAAACAAACTGCAGGAACTGGCCGGGATGAGAAAACAGCCAGACGAAAAGGTAACAAACGTTCACGATACATGCCAGTCGCCGAATACCGTGTGGTTCAAATTTCGGAATCCTGTCTTCGATCCTTGGCAGGACGGAATCACGGTCTTTGCAAGAGTGGCTGACAGATTTCCGGCGTGCTGCTACGATCCCTCGCTCAATCGCGTCGTCGACTTGGCAACTGGACGAATGAGATTCGCAGCAGACTGAATTTGTTTGCCAGAATCACCAGGAAAAATCCCAGGGGAACAGAGGCGTGATAGAACTCCTCTGATGGAACGTTGCCGAAACGTTGCGAACCCCGACTGGGCAGGAAAGAAAATGCGAGATCCTCGAATTCCGCTGAAGAACACACTCGTCGCCGGCATCCTGGCATTTCTGATTCCCGGTGCAGGCCACTGGTATCAGGGGCGACGATTTAAGGCGACCATTTTTTCGGGATGCATTCTGACCATGTTCGTCTGGGGACTCATCCTGGGACATGGCCAGCCTGTTTACAGCCAGCTGGTGTTGAGAGGACGCGAGGAGTCCGCGCAGTTTGAAAAGGTCACTCCTCAGCTGAAGTTCTCCATTGGTTATTCTGTTCAGTTTCTGGTCGGCCTTCCGGCGCTTCCGGCACTGATTCAGGAATCACGATTTCGCAATGAAGAAGCTCAGATCAATTTTCTGTCGGAAGAACTGGACAGTGAATTCACTGGTGTTGTGCTCTTCAATGAAGACGGCGATTCCAAACCGGCTGAGTTGGTCGAGGGATTGTTGTCGCTTCGTCCGGTGAATGATCAGGGAAGCCGCGTGGTCAACGGATCGCTGACGTACGAAAAAGCAGACGGCACCATTGGAGAGCTTCAGCTGGGTGGCGGAGTCACCATCGGACGTCGCGTGTTCGGTTCTCCAAACTGTGACATCGAATGCAGCGTCGTTGCTGATGATGGCAGCTTTACGGGACAGACGATTCGCGGTTCCATCAAGCGTCCATTCCTGAACTGGTTTCAGGCGCCGCGCGATTCCCACGAGCTGGATCGACTGCACGGAAACCTCAACCGCCGCTTCGACATTGCCTCTGTCTTCACCTGGATCGCCGGGTTACTCAATCTGCTTGCCATCTGGGATGCCGCAGAAGGTCCGGCGTATGGATATGGCGACGAAGAAGGCAACGACGACGAGGACGAAGAAGAAAAGTCGAAGGCTGGCAAAACACCTCCGGCCGGCTGACGGCCTGCGTCAACAGTTCGTGCGTAGCTGCTCACACGACAATCCGCTGAAACAAGAAGACGTCCCATGGATCTGACTCTCATCACACAGGCAATTCCCCTCACGGCAATGATCTGCCTTGTCTATTGCGCCAGCCGATTTGAACTGCGAGAGAAGATTCTGAAGTCGGCGGCTGTCATGTTTGGCAAGACGATTGGCTTCCTCTCCATCCTCTACGGGCTGCTTCTCTGGATTTCCCGCTGATTTCCGCGAATTTTGCGTGCTATTTCAAAATCTCACGCCCAGTCGGACAAGCAGAACCGTTCTTTGCAGGGCGACGCCAGCCTCCTATACTCCGCGTCCCTCGTGGTACGTCGCAGAGCGGTGTTCAATGAACACCGCGAGAATGTTTGCCTTCAGAGTGAGACCCGCACGGTGCGTGTTTCCTTCTGAAGTAAGAAGTCACTGAATATTGGACCGGATTCCCGTGCACAGAACTCATAACTGTGGAGAACTTCGTCGAGAACACGCAGGGCAGACTGTGACCCTGGCGGGTTGGGTTAACAGCTACCGTGAACAGGGCAAAGAACTGGTGTTCGTGGACCTGAGAGATCGCTACGGCAAGACTCAGGTCGTCTTCTATACGGATGACGATTCCAGGATCGATTCACTCGCCCGAAGGCTCCGCCGCGAAGATGTCATCAAAGTGGTCGGTGAAGTCCGCTATCGTGGCGATGGCCTTGTGAATCCGAAACTCGTCACAGGCGAAATTGAAGTTCGTGTCCAGCAGCTCGTTGTACTCTCACGCAGCAAGACTCCTCCGTTTGAAATCGAAGGCGGAGAACTGCCGAACGAAGAACTGCGACTGAAGCACCGCTTCCTCGATCTGCGCCGGCCCGAACTTCAGCGCAACATCATGCTTCGACACCAGCTGACTCAGGCTGTTCGTGAATACTTCAACGAGCGAAACTTCCTGGAAATTGAAACTCCGATGCTGGGACGGAGCACTCCGGAAGGCGCGCGAGACTATCTGGTGCCCAGCCGAGTTCATCCTGGCAGCTTTTATGCTCTGCCGCAGTCGCCACAGATCTACAAGCAGATTCTGATGGTGTCCGGGTTCGACCGGTACTACCAGATTGCCCGCTGCTTCCGCGATGAGGACCTTCGGGCCGACCGACAGCCGGAGTTTACTCAGATCGACGTCGAAATGGCGTTCGTTGAACGTAACGACATTCTCAGCACGATCGACGGGCTTGTCTCGTCCGTCATGAAGAAGGTGAAGGGAATCGATGTTCCGGTTCCGCTTCCTCGTTACACCTATCGCGACGTGATGGAGCGTTTTGGGTGCGACAAACCGGACATGAGATTCGGGATGGAAATTTCGGACATCACGGATATCGCTGCGGCCAGTGACTTCAGCGTCTTCAAGACCGTCTCCGGATCCGGCGGTCGAATCCGAGGCCTCAATGTGAAAGGCGGCTCAGAGAAATACAGCCGTCGACTGCTGGACGTTGACCTGAAGAATTTCGTTGGTGACTACGGAGCAAAGGGCCTCGCCTACCTGAAGGTCTCCGGCGGCAAGCTGGAGTCGTCCATTGCGAAATTCTTCTCGGATGCTCAGCAGCAGGAGATTATCTCAAGGATGCAGGGCGAAGAAGGTGACCTGCTTCTCTTCGTTGCTGACACGTACAAGGTGACAAATGCCGCTCTTGCTGCCCTGAGAAATCGGATTGGCAAGGAACAGAATCTCTACGATCCAGCCTCGTTCGCATGTCTCTGGGTCGTCGACTTTCCGCTGGTCACATGGAATGCCGAAGAAGGTCGCTACGACGCGGAACATCATCCATTCTGCCAGCCGAACCCGGAAGACAGTGAATACCTGAAAACCGATCCGAGCAAGGTCAGGGCCGACAGCTACGACCTTGTTGTGAACGGATATGAAGCTGCCAGCGGCAGTGTGCGAATTCACGATTCGGAAGTTCAGCAGATGGTCTTTGATCTTCTGAAGATCAACTCCGAAGAAGCAGAGAAGCGGTTTGGTTTCCTTCTGGAAGCCCTTCGCTTCGGTGCTCCGCCACACGCGGGGATTGCACTGGGCCTGGACCGCTGGGTCATGCTGCTGGCCGGCAATGACAACATTCGTGAAGTCATCGCCTTCCCCAAGACGCAAAAGGCCGCGGATATGCTGACCGGCGCACCTTCCGGAGTGGATGATCGACAGTTGCGCGATCTTCACATTGATGTGGTCGAACCTCCAGCGAAGTAACCGACATAGGACCGACTGATTCGACAGAAGCCGCTCCATTCAGAGCGGCTTCTGTGTTTCTGGACAGGAGTGTCTGCGGGATATCCGACACGCAGCTCACTTTTCGGCGTCACAATCGTCACGATCGTTCCCTTCGCAGTGGGAGATTCCCATGCAGGTGGATCGAGTTGCAGATTTCCGCAAGTCGTACCAGGGTGATTCGATCATCGCCCTGTCAGCGCCACACGTTTTGACGTTCAACATCACTCATTCCGGCGCGCCTTCTCACGATACGACACTAGAAACCACCAGCGGAGAGACCCATGATTGCGCCTGTCGGAAGTAGTTTGGATACGCCAGCTGAAAGCAAAACAGATGTCTTTCTGCCGGAGCATGTGCGTTCACGACTGCTGCAAAACCAGTCGATTCAGATGCTCCCATGGCTTGCGGTCAAAGCCGTAAAGATGGCAGAAGACCCGGACTGTTCAATGAATGAGTTCACAGCGATCGTTGAGCGAGACGTCTCTCTGGTCTCTGGAATCCTCAGCCTTGCCAACAGCGTCTTCTACAGCTCCGGCAAGCCACTGGCGAACGTGCGGCAGGCGGTGATTCGCCTTGGCGTCCGGACCTGCCGAAACCTGATTCTGTCCTCCTGCATCACAAGCCTGATGAGCCGCATGTCGATGAAGCAGGAGTGGATTCGCGAAACACTGGCTCGCCACGGTTTCTTTACGGCCGTGCTGGCTCAGAACCTGAATCGAACACTCTCAGCCGGCTTCGACGGGGAAGAATTCACCGCCGGACTGGTGCATGATATCGGCCGTACGTTGCTGGCCTCATGCTACGTTGATGAGTTCCTGGAATTCGATTCCATGGAATTCTCTGAAGATCTGGACTACCTCGATCGTGAAGCATCCATCCTTGGAACAACGCATGCCTCTGTAGGAGCATGGTACGCCACCAACTCCGGACTGCCAGAAAGCCTGATTGCAGTCGTGCGATACCATCACCATCCTCTGGAGACCGAAGCCAACCGCCGTCTTGTCGCGCTGATCGCAGTGGCTGACCACATGGCCAACTATGCTCAGCGATTTGAAAATGCGTCCGAGTATGATTTCAGTGCCAATCCGTACGTTTCCATCCTCGAAGGGACGGGCGTGAACTGCGCACCGCTGATGGAACCAGGCGTCGCTGCTCAGCACCTGGAACTCGCCGAAGACGCTGTCGCGAAAATGTCCAGCCTCAAATAGTTCAACTGCAACTGGTTATGCTTCATCGAAGGCTTGACACGGATCCCGGGTTCCCCCGGGATCTTTTTTTGCGCGATATGAGAGACCGTTCCGTCTCCGTTCAGGCGGATTCGCACAGGAATTTCTTTGTGACTTCGTGCTTTGGTGAATCAAAGACCTGAGCCGGGGGGCCGGATTCAATAATTGTTCCTGAATGCAGAATATGGATCTGGTGTGCGACGGAACGGGCAAACTGCATTCCATGCGTTACCACGATCATTCCCTGCCCCGCTTTGGCAAGGTCCTGCATCACGTCAATGACCTCTGCCGTCGTATTGGGATCCAGAGCACTCGTCGGCTCATCAAAAAGGCTGGCCTCGGGATTCATGGCCAATGTCCGAGCAATAGCGACTCGCTGCTGCTGACCGCCGGAAAGTGACCCTGGGCGGCTTTCGGCCTTCTGCTTCAGCCCGACTCGGTCGAGCAGCTCCATGGCTCGAGCAATCGCTTCCTGCCTCGGAACACGAAGAACGTGCACAGGCGCTTCGATGACATTATCCAGAACTGTCAGGTGCGGAAAAAGGTTGAACTGCTGGAACACCATTCCAACCTTCTGTCGTATTCGCAGCAGTGCCAGATCACGCTCCGGACACGGCTGGCCAGGAAAACTGATCCCGGCGACCTCCACGGTTCCGGAATCAAAGGTCTCAAGACCATTGATCGTGCGAAGCAGTGTGCTTTTTCCTCCACCGGAGGGCCCCAGGAGCACACAGACTTCCCCTTTGGCGACAGAGAAGCTGACGCCTCTCAGTATCTCCTGAGACTCATAGCGTTTGCGGACATCGGCAAGACGTATCACTCTAAATCTTCCTGGAAACCTGGGGGAAATCGTGCACAAACAAAACGGCTTTAAGCATTACACAACGCCAGGAACCGGTGCAATGCGAATGATCGATCCAATCGGAATAGTAAATCTTCTCTAATTGCAGAGGCGTGTCATACCGCCTGGCTGTGCGTGAGCTAATGTTGCCGCAAGGCATCGTAGGGAAAAAATACTGTGATGCGGCCTTTGACGCAAACGACGTCAAAGCTTCGTTCCTCCGATAGTGAGTCCGACAGAATGGATGGCCGGTCGAATACAACGCTGCTGAACGCGGGAGGCTCTCAGAGTTTCGTCGAGGGACTCTGGGTGCTCAGTCGCAGTTCCTCGGATACTGGGACGAACCAGCATGTCAACATCATAGGGCCGTCGTTTACCGTCGGCCGAAGCCCAGGCAACAATCTCTGCATTTCTGATCCGACGGTCTCGGGACGTCATGCGGAGATTCTGACGATCAATCGCGACCTGTTTGTTCGTGACCTGAACAGCACCAATGGAACTCTGCTGAATGGTCGACGCCTGCAGCACCTGACCGGGCTGCGCTCCGGTGACGTTTTGCACTTCGGCAGTGTGATGTATACACTGCAGTCCTCTACGGATGAATGTACAAGTTCGACCGTAACGGCTGACGTTTCGGCGGAAGCACTGGCTCATCTTCAGTTCGACAAACTCCTGCGACGCCCCGCGCTCCGTCCTTACTTCCAGCCAATCGTTCGCCTTGCCGACCGATCCCGCATCGGCTTTGAGGTCCTGTCAAGAAGCTATCTGCTGGGACTCGAAACACCGGAGAAGATGTTCCGCGTGGCGGCCTCCCGCAAGGTCGAAGCGGAACTGAGTCATGCTTGCCGTGTCGAAGGTCTTCGCATCGCCGAAGAACTGCCTCCCGGAAGAATCTTCCTGAATACTCATCCTGTGGAACTGACTCACGGAGATCTGTTCCCCGGTCTCGAACGGCTTCGTGGTGAGTTCCCGAACGCAGACGTTGTTCTTGAGATTCATGAAGGAGCAACAGCTTCGTCTGCGTTCCTACGCGAGATTCGCCTCCAGACAGCACAGCTGAATATGCAACTGGCCTACGACGACTTCGGTGCCGGACAGGCTCGGTTGAAGGAGTTGTTTGAAGTTCCGCCGGATGTGCTGAAGTTCGACGTGAAGTTTGTTCACGGGCTTCCTTACACATCCGCTCAGCATCGAGAGACGATTCGATCGCTCCTCAAGATCGTCAGAGACCTCGGAGTTATCCCACTTGCCGAAGGGATTGAGACCGTGGAAGAGGGCTCTGTCTGTTTTGAACTTGGCTTTGAACTGGCTCAGGGGTTTCTTTTTGGTCGTGCTGAAAACGCGGCATTCTGGTCCCGAGAGAATCCCGCGACCTGAAAACAATCGCCTGATGCGTCCCTGAATCCGGCTCTCGGTACGAATAGACCCCCTCGATGATTATGTCGCGTCAAAATCCTGCTCGCCCCGGTGACTCCGCAGTGCTCTCCGCACTGCTGGCGGGCGAGAACTTCTGGCCGTCTGATCCGGCCAGTCTGCAGGAACTGGGGCTGACAGAACCGTTTCTGGAATCACTCGTCTGCAAGCTGCTGCGTTCTTCAGGCAACCTCTCCGGCCGCACCATTGCCAGTGAACTTTGCCTGCCGTTCCGTATGGTGGAAACCATGATGGAGCGTCTGAAGAATCGCCGCACGGTAATGCACTGCGGCAGTGCCAGTCTGAATGACTACATCTTCGGACTGACCGATGAAGGTCGTCGCCGCGCAGAGCAGTATCATTCCGAATGTGCTTATGTGGGACCGGCTCCGGTTCCGCTTCAGGACTACATCATCTCTGTGGAAGCTCAGGCCATTTGTGATCAGCCTGTGCGTCGTGAAGAGCTTGAAGATGCGTTCTACAACGTCTCAATCTCCATCGAACTGATGGACATGCTTGGTCCGGCGATCAATTCCGCCAGCGGCCTGTTCCTCTACGGAGCGCCGGGTAACGGTAAGTCGACGCTGGCTCGTTGCCTGACAAACTGCTTCGGACAGGAGATCTGGATTCCGCACGCCGTCATCGACGGACGCGAAGTAATCACCCTGTTCGATCCGGCCTATCATCAGGAAGTCGATGCCCCCGATGGCAATCTGGCCTATGACAAACGATGGCTGCGAGTGCGTCGGCCAACGGTGATTGTCGGCGGAGAACTGACGCTCGACAGCCTCGAAATTCGACACGACCCCACAAGCAACATCAGCGAAGCTCCGCTGCAGATGAAAAGCAATTGCGGCTGTCTCCTGATCGACGACTTTGGTCGGCAGCGAGTGTCGCCGGAACAGCTTCTGAATCGCTGGATTATTCCGCTCGAAAACAAACATGACTACCTGACGCTGGCGACCGGAAAAAAAGTTCAGGTCCCGTTTCAGCAGTTGATTATCTTCTCAACCAACCTTGATCCAGCAGATCTGGTGGATGAAGCATTTCTGCGCCGAATTCCTTACCGAATTGAGGTGCAGGATCCCGACGCTGCGGAATTCCATCGACTGTTCCAGATCGCGGCCGAGAAGCTCGGGTGCGCTTACGAACCCGAGAGTGTCGATTTCGTCCTGGAGCAACTCTACCGCAAGGCCGAGCGCCCAATGCGACGCTGCCATGCCAGAGACCTTCTGCTGCAGGTCAGAAACTACTGTCTTTACAACGGTTTGCCGTTTGAGATGCTGCCGGAATACTTCGAGAAAATCTCGGAGTGTTTCTTCACCAAAGTCCCGACGCGACCGCTGAACGCTTCGTTCGAAATCGCTCAGCAGACATGCCGATGACAGGAGTCGCGTAATGAAGACCGAAGTCCAATCCACAGTCGTGCTGTCAGGTGAACGCCCGGAATCCCAGGTGGATCTGTCCGAAGTTGCCGGCTATCGTCTTGAACAGCGAATCGGGGTCGGCGGTTTCGGCGAGGTCTGGCGGGCGGTCGGACCAGGCGGCTTCGTCAAAGCCGTCAAGATTCTGTTCGGAACTCTCTCCGGACTGCAGGCGGAAACAGAGCTGAAGGCGCTGAATCGCATTCGCGACGTTCGGCATCCGTTCCTTTTGAGTATTGAACGTATCGAAGTTGTTCGCGGCCAGGTGATCGTTGTCACCGAACTCGCAGACGGAAGCCTCGATCAGCGATACAGGGATCTCGTCGCTTCAGGGCGCCGAGGCATTCCTCGCGATGAACTGATCGGCTACCTGCGTGATGCCGCGGATGCTTTGGACTTTATGTATGAACAGCATGGTTTGCAGCATCTGGATATCAAACCAGAGAACATCATGCTGCAGGGGAATCATGCCAAAGTTGGTGACTTTGGACTGACCAAGAGCATCACGGCTGAAGGCCATTCCCTGATCAACGGGTTTACTCCACTGTACGCCCCGCCGGAACTGTTCGAAGGCCGTCCGTCACGAGGCAGTGACCAGTACAGCCTCGCAATCGTCTACCAGATGATGCTCACGGGCACACCGCCATTCAACGGACGCACGGCGGCTCAGCTGACAGCCCAGCATTTGCGTGCCGCACCAGACCTGAGTGTACTGCATCCTTCTGATCGCCCCGCTGTCGCCCGGGCGCTTTCGAAGAATCCACAGACTCGATTTGCCAGCTGCCGACAGTTCGTCGATGAACTTGCACGACGCCGTCACAGTGGAGTTGCGTCCGGAAAGTCGGCCCCGGCTGGCGACGTTGCCGGAGTCAGTCGAACCACAGAAATCAAGGCTGTCGACATCAAGACGGCGGCTGGTCCGGAAACACTGCCGGCCTCCGAACCGCTTGCTCCGGTCAGTTCTCGTGACATCAACTGGGCACTGCGTCCCACGGTCTTCATCGGTGTGGGAGGACTCGGCTGCCAGACCCTGCAGGCTCTGCAGGAGAAGATTCAGGCAGTCTCCGGCGGTCAGCCGGTTCCATGCATGCAATACCTGCTTGTTGACTCCAGTGACGATACTCTGAGAGAGATTTCGCGAAAGAATGGAGACAGCCAGACCGGCATTCGTTCCATCACTCTGCCTCTTCGATCATCACACGAGTATCGAAAATCCGCCAGCGATCACCTCAGCTGGCTCAGTCGAAGATGGCTGTTCAACATTCCGAAATCGGGTCATGTTGAAGGTCTCCGTCCGCTGGGTCGTCTTGCTGTCGTATCTGGTCTCGAAGATGTTCGGCGTCAGCTGAGAAAGTGCATCGAGGCGGCAACTTCTGACAGCTCGATGGAACAGTCGAAGAAACTGATTGCCCAGCCGTGGCAGAAGAATTCCATCAACATCGTTCTGGTGGGATCTGTCTCCGGTGGAACCGCAAGCGGCAGCCTCTTTGATCTGGTCTGGCTCGCACGTTCCGTCGGAACTCAGGAACGCATGCCGGACCTGAATGTTTCGGCGATCCTGCTTCACGGGACTTCCGCAGGCCGAAGTGCGGCTGACATGCATGATGCGAATGCTCTCAGCTTTCTGAAGGAGCTTCGCTATTACGCCACGTCAGGCCTTCGTGGTCCAGCCCATTCCGGAGGAGCAAGCTTCGACAGACCTCTGGATGATCTCTGTATGGTTCACTTTGGTGACGACCTGACTACCTCCGACTATTCACGGGGGGTTGACGCGGTGGCAGAGTACCTTCGTCTGCAGTCAGTCACTCCGGCCGGCCGCGAAATGCAGGCATGGAAGGTGGCAGCAAAACAGTCATCCGTTGATAACTCTGAGATCACACTTCGAACCTTTGGGCTGAATCGCATTTCGTCCGATTCCTGGACAGCCGCCAATTCTGAGAGCAGCCGACTGGCCGCAGCACTGCTGCAGCGATGGTCCGTGATGTCCATGACGGAGTGTGCTCCGGATACGCTTGGACAGATCACCAGGGATCTTCAGCCGATTCTGACAGACTTCCATCTGACTCCCGATGGAGCCATCAGTCTTGTCCCAAAGCTTGTCAACGCCGAACGAACACGGCGGCTGGATGAGTATTCATCATCGCTGGTGACTCGCATCTCAGAAAGTCGCCAGCTGGACGATGTCGCAGCAAAGGCCGCGATGCTGGTCAGCCAGGACACCGCAACTCCGCAGCTGTATCCCAATTCGATTGCCAACATTCTTGAAGAGATTCGGCAGGAACTCCTGGTCGTTCTTGCGGATGCTCAGAGCCGAATCGAAACACAGTTGCGGGACGGGATCGATACCCTGTGCCGCTTTGGTGCAGCAGATGCCATCCTCAGCCTTCTGCAGAGATCGATCGACGTCTCTCTGACCGCCACCGCGCGCCAGAAGGCCGATCTCCAGCAGGCATTCACGGAACTCTGCGCGAGCATTTCGCAGAGCGCGGAAGGCGGGACTCAAAACACACGGACATCGGTGAAAGCATTCTGTCGTCAGTACACCATGCTGCTCGTCTTTCAGACAGCAAGCCAGTGTGTCTCAAGTCACCTGAAGGCACTGCGGGAATGGCTGAACAAATATCGTTCTGAACGCCTCGACGGAGCACGTCGGCGAGTGCTTGCGATGTCCGAATTCCTGAATCGTGAAGCGTCCGTCACGCTTGATTACGCCGACAGACGCATTCTGCAGTTCGATGAATATCTGCTGGCAGGCGGACGGTTTCGACTGTCGCAGTTTGTAAGCAGAGATCCGCGGCCGCAGGATGCCTCATCCCTCGGGAGTGAAGCAGCTGCATTCCTCCTCGCGAACTCCAAAGATGCCGGCAAAGCGCAGGCTTCTTCAGGCAACCAGGAATCTCGACTCGCAGCGGCCCGTCCGCATCTTCATCATGTCGGCGGCGGACACAGAATTCTGGCCGTGATTCCCAACGAGATTCCGGCCGACAAATGGAAGCAGGAACTGAAAGCCGAGTTCGGCAACTGCGTGACTGTCTGTCCCTGCCATCACGATTCGATCACGATCGTCTGCGAGGTGGAAGGAATTGCAATCTCGTCCGTTGTCGATTCACTGTCACAACTGAATCCTCGCGTCGTTGAACTCTCCGAACGAGTTCATTCGCGTCAGGACATTTCCTGGTAACACGGTTCGAATTTACACCAGGCGAATGACTGTCTGAGGGTCTCTTCAGTCACAGTACCGACTGATCAACGCACTGGCGAAGGCGATCGCTGCCGTCTCTGTCCGCAGGATTGTGCCGGGCCACGAAACAAAGCGGGCCCCATGTACCGTTGCCAGCTCAACCTCTGTGTCGGTGAAGCCGCCTTCCGGGCCAATCAGCAGGATTGCGCCCTCCGGCAACCCGGAGCCGAGCTTCTGCCAATCGACCTGTGTGCCAGGGTGAGCGAGCAGAAAAGGCCCGGCGTTCTGCTGAAGCACTGTCTCCAGCCGACACAACTCCATCACATTCATCAAAGTCGCTCGATGACACTGCTTACATGCGGCAATCACCGTCGCTCGAAGCTTCTCCATCTTTGTTTCGCCCGGTGTGACGACGGTTCTTTCAGTCCGGAGTGGTATGTACTCCGCGACGCCAAGCTCAGTCAGCTTCTCCACCATCCACCGAAGTCGATCCGCTTTAGGCGGGGAAGCAGCCACTCGAAGTGTCGAAGTCCTTTGTTCCGCAGGCTGCTTCTCAAGGATCTCGCACTCCGCGTCTCGACGACTCACTCGGGCAATTTGTGCGACCGCGGAACATCCTTGTCCATCAAACAAAACCAGCCGCTCACCAGGTTTCATGCGAAGCACGTTCAGAACATGATGAGCCTCACTGTCTTCCAGAATGACTCTGCTGGAATTTCGTATGGCTTCATGAAAGGCCCAGTGCATGGAGAATCCAGTTTGTGCGTGGCTCGCGCAGAAAAAAACTCCCGAGGTGACTCGGGAGTTTCTCATTTTGGTCGACTAACGCAACGGTGAACGCAGGCCGCGAGGATCAACGTCGCAGCACAGCAGATCCTTGTCAGGATTTGACTGTGCTGTTTCGATCGTCCTGAACAGTCACAGGAGCCTGCCACCATTCTGCGCCGCTCCACTCGGACATCACTGCGTCGAATGCCGCGGAGTCTGTGATCTCTTCAGAAACACTTCGGTCAGCCTGAGCCACCAGGTTTTCTCGCGTCACTTTCTGAACACTCACGTACTCCTGTTCGACAACCTGAGCGGCCGCGACCACAGAAGGTTTCGCCGCAACTTTGCGTCCCGTGGCCGACTTGATCGCAGTCAGTTCCGGAAGCTGCAGCATTGGAAGCTGTGCATCGGGGGAAACGGACGCGACTGTGAAGGTCACTGGTGTGCTCCACGCAGAGAACTCACCCATGATGCTGACGGCACGGACCCAGACGCGGTAGGTACTTGCGGCCAGAGCGGTCGGCGGCGTGTAGGTTGTTGTCGTCAGGTTGGTCAGCAGGATACGAGTGTTGCGCACGGTGTCCGTGATCCAGAGTTCGTATCGTTCTGCATCCGAAACGCTGGACCATGAGAACGTTGGCTTTCCTGAGTTGGAGCTGCCAGCGGTCGGTGAAGTGATGACCGGTGGCATACCAATGGAAAACTGTCGTCCGGCCGACCATGGGCTGAAGTACTGTCCGCCCTGAGCACGTACCCAGACGGTGTAGTCACCGGTGGCAAAGTCAGATGTTGCCGTGAAGGAGTTTGTCCTGACGGAGAGATTTCGAAGGTAGACGCGATTGAGTGTCCGGCTTGAGACCCAAAGATCGTAGCTTGTTGCACCGGCAATCGCGTTCCATGTGAACGTCGGAGTTCGGTCGAAGCTTCCACCAGTCGCGGGAGAAACAATGGACGGTGCAGCCAGCACGGTGAAGTTAATGGCCGCACTCCACTGACCAAACTCATTCTGTGCATTCGCAGCACGAACGAAGGCTCGATAGAGACCGGACCCAAAGCCATCAAGTGACTTGTAAGCCGTGGTGACAATATCTGTTTTGTAGAGAACTCGTACGGCACCTGTGGTGACGTTATTGATCCAGAGTTCGTATCGAGAAGCATCAGCAACAGCCGTCCAGGCAATCTCCGGGAACGCAGGACTTGCCTGAGTTCCGGTAACGACTGGAGCCGTAAAGGTCGGCGCCGTCTCAACCTTGAAGTCCTTCGGCACGCTCCAGAATCCAGGTCGTTCGAGAGCATCCACCGCCCGGACCCATGCACGATAGCGACCAATGCCGAGGTTTTCAGACGGAGTAAATGAAGTCCCTGTCAGATTGGTTCGGTGGATGAACTGATTCACTCCGGTGCTCAGGTTGGAGACAATCAGTTCATAACGAATCGCCCCCGGGATTGCCTGCCAGGTAATCGCAGGGCGTGCATTCAATGTCGTTGCCGTTGGCGTCAGAATCACCGGCGGCTCATGATCCAGTACGGTAACGTTCGTGTTACCGGAAACATAACCGGCCGCGGAAGCCGTCAGCATGACACTCTGCGGGCCATCAAGATCCGGGTCGTTCACAGCCGCGATGTCAAAGCTGACGCTTGAAGCACCCGCAGGAATCGTCACGGTCATCGGGACGCTGGCTTCAGTGGTGTCCGAAGACATCAGCGAAACGACCAGCGGCAGAGACGTGTCGGTGTTGCTTCGAGTGACGGTTCCCACAGCCGCATTGGCACCGCCGTTTTCGTAGAACTCAGCCTTATCAACGGAAACGGAAATCGTCTCAACATCGGTTACGTTGATATCCAGCGTGCCGGAAATAATGTTTGTCTGGCTCGCCGTGATTCGAGTGATCTGTGTTCCATCCAGCAGAGCATCGTCCAGAACACCAACCACAAAGGTAATCGAAGCCGATCCTCCGGGAATGGTCACAGTCGCTGGAACAGACAGAGCCACTCCGCCAGGCGTCACGCTGGAAAGTGTCAGGTTGGCGACAAATGGCTGGCTGATATCGGCCTGATCCAGACGTCGAAGAGTCACCTCAAGACTGCCGGCATTCTCCGCAACCGTTCCTGTGACCGTCGAAAGCTGCAAGCTTGGTTCAAGGTCTTCAACATTGATCGTGCGGGTCTTTGTCCCGACGTAGTCCGGGGCACCGATTGTGATGTTGACCGCTTGAGTGCCGTCAATCACAGCGTCATCGACCGCATCAATCGGGAATGTCACAGAACTCGCTCCCGCCGGAATTGTTACCGTCGCGGGGACTGTCAGTTCGGAAGTATCGCTGCTCGTCAGCGTCACGGTATAAGGCAGAGCAAGATCAGTGTTAAGTCGAGTGATGGTACCGGTCAAAGCACCTGACCCTGCCGCTTCAGACACACTTGTCCCGCTCACTGTGAACGTGATCTGCTCGTAGTCGGAAACAACGACCGTATCAGAGCCCAGATCCAGGTTTGGTGTGTCAGAACTCACAACCGCAACAGTGACCACCTGCGGACCATCGAGAATCGTGTCATCAACGCTGTCGAGCCAGAATGAGACCTCAGACTGATTGGCCGGGATAATCATGACCCTCTGAGTCTGCCCATCCAGCAGGGCTTCTGTCGGGTCAGACGTCGTGAGGATCACAGCTGCTGCCGCGAGACCCTCTGTCTTGAGTGTCAATGACCAGTTCAGCAGTGCCCCAATATCAAACGTGTTGTCATCAGTGACCTCAAGATACCAGGTACCGGCGGTCTGTTCATGATACAGCGCATCCAGCCGACTTTCCGGCATGTAGCTTCCGGTGTACGGAGCAGCTCCGTCCCGAATGGATGAGGCAGCGCTGTCATCCAGAGTGGCATTGGTGATCAGAGGCGAGTTCGATGACAGGTCCGTGAACAACTCAACTCGCGTTCCCGCCGGGCTCACAAGGTAAACATCAAGGTCCGCAACCCAGGAATGCTGGAAGTTCACGGTCACATCGACATCAAGCAGCCACGAAATCTGCGACGGAATGGTAATCGCGGATCGAATCGTTCCTCGGTCCGGAATGTATGAGATGGTGTTGTTACTGAAACTCTGCGTGGTCACAAAGCTATAGGGCCCTTCGATGTCGGTTCGCGACACTTTCACCAGCGATGATCGAGGACCTGCATTCTCAGCAACCGTCGTCTCAACAACATCAACGACAACACCTTCAAAGTCAGCGACGTTGACCGTCTCCGTTCCATCTTCGTATCCGGCAGCAGACGCCGTAATTGTCACAGTCTGCTGACCGTCTCGGAAATTGTCGTCGACCGCGTCAAACGGAATCACGACGGTCTGCTGGCCTTCCGGGATCGTCACTGTAGCCGCAAAAGCCAGCTCGGTCGTGTCGGAGTTCTGAAGTGAAACGACCAGTTGCCCGCGATTCCTGGAAGCGTGTTCACCAAATGCTGCAAACACGGTCCCTGCACCGCCCGATGCGTAGCTGACAAAACTCGCCAGTCCCGGAGCAACGTAGGCGAACGAGCCATTCGTCGCTCCCACGATAATGTCCCCGGAGATGTTCACTTCAATGTCACTGAGCAAACCCAGACCAGTGGCCAGCCTTGCCGCCACCTTTCCGCTGGAGTTCAACTGAAGGACTTCGCCTGAAGCATTGACAGCCCATACAACCCCCGAAACGTCAACAGAGAAACTCTGGACGGGTTCTTCAATCGTCAGGAACGAAAGTGGAGACAAAGTCGCAGGGTCAAACTTGGCCAGTGTTGTGCCCGTCGTATCCAATGAGTAGATGTAGCCATCAAGGCCGGCGACGACGTCACGGTAACGATACGAAGTGTTGACAAGTCCCTGAATTCCGTCTCCACCCAGGGAGTAGGCACCAAAGAAGTTGTTCCAGGGAATGACTCCCGTGAAAACACCATCCAGCGTAAAGATTCGAATCGGAGTGTTCGCACCGCTTTGTGTACCGACATAAAGCCTGTCACCGACCGTCGCAAGCCCAGCATCCCAGTACTCGCCGGAGGCAAACTGGCGGACGATGGTTCCATCAAGAGCGCTGACCTCGTAGATAGAATCCGAAAACGTCGCTGTCACATAAAGACTGTTTCGAGCCGGGTTGGGAGCAAGCCCGCCAGAGACATCTACCGTCAGGAAGATCCTTCTGACAGTACTTCGAAGGACCGGATCGTACACGACAATCTGATTGCTGATGAACGGATCAAGAAGGTAAATGAGCCCATTCATGTAGGCCAGACCTTCGAATCCCGAATTCGTCCCGGTTCCGACGTTGTAAGTATCAACAACAGCATTCGTCTCAGCGTCGATCTTGTACAGTGAGTCACTGCCCTCATTAATGTACCAGATGTAAGTCCCGTCAAACGCCAGACCCGCATCACCACCTGATGTTCCCGGCGAAGTGAATGTCCTGATGACAGTGCCTGTCACCGGATCGATCTCACGGATGTCTGACTCAGGCCAGGTTGTACCAAAGAGCCGATTCCCGAAAGACTTTGTCCCAAACCGAGTCACACTGTTTGTGACCACATCGAAGCGAACCAGCCCGAACGCATCGCCATTTGATGTTTCCAGGTCGCTGATGAAGACGTAGTTTCCGGTCGTTGAAATTCCCCCGGTTGTATTGTCGGAGGACGATGCGGTGGCGCCGCTGATGAATCGGTGCGACCATGTCTGAGTGGTCGGATTGTACAGAGAGATATAGACGAGTGATGTCCCATTGAAGACAGCAATTCGGCCGTCCTCCATCATGGTCACATCGCGTACGACCTGATTGGCCGGACGAGCACCGGTTGGCCATGGCACGGTCACGGACGAACCAGTCTGAACGCCGCTTCGATTGAAGAAACGAAGCTGATTTCCGACAGCGACAACTCGGGACGGCGCGAAGACATCGGTATTGCTTCGCGAGATCGTCAGTGTTCCAGCACCAGCGCCGGCGTTCTCAACCACAGTTGTTGGGTTCGCCACAACGGTGATCTCTTCAACATCAGTGACCTGCAGAACAGCCGTATTGACACTTGAACCCTGATACTGGAGATCAAAGATCACCGTCTGAGTGCCATCAAGCAGAGTATCATCGATGGCAGAGACAAAGAACGAAACCTGGCGCTGCCCCGCAGGGATCGTGATGGTTGTCGAACCACCCAGAGCCGGGATATTTGCTTCCGTCAGGTCGCTGATCAGCAGATCGACAGTCATCGCCTGGTCAAGCGGAAAGTTCGACTTGCGTATCGTCACGACTGCAGCGCCAGCGCCCGCGTCTTCGCGAACAGAAGTCTGCGACAATGAGACGGTTGCGACCTGAAGGAACTGAAGCGCGTTGTTGACGTTGAGCCTTGCTCCGGTTGAGACTCTTCCAGTGAGGCTCGCAAGCGGATCGGCTCCCTGGTACAGGGCGCTGATGATCTGAGTGTACGGAACTGTCGGTGCAACACTTCGAAGAAGTGCGACCGCTCCTGCAACCATCGGAGAGGCCATCGAGGTGCCGTCGCTGAACTCGTAACCATTCCGTGTCGGATAAAAGTCCGAACCAGCAGTTGGCACGGTGCTGTAGATACTCACCCCCGGCGCGCCAATATCGACAGACGTCAGACCATAACTGGAAAAGTTCGCCAGGTTGTCTCGCGAGTCCGTCGCTGCGACAGCAATGATGTTGTCCTGTGGGTAGCTTGCAGGATACACAGGAATCGCATCATTGTTGCTGGATGAGTTTCCAGCGGCGACGACAACGATGTGGTTGTTCGCCTGAGCATTCGTGATGGCGTCCTGAAGCGCCTGAGTCGGATTGACTGTGTAACTGTGATTGGAAACGGTGGCTCCCATCGCCACAGCATAATTGATCGCCGCGATTGCCCCCGCATTCGTCGGGCCACCATGATCGGTTCCGATCTTGAGGGCCATCAGCGAAACGTCCCAATTCACACCCGAGACGCCGATCCCATTGTCGGCGACTGCACCGACGATCCCTCCAACATGTGTCCCATGGCCAACAAAGTCCATCGGATTGGCGTCGCCAGAGCCAAAGTCGTAACCATTGATGTCGTCAATGTATCCGTTCCCGTCGTCATCCACTCCGTTGCCAGCAATCTCGTTGGTGTTCACCCACATGTTGGCGACGAGGTCAGGGTGAAGAACGTCGACACCGCTGTCAACGATCGCCACCACCACATTATTGTTCCCGATCGTCTGATCCCATGCCTGATTGGCATCAATATCCGCGTCAAAAGTTCCGGTCGTTCCGTTGACGGTTTGGCCAATGTTCCGCAGACCCCATTGACGGTTGAATTCAGGATCGTTGGGAATCGCAGTCCATTCGCCAATCCAGTCCGGCTCCGCGTATCGAACACCCGGCACTGTTCGAAGCGTGTTGATTGCGTTCGGAACCGTCACTCCTGACGGCAGCGTCATCAGAAAAACGCCGTAATTACCCAAAGGCTCGATTTCGGACTCGAAAATCGAGGATGCAACAGCGTCCTGAACAGCCTGGGAAGCGCCTGGCTGCAAACCGATCAGAACATGGTTCTCAACATACTGGGCCGACAGAACAATACGGTCTTCGAGGGCTTCAAAATGCCCGCGACGGCTGGACTTCCGTGTCTTGCGAGCAGGTTTGTTGAACAATGACTTCAAGCTGCCCAGAAATCCGCGGCGACCGTTTTTCTTGTGCCACATAGTGTGTCAGACCCTGAAATGCAGTAGATGAGGACAGAACTTCGTGCGTGTTTAGTGCACAAAATCCGTGCAGACGGAATCCTATTGGACAGAAAATCTGCTGTTTTCACACAAAATTCTGATTTTGTGTGTGACGTGCAAACTCCGCCAAGCTAACGGAAATTCAATTTCCCTGCCCGGAATGAGAAGAAAGGCCTATCATTTCGAACGTGTCGAGGGGGTAGCAACTGCATTCCGGTCGAATTCTGGTTCGTTTTGAGACTTCCACCGCCTAATGAACCCGCCGAGATGTCATGCTGCTCCAGAATTCATCAGCATCGTCGTCCCAACATGGGTAAAAACACCCAATTCTGTGCCCAGCCAAAGGGTCTTCGGCGGTTGATGCGTCCGAATCCGAATCTGCGGCCTGTAGCGTAAACAGGAATACACGGAGTGTTCAGCAACACCTCTTCCTCATGCGGCCGGACCTTGTCATGAGGTTTGTTGACGAATTCAGGCAGGCCAACGTCATCCGTTCGACCCTCGAGCGAATCCAGGTGACAACCACCCGAAACTGGACGCTGATTGAGGTTTGCGGGGGACAGACACCTTCGCTCTTGAAGTATGGGCTGGTTCAACTTCTGCAGCCTCAGGTTCACCTGATCCACGGTCCGGGGTGCCCGGTCTGTGTCACCGATTCCTGGTTTATCGATGCGGCCATTCACCTCGCTCAGTCCCCCGGAATGGTGGTCGCATCGTTCGGCGATCTGATGAGGGTACCCGGCACCCGGCAATCACTGATGACTGCGGCCGCCCACGGGGCCCGCGTGTTGACCGTGTACTCTCCGCTGGACGCCGTCCGATATGCAGCAAGCCACGCCCAGGATCAGGTCATCTTTCTTGCGGTCGGCTTTGAAACCACTGTCCCGTCGACAGCCCTCGCCGCACTTCAGGCGGAACGATTGAACCTGAAGAACTTCTCCGTCCTGAATGCACACGTTCGAGTCTTGCCGGCGATGGAGCAGATTGCTCAGGATCCAGAGTGTTCCGTTGACGGATTTCTGGCGGCAGGTCACGTTTGCTCAATAACCGGCTGGGATGATTATCGCCGGTTCGCAAAGGAATTCGGTCGTCCTGTCGTCGTTACGGGCTTTGAACCGCTGGATCTTCTCCATGGAATCGAAACTTGTATTTCGCTGCTCGAAAAGAACGACACTCAATCCGTTAACGCCTACGAGCGAGCCGTGACGGTTGACGGGAACCCGCGAGCAAACGAACTGATCGCCGACGTCTTTAAGCCAGCGGATCGGGCCTGGCGAGGAATGGGAGTCATCCCGCTCGGCGGTTTCGAGTTTCAGCCCAGGTATTCATGGCTGGACGCAACACACAGGTTCAACGGAGTATTGCGGAACAACACAGGTTCAGAACTTCGACAAAACGAATCTCTGTCAAACCCAGAGGCCGCCAGCCTTCCAGTCTGTCATGCAGCGGAGATCCTGACCGGGAAACGCAAGCCTTGTGATTGCCCCGAGTTTGCTCGTTCCTGCACTCCGGATTCACCACTCGGCGCTCCGATGGTATCCTCCGAGGGGGCCTGTGCGGCCTGGTTTCGCTATCGGCCCGGTGCGTCTTGAACTCATGTTCGCGGTGATGCGGTTTTCACGGTTGATTGTCCAGCTGCTGATCTGTTCGGAATTGACTTTCCCGCATTCCTTTTCGAGAAACCAACGCTGCCGGAGTATCGTTCGATTTCACTCCGTTCAGGGCGTCCAGCTGCAGACTGTTGAGCCTGGCGGACTCTTCAAGCTTCTCGCACTGCAACTCGGTCGCATACCTGGCGAGGAACTCTCGATTCTTGACAAGCATGGCGCGACAGCCATCGATATCTCCCTGGTCCAGCATTTGAGTTGCCAGCTTGTTTTGTTCATTCCCGAACAAATAGACAACATCGGCCATCACCTGGTTGTTCAGGCTCTCTTTGACTGCGGTCGCGTCTTCGCTGAACAGGACCTCGACTTGTCCCGGCAGACGCTCACGCTCGCCACTGACCATGTCTCGATAGGTCACTTCTACATTCGCAAGAAGCTTTTGAGCGGGAAGTCCTGCCGCTTCGCCGGATCGAGCAAACTCTGACGGAATTTCGAGTTCCATCAGCACTGACCGTGTTTGTCCTGCGTAGATCTGGGAGATCCTGGAGACGACAGACTGGCCATTGATGTCCGCAACATTTCCAAGCACTCGCGTGGGAACCACTTCGCCCGGAACCTGAACACGAATATCGATCTCCTGAGCCATCACAGAAAGTAAATCAGAGAATTCGCGTTGGAATGCCTGTGCCAGATTCTTCTCCTGCTGAACGAAATGGTGATTGCCGCCACTGAGCGCCGCAAGCTCCAGCATCAGGTCCTCGTGATAGCCCAGCCCTAGTCCCATGGTGGAAACGGTGATGTTCTCTTTTCGCAGCGACGCCCCAAGAGACGCCAGTTCTCCTGGTGCCGACGGCCCGATATTCGCAAGCCCGTCTGACAGGACGATGATCCTGTTGACTCGCCGAGGATCATGGAATTTCCTGAGCTCCGCTGCGGCCTTGCTGACCCCCGCAAACAACGCCGTGTTGCCACCAGGCTGAATGGCTCGAATGGCCTCCACCACGACGTCCTTGTCCGTCATCTTGGTGGCAGGGACGACGACATTGACGTCCGAGTCATACGCGACAATCGTGATAATGTCGTCCGGTGACAAAAGATTGAGTGCCCCAACAACCGCTTCGCGAGTATACGCGATCTTGTTGCCCTGCATTGATCCGGATCGGTCAATCACAATCGCAAGATTGACCAACGGGCGCTGCAGCTTCCGGCCGGGACGAGGACCAGTGATTCCGACTCTGACCCAGGCCAGCTGTCGTTGTCCGGAGGCGAACACAGTCTGGCCGGAATTTGCCTCCAGAATCAACCCGGCAGAACCACGAGTATTCTCCGCGAAACTCATGCGGGCCCCGACGAAGATGCTCAGGACCAACATCCCGACCGCGGTCCATCGTTCAAACTTCCACATAAGTTGAGTCTCCCCGGCTACCAGCCCGACCGACACAGCCGCGACGATTCCAATGCCTGACGATCACACTCTAACCACTCGTCGCCAAATACTCCTCCCACGGTTTGTAAGAACTTTGTGATCCATAAACCGAAATCCACTGGGGACGGCGATTGGCCAGCCGCCAAAACTGATGATTCAGGTGCCATGCACCTGAACTTACCAATGATCCTCGCAAACTCTTTAAAAACAGTCACTTACGGCAAAACAGACGTGTTCAGTCCTGCGCAGAATTGCCCCAGGGCGAACTGGGCGCTGGATGCCTCGGCGAGATGATGGCCGCTTTTGCTTCGGGAACGAGAATGGTACAGTGAAGTGGCTGCATGTTGTCCCGCCAGCAATCCTCCCTCCGCCTTCCGAAAGACTGGAGCGTCGTTATGCCCGACCGGTCCTCCACCGTGCCTCTTCCTGGTTGCCAATGCAGTTTTGGTCTCGTGATGATGGCCTTCACGCTGGCGACCATCGGATCCGACCCGCAGACTCGAGGAGACGATCATCAGTACCAGTTTGAAAAGATCAGCATTCCGAGGGCCACGGCTGACGAAAAGACTCGCAGTGAAGTGTCCATCCAGGCAGCCGGCGAGTATCTGGAAAACGGAAGTCTGGCCTGGAACGGTCAGCGGAAGTGTGTGAGCTGTCATACGAATGGAACCTACATGACCATTCGCCCCGCCCTGACGAAGTCATTGGGGGCTCCCGGCGAATCGACACGAGCATTCTTCCTTGAACAACTTGGCAAGCTCTCCACGGAATCCGTCGAACGCCTCCGTGAGTCCACTCGCCCGGCACAGGTGATTTACATCGCAGCCGGACTTGCCGAGTGGGATGCCTCCATCACCGGCCAACTCTCCGAGGAGACGGAAAAGGCCCTGGAACTCATGTTCGCGATTCAGGAAACAAGTGGCACCTGGGGTTCTTTGAACTGCTGGCCTCCGTTTGAATCCGACGCGTATCACGAAGCCACGGTTGCCGCCATGGCCGCCGCAGCAGCCCCCGGCTGGCTGGAGAAGATTCGATCCAGCCCCGACAAGAAAGAGACTCTTGCTGCTGTTGATCGGCTCAAATCGTATCTTCGCACTCAGCCGCCGCTTCATGATTACAGTCGAGTTCTGCTGCTGTGGACGGCCTCTCGCATGCCCGATCTTCTGAACGACGATCAAAAGAAGGAACTGATCGCCGTCGTGCAGAAACACCAGAAGCCAGACGGCAGCTGGTCTATTCGATCGTTTGCCGCACCGGAAGCGTGGGGTGGTGGAAACCGGGCGGAGAAGCTGAAGGCCGAACCCGACTTTGCGGATCCTCCTGGTGATGGCCACATGACAGGGCTCGCCATAATCGTTCTGAGATCCCATGGTGTCCCGGCGACCGACGAAAAGATCCAGGGCGGAGTTCGCTGGTTGAAAGCGAATCAGCGGGAATCTGGTCGCTGGTGGACACGATCACTCAACACAGATTCGTGGCACTTTATAACCTACAGTGGAACCGCCTATCCGCTTCTCGCGCTGCAGATGTGTGATGACTCGGCTGTCGCAAAGAAGTAGACAGTCAGGCATTCCGTGTTCCAGCAACTCTGTCCTGTTCTGACAATTGGTTTTGCCACAGACTCCATTCCATGACCATGACTTCCGTTTCCGGTGTTTCCCATGCTCCCGTGACTCCACAGCTTTTGCAGCGACTGCGAGATATCGTCGGGGCCGATCGCGTGCTGGATGCTGCTGACGAACTGGTGGTCTACGAATGTGATGGTTATGTCATCGAAAAGAATGCTCCGGACGTTGTGGTGTTTCCGCTGAATGCGGACGAAGTGGTTCGCATCGTTCGTGAATGCAACCGCTTCAATGTCCCGTTTGTTGCTCGTGGCGCGGGAACAAGTCTGGCAGGAGGAAGCCTGCCCGTCGGAGGTGGCGTGATGATCGCTCTGACGAAGATGAACCGCATTCTGGAAATCAGCCTGCGAGATCGTTACGCCGTTGTGGAACCAGGATGTGTCAATGTTCGACTGACGCGGGCGCTTGCGGGAAGCGGGTTTCATTATGCACCTGACCCAAGCAGTCAGGGAGCCTGCACCATCGGCGGCAATGTTGCGACAAACTCCGGCGGGCCACATACGCTCAAGTATGGTGTGACCGTCAACCATGTGCTCGGTGTCGAGTTCGTTTCTCCGGGTGGTGAGCTGGTCCAGTTCGGAGGTCCTTGCGGGCGAGGCAATGACTTTGACCTGACCGGCCTGTTCGTCGGAAGTGAAGGCACGTTTGGGATCGTCACAAAAGTCTGGGTTCGCATTACACGTGATCCGGCCGCGTGTCGCACCATGCTCGCCATTTTTGAAACCGTGCGTGATGCGACGCAGGCAATCAGTCGCATCATCGGAGCTGGCATCGTCCCGGCCGCGCTGGAAATGATGGACCAGGGAATTATCGGAGCCCTCGAAGAAGCATTCTCCTTTGGTTTTCCGCTGGATGCCGGAGCCGTCCTGCTGATCGAAGTGGATGGCCTCGATTGCGTCGTCGAGGAAGAAGCGCAGGTCATCATTGCTCTGTGCCGTGAAATGGGAGCGAGAGAAGTCAAGCGGTCACGAACCGAAGAAGAACGGCTGCTGCTCTGGAAATGCCGCAAGCAGGCCTTTGGAGCCATCGGTCGTCTCGCGCCAAGCTGCTGTACTCAGGACGGTGTCGTGCCACGAACACGACTTCCGGAAATCCTCGAATTCATTCAGGAAACGGAAAAGAAATACAACCTTCGAATCGTCAATGTGTTTCACGCCGGCGACGGAAACATCCATCCGATCCTGTTGTTCGACGAACGTGATGCTGAACAGATTCATCGAGTCATGCTCGCAAGCGAAGATATCCTGAACCGCTGCATTGATCTGGGAGGAAGCGTCACAGGGGAGCATGGTATTGGCGTCGAAAAGATCAGCTTCATGCCACGCCTTTTTACGGCAACAGACCTGGAAGTCATGTCGGATATCCGAAAGATCTTCAACCCGGCAAATCTCTGCAGTCCCGGCAAGATGCTTCCGACTGCTGGCGGATGTGGCTCTGAAAGCCCGATCAAAGTGAACCCAGCGCGGCGGCCGGCGTTTTAAGGCATCAACAGAGCATCACGGCAAATTCCATTAATCACATGCGCGTCGGCTGAATTCTGGAACCAACCTGGTTCTGCATCACCGGCATGACATCGGTAACCGTGGACCGCTCATGCCGGCTCGCTATACTCGCCGACTTCCACGAACCCATGGCGAGGATTCTCATGCGCTCATGTACTTTGCTTTTCTTCACGGCAATGATGCTGGTCACGTTGCCAAGTCGGTCGGCCTGGTCACAGACGAAAGAGCTGGATTATCCGGTTCCGCCGGAGGCCATGGAGAAGGACGGCGTTCCCAAAGGGCGTGTTGAGGGACCATTCCAGTTCCGCAGCCAGATTTTCCCTGGCACAGTTCGCGATTACTGGGTTTACGTACCCGCAGCGTACAATTCGGAACAGCCACCAGCGCTGATGATCGTGCAGGACGGTCTTGGAATGGCCAACGGCTGGCGTCTTCCGGTGCTGCTTGACAACATGATTCACTCAGGCGAAATCCCCGTGCAGCTGGGGATCTTCGTCGGCCACGGTCACGTGCCTGCTCCGCATGACAAAGCCCAGGCCCGATACAATCGCAGTTTTGAGTATGATGGACTTGGCGACCGGTATGCTCGCTTCCTGATCGAAGAATTGCTTCCGGAAGTCTCAAAGACCTGGAAGTTCAGCGAGAACCCTGACCATCGCTGTATCGCCGGGGGCAGTTCCGGAGGAATTTGTGCGTTCAATGCGGCGTGGGAGCGGCCGGATGCGTTTCGCCGAGTCATCAGTACGATCGGGACCTTTGTGTCGCTTCGTGGAGGTGATCAGTTTCCAGGGCTGATTCGAAAGGTCGAGAACAAGCCGTTAAGAATCTTTCTTCAGGATGGCTCACAGGATCTGAATATCTACGCTGGCAGCTGGTGGCACGCGAATCAGGAAATGCTGTCAGCGCTGGAATATGCCGGCTATGAAGTGAATCATGTCTGGGGGGAAGGTGGCCACAATGCCAAACACGGTGCCGCGATCATGCCAGACGCGCTTCGATGGGTCTGGAAAGGGTATCCGGAACCACTCAAGCCTGGCAAAGCAAAAGAGCGCAGAGTCGATGTGCTTGTTGATGGCGAGGACTGGCAGCTTGTGAGCCGCGGGCACGGCTTCACGGAAGGTCCGACCGTCAGCGATGCAGGAGAATTGTTCTATACGGACATTCCGAATGATCGCATTCACAAGGTGGATTTGAATGGCAATGTCTCTGTTTTTGCAGAGCAGACGGGAGCGACCAATGGTCTGATGTTCGGTGCCGATGGCAAACTTTACGCGTGCCGCGCCGATGATGCTCAGATCGTTCGCTACGCCATGGATGGTACTCGGGAAGTTGTCGTGGAGGGGATCAAGGGAAATGACCTCGTCGTTCTTCCTGACGGCAGCGGTTATGTGACGGAACCCACGGCAAAGAAAGTCTGGCATTTCAAGGCGGATGGAACGAAGAAGGAAGTTCATACGGGCATCGAGTTCCCGAATGGGCTGATCACCAGTCCCGATCAGACGCTTCTGAATGTATCCGACACGAAAGGCCGCTTTTGCTGGTCGTTTCATATTGAGTCGGACGGATCACTGAGCGCTGGTCAGGAATACGGCTGGCTGCATGTCACAGATCATGGCAAGTCTGACGCTGATGGCATGGCAGTCGACACCGAAGGTCGTATTTACGTCACCACCA
>CAZIGZ010000001.1:115134-117140 GCA_964538835.1 uncultured Chitinophaga sp. | reverse complement strand
AATAAGGTTCTGGGAATCGACTTCTGGGGCAACGCGTCCGGAGCCACCATTCGGCAGCTTCAGTGGTTTGCGTACGAAGATGGCGATGACGCGTGCCGCATGGCGGTGGAACTTGGCTGGTTCGACGGTCACAACCCTGAGCCACTCATCAAACAGGAGCTATGCTGCGAGCTTCGCCCCGTCGGCGATCGTGGCGAATACACCCTGGAACTGCAAAGCACATTTGTGCCCGTGGCCGCATCGCTGGAACTTGGAAAGACCAACTTCGGCTTTCTTGCCGTTCGAGTTGCGAAGTCCGTGTCCGCGGTCTTTGGAGCAGGCGTGCTGACGGGCAGTGACGGCCAGCAGAAGGAAACGAATCTGTTCGGCAAACCAAATACGTGGATGGACTACTCCGGCCCGACTCGCTGGGGCAGCGAACAAATCGAAGGGATCACCTACATTGATCATCCAAAGAACCCCGGCCAGCCCACCGGCTGGCACGTCCGCGACGACGGCTGGATGTGCGCGTCACCCTGCATGAACGCCGCCGTTACTCTGACCAAGGACACTCCTCTGACGCTGCGTTACCTGCTGTACTCCCACCGAGGCGCCGTCGAGCCTTCTCGCGTGGCAGAACTCCAGGCCACCTTCGGAGCCACCCTGCCGATGCGAGTCGTGAAGTCCGAAATTCCGCACATCCGATGGCAGATTGTCCGGCTTACGTGGTAATACTTGGACTGCGGCAGCCCGCTGCCGCTTTCCACATCACAGCCTGCTGTGATCACGGTCTTCGTCTAATCACCAAATGATCACTCATTCGTTTTCAGCAGCAGGCCGCTGAATGGAAAGCTGCAGCGGGGCTGCAGCAGTCCACGGTGTGAGGGGTTGCTGGGACGCTCTACATCCCGCATGGTCGGAACGATCGGTAGAACCATTAACCTCAAGGTGAATTCCGCAGTCTGCCAGTTCGGTTGCGGGTTTTCAGGCAAGTTGGCTGCATGACGTTCGATCGATCCACGAGAATTTCCATTCCGTGCGTCGAGGTTTGCCATGTCTCTGAGTGTCGTTCAGCTCTTCCAGCAGTTAGCGCGAAATGAGTTTGGGTTCTTTGCCCGACTGAAGACTGTTGCCGAACTGATGAACCCGGCTGTGAGTCGGGTTGACAGCGAAAAGACGCTGGGGGAAGCCATCGGTCGACGCGAGCCGATGGCCATCGGATCGCTCGCGGTTGTGGATTCGATGAAAGGTGACGTGATCGGGCTGCTGAAGCATTCGACAATTCTTCGATGCCTGCCTCGCTATTTGAACACGCTGAAGGAGAAAGATCGCGACCTCAGCATTCTTCAGACGAATGTGTGTGATCTGGTGTGTCGCAAAGGAGTCAGCATTTCTCCTTCGGCCCCGCCGCTGGAAGCTCTGGAAATGATGGTTCGCCATCACACGGACTGTCTGCTGGTCTATGATGATCCGCATCAGCTGCAGGGCGTGATTGGTCCAATGGAATTTGCTCGAGCCATGTTGCTCTACTATCAGGTCTATCAGCAGCCGACTCAGTTACAGCGCCTTCGCCTGATTGACCTCGACAGCCAGTTGTCGCTCGATGAAATCTTTTGCCGCGGTGCTCAAACGGCTCGTGATGTGATGAGCAGCCCGATTTCTGTATCGGCTGCAGATCCCGTCGCCAGTGCGATTCGCTTGATGCAGGACAATAACGTCTGGCACCTGGCCATGCTGGACGATCAGAATCAACCGACCGGCGTTGTCAGCATCTCTGATATCCTGATGGCTCTTCAGCCACCGTCGCGACCTCAGACCATGGACCATACTCACCCGCTTCCGCCGCTGGTTGATCTTCTGTCTGACAGCCATGATCCGTCATTGTCAGAGCCGGTTTCCAACGTCGCCAGAGGCCGCCTGATTTCCATCAGCCCGACAACCCGACTGACGGAAACACTGATGCGGTTGATGGAAACGGGGCGAGATGCTGTCGTCGTTCAGGACAATCAGACCCTGATGGGGCTGGT
>CAZIGZ010000001.1:92932-115034 GCA_964538835.1 uncultured Chitinophaga sp. | reverse complement strand
CTCTTCAGACCATCAATCAGCGAATTCAGCAGCGTCGAGCCGCGCTGGCCGAGATGCGGGCGAAGGTGAAGGAACGAAGAGCCTCCGGAGAATCCGGCATCGCGTGTTCTCACTGGCTGTCAGACCAGATTGATGAGTTCATTCGAACCATTATGGCTCAGCAGGTCGAAGCCAGCGGCCGCGCTGTTCAGGACTCGTTTGCAGTCATCGCCGTGGGAGGAAACGGGCGACGTCGGCCAGCCCCGTATTCGGATGTCGACCTGCTCCTGCTGATGGATGCTCGCGCGCAGGCCGCGGTGGAACCTGTGCTTACGGCGGCAGTGCGTGATTGCTGGGACACGGGAGTTCAGCTGGGAGCCAGCGTTCGAACTCCGGCAGACGTCGTGCGATTCGCCGGGGAAGACATCCAGTTTGCGACTTCGCTGATTGAAACGCGCCCAATCTTTGGCAACACACCGCTGGCCGAGGCGACGATTCAGCAGGTCGTGTCAAAGGTGCTCAGCCGCAACCGACAGAATTTGATCCTGCAGCTGCTGGTCTCCCGGCGCGAAGAATGGCTGTCCCGAGGAAACTCGGTGAATCAGCTGGAGCCTGATGTGAAGCGATCACCGGGCGGCCTGCGTGACCTGCACATGCTCCGCTGGATTTCATTTATTCGGCATGGTGATCCATCGCCGGAAGCTCTTTGCAGCGCGGGTGATATCAGCAAGGACGAACTGAGGGAACTTCTGGAAGCCGATGAGTTTCTCAGCACGATTCGTTTGGATTTGCACAACCTGACGAACCTCAAGCAGGATGTTCTGACGCGCGAACTTCAGCTTCAGCTGTCTTCGGCTCGCGGGATTGCCGGGACAGAGCGATCGCGGCCGGTCGAAGTTTTCATGCAGACGTACTTTGGGCATACCTCACGAGTCGCCGCGGTGGCTCGTCGAGTCGCGGATGTGCCGCGAAAGTTGCCCTTCCTGACTCGGCTTCGCAACGCCTTCCTTCCCCAGAAGTCGCCTCAGGGATTTCTGATCGTTGACGGAGTTCTTCAGGTACCGGAATCGCAGTTGCCGATGCTGCAGGATCCCATGCGAATCCTGGACGTGTTCGTGACGGCGGCCGAACATCGCATTCGCCTTGCTCCGGAACTACGACGTTACATCGGCCAGAAAGCGGCAACTTTGCCCGAAGAGCCCACCTACGAAATGGCCGAACGATTTCGCGATGTGTTGAGGCACGTCGATGGACTGCCGGAAACTCTGCGAGCCATGTATGAGACAGGTGTGCTGCAGTGGCTGGTTCCGCCGTTTGGCGAGATTCGTAACCTGATGCAGTTCAACCAGTATCACAGTTTCACCGTCGACGAGCATACTCTGAAGGCCATCGATGAAATGGCCGCATTCGCGAACGATGAATCGCCAGTGGGTTCTGCGTATCAGGGAATTCGCCATAGAGGGACTCTGCATCTGGCTTTGTTGATGCACGACGTGGGCAAGGGGCGAGGCGGCGATCACAGCATTGTCGGAGAAGAACTTGCGGAGCAGGTGGCCACGCGACTTCAGATGGCTGCCAACAAGAAATCGATGCTGAAGTTTCTTGTGCGTCATCACCTGATCATGCCGGACATTGCCTTCCGACGCGACATCACGGACGCCGCGATGCTCGTGGACTTTGCTCGACTGATCGGAGCTCCGGAACTTCTGCGAATGCTGTACTGTCTGACCGTTGCCGATATTCGCGCGGTGGGACCAGATGTGTGGTCGGACTGGAAGGGTGAACTGCTTGCGGATCTTTACAATCGGGCGATTCAGATTCTGAGTGGTCGCCCGTACAATCATCTGGAACGAGAACGCTTGCAAAAGATTCGCCTGGCGGTTCGCAAGTCGATCGTGCCGATTGGAACTGGCAGCGAGAACGATCTTGATGAATGGGGCCGCTGGGCAGATTCTCAGCTGGATGCTCTGCCACCGTTTTATCTGATGACCGAGCAGCCAGCGCGGATTGCTCGCGACCTGGACATGATTCAGCAGTTGAGCGACGCCGACGTCAAGATTGAAGGTGAATACGATGCGGAGACGGAGACGGTCAGCTACCGAGTCTTCGCGCCGGGGCGTTTTGGTCGAGGCAGCTTTCACTGCATCGCGGGGATCCTGTCCGGCCTTCGCATGAACATTCTGGCCGCTCAGGTTTGTACCACTTCGAACGGCGTTGTGATTGCCGCGTTTCGAGTCAGCGATAATGACTTCACCGGTCCGGTGCCGCATTCACGAATCGAAGACGTGGCCGTGGCGATTGGCGATGTCCTGACCGGCAAGAAGTCTGTCGAAAGCATCTTCCGCCGAAGTAGTTTGTATCGCTTTAATCGCCGCAATCCTGTCATCATCAAGCAGGATCCGAAAGTCGGTGTCGACAACGACTGCTCGGAGCGATTCACGGTCATTGACGTCTTTGCCACGGACACTCAGGGTCTGCTTTACACACTCGCCCATACCTTGTTCAATCACGGGCTGACGGTCCATCTGGCACGCATCGCCACCAACATCGACCAGGTCGTTGACGTGTTTTATGTGCTTGACGAACACGGACGAAAACTGGAAGACCCCGAGAAGCTCGAAAAGCTCCGCTCCTCGGTCCTCGAAGAAATCGGCCTGCTAACCTCCGGCGCCTGAGCTGCCCTGCTCAGCTCGCTCATCAGAGATCTGCCGGTGTGCGTAAGCCACAGGAAATGAAGCAAGAGATCGTTCCCAAGGCCCGAAGGGTCGACACCCTGACGCGAGCACTCTGTTGGGGTGTGTTGACCTTCGTGCTGAATGGCATTTTTTCCATTCCTTCGGGCGAAACACAAAAGGCCTGGCAACACTGCCAGGCCTCTGGGATTGGTAAGGGTGACAGCGTGGACGAAGGCATCGCTCGGAATTCAAGTGTCCGATTTGCGATGACAGCGGTCCGTTGCTGCACAGACCGGAGGGCTCGCGCCCTTCCGCTAATTGTCCATTGATCGGCTTCTCGTCCCGCTGCGACTAATAGTTGTAGCTGGGGTTTTCTTTGTCGAAGTCGCGGTCGGTGAGGCGGACGTCCGGCTTGATGCTGGTGAAGGTATAATCTTCCATCAGCGGAGCTTTGGCGTCCTTCTTCTTGGGGAAGCCGAACTGCTGGACTCGCACGGCCAGGCCGGATTTTTCATCGATCCACAGACGAGTCATGTGGAACGGGAACTGACGTCGAGGCTGTGGGTGTGAGCTTTCGATGACTCGGCACTGGTACTCACCGACCTTGGCATCTTCGAAATACTTCACGTCATATTCGCCGTACTTGGATTCCGTTTCCCACTGCGAAATAATCGTGGAAACCATGTTCGCCAGCCCGGCCTTTGTGATCGGGTATCGGTTTTCGGCCATGACCTTGGAATCGTCCGGGGCCAGAGCCAGCGTGCCGATCAGAGAAGCCAGGCCGGTTTCATGAACCAGCAGTTTCCCTTCATTCTGGCCTTCCACATAAATCACTTCCCGGCCTTCGCTGGGTTCCTGGAAGTACATGTAGACGCTGAATGGCTGATGTCGCACCTTCATCTTCATCGTCTGAGCGATCATCTCGTCGTCGACGACTTCCTTCTTTGCGAAGACGCACTCATAACCCTTCATCACCCTGGCTTTTTCCAGACAGACTTTGGCATGGCGGATCGCAGGGACAAGAGGATGCTCCTTGGCAGCCTCATCGGCAGAAGCACTTCGGACAGACAAAGTTCCCGCAGCGGCCAGCATTGCCGCAAACTGACGACGACTGATCTGGGAACCGGACACGGGTTGAATCAAAGACATCCATTCCTCCTCCCGGATTCATCCGGGAACTTCACAGGGCAACTCGTGCTATGGAGAGCACCAGTGTGTTCCATCGCAGTTTTGGCTCCATGTGCATCAATGAAACTGCTCGCGATCATCATACGCACGACAGTTCTCGAGGCGAAGGCGCTATAAAGCGACTGGCAATTTATGCGAAAGTGCCCTTCGGCAGAAACTGCGCTTTCGGGCAGGACGGGATTTCCAGCAGACTGCCGGAACTACCCAGCTTTATTCTATGGCGCGGTCCCTGAGTTTCGCAGCTTTCCAGGATTCACAGAATTTGGTGTGGGGAAACTGCCGTTGCCTGAAATTGCCGATCGTGCCTAGACTCCGGCAGAATTTGCCCGAAGGAGCGGCAAAGCACCTTTTCGACCGGGAACGCGGGAATGGATTCCTCTCGCAGCGGACTGCTATCAACCCTGCTGATGACGTTACCACTGATCGTGGTACCCGCCATCGCACTCCTGCGTCCACCGGGTCCGATCAGCGGCGTTTCCACCGCGGCTCTTGATGCGTCGGAAGATGACGACTTCGGTATTCCGGGGTTTGATGAACTAGCCGGCACGACTCCTTCTTCTGAAAAAAAGCCAAAGCGATCCAAAAGCAGCGATGATGATTTCTCTGAGATTTTTCCTGACGAAGCATCCGCGGACTCCGATGACTCCGGGAAGAAGGACGAATCTTCCGGCGATCTGGACGATGCTCCACCGTTCGATGAGCTAGACGCACCAAAGTCCAAATCATCAAAAACCGCCGAACGAGGGTCCTCACGCAAAGGTTCGTCAAAAAAGAAGCCGGAAACTGAAGAGGCTGACGAAACAGAAAAGCCAGCGGATTCAGTGCGGCAGAAAGCCCCAGGCGATATCGATGCTCCGGATGACGCTTCAGATCCATCATCGCAGGAGATCATCAAGCAGTTGAATGCCATGGGGGCCATTCGAACGCTGTGGTTCCATGCCGGTGAATCAACACCAGTGGGGCTCGCGGTGTTTTTTCGCGGCGATACAGAGCTGATGCGATACCGCTTTGAAGCGGTCGGTGCCAGCCGTGATGAATGTGCCAGGAACGTGCTCGACCAGGTTCTGGCGTGGCAGAAATCACGACTCCAGGCAGAATAGTAATGGAGTCGTTCATGAACCGGTGGCCCTGCTCTTCCGGCTTCAATCGGTCTGCGACACTCAATGGCCATCAACGCGATGATCGGACAGAACGTGAGCGAGTTGCTCTGCTGCGTTCTGCGGGACGCGGTGCTTCGCGGACACTGGGACTTCAGCTGCTGCCGGATGGCGGACTTGTTCGATCCACACGTCTTGCAAGACTGGAAGCCGCTCTGCTGATTTCCGAAGGCGCTGTCGCGCCGAAGAAGCTGGTCCAGCTGGCACGGCTGATCGATGTAAAAGAAGTTCAGCAGCTTGTTTCGATCCTGAATGAGAGTTACGACAGAACTCGATCTGCCTTTCGCATCGAACAAACGGCAATGGGCTACATTCTGATGACGCGAGCCGCGTTGTCTCCGTGGTTGGATCGCCTGCACAATCGCCAGGCCGAAATGAAGCTGTCAGCTCCGATGATGGAGACACTGACCATCATTGCGTACCAGCAGC
Source organism: uncultured Chitinophaga sp. (assembly GCA_964538835.1). Taxonomy (GTDB): domain Bacteria; phylum Planctomycetota; class Planctomycetia; order Planctomycetales; family Planctomycetaceae; genus SXXK01. Next base: position 109,606 of record CAZIGZ010000001.1, on the reverse strand, counting down.
CGGTCACGCGAGCCGACGTGGAAGCGATTCGAGGCGTTGCGTCCGCAGAGATGATTCGTCAGCTGATGGACCGAGGACTCGTACGCATTGGCGGAGAAGACGACTCACTGGGCCGCCCGTTTCTGTACGAAACGACTCGCCAGTTCCTGACCATGTTCGGCCTTCGACGTCTGGAAGATATGCCGAACTACACCACGCTCCGTCGCGAACGCAAACTGCCCGCCATCGCGCAAACACCGGACGATGATGACGAAGATATGGACGAAGCTGCTTAGTCGTCTGTCACACCAGAATATCGCATCCACAAATGAGCCTGAGGCGCTAGCCGACCCCGCAGAATGATAGCGACACTGCGCTACCAGCCGAACCCCCAGAATTGCAGCGAGCCGTCCGATTCCAGGCAATAACCGTCAGCGTTTCACCAGAGCGCTTGAGCTCATCCGCTGCTTATTGCGACAACTCTGGGCCATTGGACGCTCGCCGCCAGTTTGTGTCAGGTTGGTCGCGAGATTGTCCTCGCGTTCGTATGATCCGGTTCCAGCGAGCGATCTTCCACGAATTTCGGAGGGATGTGTCATGCGAATGGGCCGTATCGTGTGCTTTCTTTTTGTCAGCATTGTGTTGATGGCGTCTGCTTCGAGCGTGTCCGGTGACGATTCCTGGCAGGCGGGTGTGGCCACGAAGATCATCACGCCGCCACAGTTTATGTGGATGTCCGGATACGCGTCTCGAGACAAGCCAGCTCAGGGGAAGATCCATGATCTCTATGCGAAGGCTCTGATGCTGCAGGATCCTGCTGGCAGGTCGTGCGTCATTGTGACGCTGGATCTTGTGGGGATTGACCGAAAGACGTCACAAACCATCTGTGAGTCCCTCCAGAAGTCACTGGGGCTGGAGCGTTCGCAGGTTGCTCTGGCCACGTCACATACTCATTCCGGACCGGTTGTCGGAACAAATCTTCTGGCGATGTATTCGCTGGACGAGGCCAATAAGAAGCTGGTTCAGGATTACTCGTCGTTCCTGATCGACAGCGTTGTCAGTGTCGCGAAGGAAGCAAAAGCGAATCTTGCTCCCGCCGTTTTGAAGTCAGGAGAAGGTCAGGCCACGTTTGCTGTGAATCGCCGCAACAATCGAGAAGCGGACGTGCCGATGTTGCGCGAAGCGGGCTCGCTGGTTGGGCCGGTTGATCACGATGTGCCGGTGCTGTCTGTGCGGACTTCGGATGGAAAGCTCAAGGCGATTCTCTTCGGCTACGCGTGTCACGCAACCGTGTTGAGCGGCATGGAGTGGTGCGGAGACTGGCCGGGTTTTGCTCAGGCGGAACTCGAAAAGAACCATCCCGGGACCGTCGCTTTGTTCTGGGCGGGCTGTGGAGCAGATCAGAATCCATTGCCCCGCCGAACCGTCGAACTGGCTCAGGAATATGGTCGTCAGGCGGCCGCGGCTGTTGATCGTGCTCTGGAAGGCCCGATGACGCCGATGCAGGGATCACTGAAGACGGTTTATCGGGAAATCGATCTTGCACTCGATACTCTGCCGACAAAGGAGCAGGTGGAGAATGATTTGAAGTCGAACGATGTGTACATCGCACGTCGAGCCAGGTGGCTGATGAAGAAGATCGCAGACGACGGAAAACTGTCCCAGACCTACCCGTACCCGATTCAGACGTGGGCTCTTGGTGATGCAACGACTTTGACGTTTCTGGGAGGCGAAGTGGTCGTCGATTTTGCCGTGCGACTTCGTTCCGAACTGCCAGGTGCTCACAACTGGATTGCTGGCTACAGCAATGATGTCATGGCCTACATCCCTTCGCGCAGAGTTCTCATGGAGGGCGGCTACGAAGGCGCATCGGCCATGATCTACTACGGGTTGCCGACAATCTGGTCGACCGACGTGGAAGAACACATCGTTCGCACCGTGCATGAGATTCGGAAGCAGATTGATGCAGAGAAATGAGTTTAAGGCTCAGGCGAGCGGCCGGTGTAAACCGGCTGGTCCCCTCGATTCACGTTCAAGTGCGGCACTCGACATTCACGGGCGGATCCCATCACAGGAGGGCTCGCGCCCTTCCGCTATCTGTTAGCGTGCCGAGAGGGCTCTGAGAACACTGGCTGCCGTGGCGCTGGGGCTGTGGTGGGCGAGGCATTGGTCGCGGAGAAGACTTCGACGTTCGAGGTTACGCTCGGGCTGGACCGACAGGATGGCGTCGACAAGACTCTGGCTAGAAGAGGGATCGAAAAGTTTTCCATGTCCGAGCTGCTCGATCCGTTCCGGAAAGGCGCCGTGAGCAGGAAGCAGTGATGGGATGCCGAGCAACGCGGCTTCCAGCACGTAGAGTCCCTTGGGTTCTTCGTATTCGGTGGGTACACAGAGCCAGTCGAATGAACCAAGAATGCTGAACTTCAAATCGCGGTCTGACGGACTTCCTGCCCAGTGGAGACGTTCGCCAAACTTTTTTTGGATCGCCCCGAGTCGCTGATGAAAAGCGGCTTCATGCAGTTTTGGAAGAAAGCCTGCCATGACCATCTTCAGGTTCGGTCTTTGGGAAAGAGCTTTCTCCGCGGCATCCATGAATCGGAACGCACCCTTTTCAGGACAGATCCTGGCAAAATAGCCAACTCGAATCTGGTCGCCCTGCGTCAACAGCAGGTGTTCCGGAAAATGTCCGCCACATGCCTGGTCCGGAGCGTCGTCGATCGTCAGAGGAATCTCATGAAACTTCTCAGGTGGTAGCTGGAGATAGTTCTGCATGAACCGGGAGTAATAGCGGCTGTGGGTCAGGAACACATCAAAGTGCGATGCGTTCTGACGAATCAGCGACATGGCTTCCGTACGCCAGGGCTCCTTCAGGTCCTTCAGAAAGACGTCGTCCCCCTGCAGCATGCAGGCCAGTCGGCCCTTCCAGCGCCGACGCAGCTCGGGAACAATTCCGGACAGGAGTGCATTGCTGAACAGAATCATGTCGGGCTTCAGTTCATCGGCCAGGAATCTGACCAGTTCATCGATCTCATGCTGCTGAGGTCCCGCCATTCCTTTCAGAAGATCGACGGTCAGTCCACCCAGTTCCGCGGCCGAAGTGCTGCTGCTGAATTGAGAAAGCCATTGAACAACGGCGGGGCGATCCAGCCATCGCTTGAGAAAGCCCGGGAGATAACGCCAGCCGGGAAGTTTCGAATCCAGATAGACGTTGATCCCGCCCATAAAGACTCGCTGACTGCTGACGTTCTCTTCATCGACGCGAATCGGCGTGTACGTCGGGATCAGCACGGCATCCGCATCGGCCGCTCGCAGCGAACGAGCCAGTGTGTTGTCTTGCATGCAGGAGCCACAGAACATTCCAGCCCCACCGGCAGTGATGATGGCAATCTTCATGTGATCACTCCCCAACAGCCACGAACGTGAGCGAAGCATTCATGTCAGCGATACGTACACGGCCCGCCCCCGAGCTTGCTGGCGCTCGCTCGACCCCTCCCAAACGGGGTTTGGGTGGGGAGGGTCTGCTAACGCCGAGACAGCAGCATCGTTGCCATCGCCAGCACATCGTCGTTTTCTCGAGCCGTCTTTTCCAGAAGATCCAGCCTTCCGGATTCTACGCAGCTTGCGGTGAACGAAAAGCCGTTGGGATCATCCATGCGGTTCAGGAACGGAGCTGCGGTGTCCAGAACCTTGCCGATCCGACCAACTCGCTGAGCCAGATCCACGAGGACAAAGGCAATCATACGCTTGTCCGGAGCGTCAGGTTCCTGATTCAGGCGCTGAGTAAAGTAGGCAAGGGCTTCATCGACTTCTTTGCCGGCCAGGGCCTTCAGAAAATACTCACTGGCAACATAGTAATCATCAAACGGTACGTCCGCGGGATAACGCAGATGTTCACTGAGCTGGCTTCCGTACTGAGCCAATTCAACGGCCTGCAGAAGTTCCGGATCGCCCTTCTGAAGGTGCCTTGCGAATCCAACGATCGAATGCAGATGCGACACATCGATATGGTAATTGCCGTCAGCAAAGAGAAACTCTTTGCCCGCAATCATTTCTCGCAGTGACATGCCCGGCTTGACCATTGGCTGACGACGTTCCAGATCTCTTCGAACGCTGGCCTGAAGATCAGCGTACAGATGGCTGACCATGATGGCCGCCGATCGTCGACGTTCTTCCGGTGTCATTTGAGAAATAATCTGACTCATCGCCGTCACGGTATTGCAGGTCCCGTTCGACTTCAGCAGCAATCGGATCCCTTCGACCGTGTGAGCACCTTCGTACAGAGCGACGTTCAGAAGTTCGTCCAGAGCCGGACCAGGCTCCTGTTCCTGTGCGACTCGCCGTTCAATCTCCGCGCGAATCGGTTCGGTGTGGTGGATGGTGCGCAGGTAAGCCCACGCATCCGCCAGCTGACCTACTTCCAGAAGTCGAAGACCGATCTCCCGAGCCGCGTCCGTGTAGGCTTCACGAAACGCCGCGTCCTTCTCCTTTGGAATATCTCGCAGGGACGTCGGCTGAGTCAGCGGCAGGCCCAGCTTGAAGCGAGCTCGAATGAGCCGTGCATCAAACAGGCGATGATAGTCCTTCTGTGCTGCGAGTGTTGTTTCGAGTGCGTCCAGAACGGCGTCTGGTGAAGTCGTCGGGAGTTTTTCAAATTCCTGAATGGCCGACATGAAGCAAGCTTTCGGGGGAAACGGTAGAGGGAGCGGCGAGGTGCCTGGAGGGCGTCGGTTCATGGAAGGAATGCCGGATCGCCCGGTCCGTGTGGGAATCCAGGGACCGGGCGAATTCAGCAGAGCCAGCGACGATGGTGAGATTACTTCGGACCTGGAGGACAGTATTCCTTCAGCCAGCTGAAAATCTCATTGTGCCAGAAGCGGCTGTTGGCAGGCTTCAGAACCCAGTGACCTTCGTCCGGGAAGTTGATGAACTTGCTGGGAATGCCCTGACGTTGCAGTGCTGTGAACAGCTGCTGACCTTCGCTCACGGGAACTCGGAAGTCCAGGTCATTGTGAATGATCAGCATTGGCGTCTTGAAGCTGGCAGCATAACGATGAGGCGAATGGCGTTCGTATGACTCGCGATTCGGGCCCCATGGAGGTCCGCCGTGTTCGTACTCGTCAAACCACAGTTCTTCCGTCGTCGTGTACATGCTTTCAAAGTTGTAAACGCCGCAGTGAGTCACCAGCGTCTTGAACTTGGTGGTGTGACCCTGGAACCAGTTCATCATGTAGCCACCGAAGGAAGCACCTGCGGAGAACATACGATCGTTATCGATGTACGGCTGCTGTTCCAGAAACTCAAGACCGGCCATCAGGTCGATGTAGCATCGACCACCCCAGTCACCGCTGATCTGATCGGTGTAACGCTGGCCAAAGCCCGTGCTTCCCCGAGGATTCGGTGCCGCGACGACGTAGCCCTGAGCCGCCCAGATCATTGGGTTCCAGCGGAAGCTCCAGCCGTCGGCCCATGCGCCCTGGGGACCGCCGTGAACAAGGTACGCGAGTGGCCACTTGCGAGTCTTGTCGAACCCCGGAGGAGACACGACCCACATCTGCATCGGATCGCCGTCGGCTCCTTTGACGGTGACGGATGTTGGTTCTGGCAGATCCAGCTGTTCCAGCAGTTTGGTGTTGGCCTTTGACAGGTTCAGGCCTGGAGTCCTGGATCCCATCACGTCCTTTTCGAGGAATGTTGAGAACACTTCGTTCGGGAACGTCATTCGGCTGTTGTTACAGACCAGAATCTGGCCATCTGCGGAGATCGCAAGATTGCTGCATGTGCCGGACGACTGAGCCTTTTCAATTTCGTTCGGCTTGCTGATCGTCAGCCCAAAGACGGGTTTTGAACCCTTTTGTTCGGCCGTCACAATCAACTGGGAATCATTGCGCCAGAGAATTTCATCGAATGACAGATCGATCTGAGCTGTGAGTGACACTGGTTCAGACGTCAGCGAACCATCAGCAGTGCAATCGGCAATCATGATTTCCCATTTGTCGGCTTCGTAGCCAGGCTTTCGCTGACTGCGGAAGGCAATCTTGTTGCCAGCCGGAGAGAATGTCGGCAAGCCATCGGCCGCCGGGCTCTTCGTCGTCAGAGTTTCCCATTCCGTCGTTCCGCCGGAAACTGGAACTCGGCAAAGATCGTAGTTGGTATTCCACGCTTCGTTTTCTTTGGGGACAGCCGTGAAGATCAGGTGAGTCCCGTCGGGAGAAAAGACAAAGTCCTGAGTCCCCGAAAACGTTGTCGATGTCGGATAAGAATCGCGATCTCCAGGTGTGACGTCTCGCGGTTCGCCGGCCTTCAGTTCCCCGGGAGTTTCTTCGGTCAGATCAATAACGAACAGATGCTGTCGCTTGTCTTCGACATAGCTGTCCCAGTGACGATAGAAGAGCCGCTTGAAGACACGAGCCTTGACCGGTGACGCTTCAATCTCTTCGGACTTTGCTTTGTTCTTCGCATCACTCTCCTTGAACGGCAGTGATGAGAATTCCGGGTAGACCGCGGAGACGAAAGCGATGTGCCGACTGTCCGGCGACCAGACGGCCGTGGATGCTCCGGTGCTGAGTGACGTCAGCTGGCGAGCTTCGCCACCAAAGGGACTGATGGCCCAAAGCTGCATGGAACCTGAACGAGTGGATTCGAAAAGGATCCATCGTCCGTCGGGAGACCATTTGGGATTCATGTCCTTTGCTGCCGGGTTCGTCAGCTGACGCGGTGGCATAGAACCATCGGTCGGAACCAGCCACAGTCGCGAGACAGACTTATTGTTCTTCGCGTCCGTGATTTCACTGCTCGCGTAGACCACTCCTGCTCCATCCGGGCTGAGGCTGGGTGCTCCGATTCGCTGGAAGGCAAAGAGATCATCCACTGTCATCGCGCGTTTCGTCATTGCGGCAGCCTGAGTTTTTTCCTGAGCGTAAGAGGGAGTGACAAGGAGCAGAAGTATGGCACTCGTTCGAAGAAGATTCGTCATGGTTCAGCCCTTGGAAGCCTGTCTGTGTTCTTGCCAACGGCTGTGCGAAATCTGCACACCGTGAGCGTTCTGGAATCAGTTCCGTCGGTAGCATCCCACGAACAACCACGCGTTGTCCAGCATCGTAGCCCGTCATCCCCCGTAGCCCGGTCATTCCATGACCGGCCGCGCCTCGACCTGTTCACGGCGAGCCCTGTTCTTCACCTCACCTGTCAGAGGCTCCTCGGCGATCAATGAACGTTTTTGATCGTGGGACCTGCTCTCAATGAACTCTCACTGACAATGTGTTCAGATCCACCCATCCGAATTACGAGCATGGTCTTTCGGAAAGCCCGCAACCGGTATTGACGCTCAGGAAGGAATTTTGTTCACCTACGATTCTGGCGCGGAATGTAATCAGTACAGGTTGAAGTACTGGCATGCCTTTCGCGTTCGCGAAACAAGGACGTCGTTCGCCGCGGAATTTATCACCGCAGAGGCACAGCAAAGACCATTGAACTGCTCAGGAAAGAAGGACCATGTCAACGGGCCCGTTGAGAATCGTGATTGTTGGGGGTGTCGCCGGAGGAGCGTCAGCGGCAACACGCGCGCGACGAATGAACGAAGAAGCGGAGATCGTGCTGCTGGAGAAAGACGAGTTCGTGTCGTTCGCGAACTGCGGGATGCCGTATCACATTGGGGGGGAAATCACCGACCGCGGAAAGCTGCTGGTCGCCACCGCTGAACTTCTGCGAAAGCGTTTCCGGCTCGACGTGCGAACTCACAGTGAAGTCATCCAGATTGATCGAGCCAGCAAGGTTGTTTCGATTCGGAAGTGGCCTGACAAGACGGTCTATCATCTTCCTTATGACAAGTTGATTTTGACGCCAGGGGCATCACCGATCGTTCCGAACCTTGATGGTGTCGGTTCCACCGGCGTCTTCGCGCTTCGCAACATCTCGGACATGGATCGGATTCGTTCGGCTGTGGACGCGCTGACGGGAGCTCAGCGAAAGGCCATCGTGATTGGTGCCGGGTTTATTGGGCTGGAGATGGTGGAGCAGCTTGCGTCTCGCAGCTTCGATGTCTCATTGGTGGAACTGCAGGCTCACGTCCTGCCACCGATGGACGCGGAAATGGTGGTGCCTCTGCAGGAGGAATTGAATCGCGAGAGCGTGAAGACGTACTTTGGCAGCGGGCTCAGCCGAATTCTGCACGACAAAGGTCAGGTAACAGGCGTCGAGCTGGAGAACGGAACGCGCATCGAAGGGCATCTGGTGATTCTTGGGATGGGCGTTCGTCCCAACACAAAACTGGCTGTCGAAGCGGGGCTGGAAATCGGGAAGACAGGCGGCATTGCCACGAATGAGTATCAGCAAACCTCTGATCCCGACATCTACGCAGCGGGCGATGCGGCGGAGTACCTCAGCTATCCTCAGAATCAGCGCATGCGAGTGCCATTGGCGGGGCCTGCGAATCGAGCCGGACGCCTGGCGGGAGAACACGCGGCAACGGGAAAGTCAGCCGCGATGAGTCCAGTGATGGGAACGGCGATTGTGCGAGTCTTCCAGCAGACGGCCGCAATGACGGGCATGACCGTAAAGGCCGCCAAGCGCGCGGGGCTGGAATGTCGCAGCGTCACAGTCATTGCCGGTCAGCACGCGGGCTATTTTCCCGATGCTCATCCCATCACACTCAAGATTGTGTACGAACCCGAAACTGGAAGAATCCTGGGGGCTCAGGCCACGGGGCGTGATGGCGTCGACAAGCGAATTGATGTGATTGCAACGGCTATGGCGTTCGGCGGTACCGTGCGAGATCTCACGGGGCTGGACCTGGCGTATGCTCCTCCGTTTGGCTCGGCCAAGGATCCCATTCATCAGGCGGCGTTTACCGCTTGTAATGAAATGGACGGACTGGGCTCAATGCTTGATGTCGATACCGATTTGTCAGCCTGGCAGGTTGTTGATGTCCGAACTCCGGGTGAAATCTCAAAGGCTCCGATCACAGGGTGTGGAAAGGTTGCGGCGATTCCAGTGGATGACCTGCGAACTCGAATTCTGGAACTTGATCCAGCAAAGCCTACTGTCATCTGCTGTGGTGTCGGTGTCCGAGGTCATGTGGCTCAGAGAATTCTGCTGCAGCGAGGATTCCGGAACGTGGTGAACCTGTCCGGCGGAGCGACACTTCGACGGCGTGCGGTGCCGGACAAGTAAGGCAACGCAGGTTCGTTTTTCTGCGTCCACAGCGTTGAAGACTGTTCCTGAGCGGCTCGAATTCGTCACACACGATTTTGTTCTGCCTGAGGGCAAATTGCGCCCTGACATAGACCTATTGAGGCTTTTTGTGGAGATTTTAAGTGTTATACTGAAGTGATCATGGAATCACTCCCTACGCCGCACAACAGCTTCTTTCACTTCGCGCTGTCTCACTTGCCCAACGCACGCGGGCTCATTGAGACTCAACTGTCTCCCGCGGCGCTGGCGGAGCTGAAACTCGACACGCTGCAGTTGGAAACCGGCAGCTTTGTGGATCCCGACCTGCGTGAGAAGTTTTCAGACCTGCTGTTTTCAGTTGAACTGGCTAACACTCCTCGGGAATCGATCAGCAAGCAGGCTTTGGTCTATTTCCTGTTCGAACACAAGAGTCAATCCGATCCGCTCACCGTGCTGCAAGTGTTGAGCTACATGGTGCGCATCTGGGAGAAGCGAATACGCGACGGCGAGACACTGTGCCCGATCGTCCCGTTGTTGGTATACCACGGAGAAACCGCGTGGACCGCAGCGAGAAGTTTGGGCGGACTGATTCCGACGTCCGCGGCATTGGCCGAGTACCAGATTCACTTTCAGCCGTCGTTGCTGGATTTGAGCCACATGGATGATGCAGAGATCGAGGGAGAATCCGTTTTGAGGAACACGCTGCGGCTGTTAAAATTCAGTCGCAGCCGACATCTGGCCGAAATCCTGCGAGAGATTCTGGAATTGATTGGCCGAGCGTTGCCTGCTGCAAGTTTTGCAGAATGGGCTCAGGCGATTGGAGTCTATGTAATGACTGTCAACAAGAACATTGACCACGAGCAGTACAAGCAGACGCTCGCCAGCATCCTGCCGACTCAATTCGAACCCGGTTCTCTTGCTGATCGTCTGTTGATTCAGGGACGCGAAGAAGGTGAACGCACAGGGCTGAAAAGAGGACGCGAAGAGGGCCGGGAGGAAGGCCGGGAGGAAGGCCGTGAAGTGGGTGAACTGATTGGCAAGGTTCAGTTGCTCGAAGAGTTGTTGGGGTTACCGTGCACCAGCACATCGGAGCTACTCGCTTCCGAATTGGAAACACTGCGGAACCGAGTAACCACGCTACAGGCCGATCTGCGCCGGCGAAGCAACTGAACGGTAGCCTGACAAGGGCTTTTCAGCCGGTCAAATGCCCATTGATCAGCCGGATGTTCCACGAGTTTGCGCGGATGGCTCATTGCCGTCGATTGCGCCATCCTTCAAAATTCCATGACAGAACGTTTTCACGGAGAGTGATGTCATGACACAGACTGGAACTCAGACGCCTGCAATTTCCAGCGGCGTGCTTCCTTCAATTCCACCTCGTCCGGCGGATGGTCACAAAGGCACGTTTGGCAAGGTCATCCTGTTCGGCGGCTCGATCGGCATGAGCGGCTCGATCAGTCTCTCGTCCGTGGCTGCGCTGAGATCCGGTTCGGGGCTCGTGACGGCGATTGTGCCGAAGTCCATTCAGCCGATCGTTGCCGGGTACGAGCCATCCCTGATGACGTTTGGAATGGACGACGATCCTGTCGAAGGCCTGCTGCCCGTTTCGCTCGGGCGTTTGACGCAGCTCGCCGACGGAAAAGATGCCATTGGCTGCGGACCAGGGCTCGGACGATCCCCTGCCGCCGTTCAGCTGACTCGCGATCTCCTGCAGAACGCTGCTTGTCCACTTGTTCTGGACGCGGATGCTCTGAACGTCGCAGCGGAACACGGGCTGATTTCGGAGAAAGGTCATTGCCGGTGCGTCATCACGCCTCATCCGGGTGAGTTTTCACGACTCACCGCCCTCCCCATCGCTGAAATCGAAAGTCAGCGTGAAGAACACGCCATGGCGTATGCTCGCCGCCACGGCATCATCGTCGTGCTGAAAGGTCCGGGCACGATTGTCACCGATGGACATCGCTGTTACGTCAATAGCACCGGAAACTCCGGCATGGCGACCGGAGGTTCCGGCGACGTGCTCACCGGCATCATCACATCACTGCTCGGCCAGCGCATGCCTGCCTTTGAAGCGGCTGCCATCGCCGTTCATGTGCATGGCATGGCCGGAGACATTGCCGCAGACAGGCTCAGCGAACGTGGGATGATTGCATCGGACATTCTGAGATTCCTGCCCGATGCGTGGAAGAAGCTGGAGTCGCGGTAGCAATGTAGCCGTCACTCTCCGAGTGACGCTCTGCGACTCCTGCCATGGCGCGTTCTTTCGAATCGATGATCTGTCGAGGAATCGCAGTTCATCACTTAGATGATGATGGCTAGGCTGTGATCATCCCTTGAACACATATCCCTGAAGCGCTGCCTCCGTGAACTGCACGCTGTACCCCGGTGCCGCAGGAGGCATGTAGCGACCGTTCTTCATCACGACAGGATCGTGAACATGTTCGTGAAGATGGTCGGAATACTCCGTGACGCGGTTTTCCATTGACCCTGAAACGCAGACGTAGTCGACGATGCTCGGGTGCTGCACGTATTCGCAAAGGCCCACGCCACCGGCGTGAGGACACACGGGAATATTGAACCTCGCGGCCAGAAGCAGCACGGCCAGCACTTCATTGACGCCGCCCAGACGGCAGCAATCCAGTTGACACACCTGCAACGCACCTGACTGCATGAACTGCTTGAACATGACTCGATTATGGCACATCTCACCCGTTGCAACTCGAATCGGTGCAATCGCCTGAGCAATCGCGCGGTGCCCCAGGATATCGTCCGGTGAGGTTGGCTCTTCGACAAACCATGGCTTGAACGGTGCCAGCTGGCGAATCCAGTCAATTGCCTGAGGAACATCCCAGACCTGATTGGCATCGATCATCATGTACGCATCGTCGCCCATCTCGCGGCGAAGCACCGTGCAGCGACGAATGTCATCCTGAAGATCTCGCCCGACCTTGATTTTGAAGTGCTTCCATCCGCGAGTCTTCAGGTCGGCACATTTTTGTTTCAGCGCTTCGTCAGAATATCCAAGCCAGCCTGCGGACGTCGTGTAGCTTGGATAACCGACGGCCAGCAGTTCTTCAACGCGTTGCTGCTTCGTGCTGGAAAACCGTTCGAGCAGTTCACGAGCCTGTCCGGGGGTCAGTACGTCAGTCAGATATCGGAAGTCGACTGCCGACACGAACTGTTCGGGTGACATGTCGCAGATCAGCTTCCAGACGGGCTTCTTCTGAATGCGAGCCCACAAGTCCCAGACGGCATTGATGACCGCAGCTCCGGCCAGATGAATCACGCCCTTTTCCGGCCCCACCCATCGCAGCTGGCTGTCGCCTGTGATCTTCCGATAGAGCGTCACAGGTTCCTTCATCAGCGACTCAACTGTTTGCCCGACCAGAAGAGCCGCCAGCGACCGAATCGCCGCCACGCACAGTTCATTGCCGCGGCCGATGGTGAACGTCATCCCGTATCCACTGAACTCCGAACTGTCCGTCTTCAGCACCACGTAAGCTGCCGAATAGTCCGGATCCGGATTCATCGCATCCGAGCCATCCAGATGCTGGGAAGTCGGAAAGCGAATATCAAATGCTTCAAAGCTGGTAATTGTCGTGGGCATTGGGGTTTGTTCGGTCTGTACGAAATGAAGAAGGGCAACACGAACCGCAATGTAGACGCCGACGCGTTCATTGTCAGTCGTGCCCAGAAATCAAGCTCCATCCGGTCTCAGAAACCACTCTGCTCAGTATGCGGTTTCTGCGTCGCCTGCTGCGTTTACTTTGTGTCACACATTTTCTGTTAGAACAACTGTTTGAGGTGCCATTCAGCTGAATCGAGGGCCGAGGGCGACCGTCTACGGTGGGTTGATCGGCGTAGATTTGCGTTGATGTGACGACAGGACGGGCGGTTGTTACGATCTCTGAACGACCGCGTGATCATTTCCCCTGCCCTGTTGGTTTCCCAGTCCTTCCTGCCTTTCGGAGTTTCTCATGGCCCGTGTGCGAACTCGTCGTCAGTTTTTGGCTTCGTCTACTTTTGCTGTTTCAACGGCTGCTGTGGCGTCGGCGGCTTCGGCGAAGTCGTATGCTCGGATTTTGGGCGCGAATGAGCAACTGCATGTGGGAGTCATCGGGGTTGGTGGTCGAGGCGGGGCGAATCTGGATGCGGTGTCCTCGGAGAACGTCGTCGCTCTTTGCGATGTCGACGCAGATCGGCTTGGTGCGGCGGCGGCTCGTCATACTTCCGCGAAGACATATGCGGACTATCGCAAGCTGCTGGAGCAGACAGACCTCGAAGCGGTCGTGATCGCGACTCCGGATCATCATCATGCCCCGGCAACCGTGCGTGCATTGCGGCGAGGCCTGCATGTGTATTGCGAGAAGCCTCTGACGCACACTGTCGAGGAAGCTCGGCTGATTGCAAAACTTGCGGCGGAGAAAAAAGTCGCGACTCAGATGGGAACGCAGAACCACGAACATCCGGGTTACCTGCGTCTTGTCGAACTGCTTCGAGCCGGAGCGATCGGTCAGGTGAAGGAAGTGCACGTGATCACCGATCGACCAGGCAAGTGGTGGCCACAGGGAGTGGCTCGGCCAACCGATATGCCCGCCGTTCCAGGAAGCCTCAGCTGGGATCTCTGGCTCGGTCCCGCGGCGGAGCGTGCGTATCATCCGGCGTATGTCCCGTTCAAATGGCGAGGATGGTGGGACTTTGGTTGCGGTGCGATCGGAGACATGGCCATCCATCTGGCGGATCCGGCCTTCTGGGGACTGAATCTTGGCGGCAAGGTGAAAGTCAGCTCTTCAGGCCCGGAACCAAACGTCTACAGCGGTCCCACCTGGATGGAGACTCGCATGGAATTTGGTGCTCGCGGTGATCTCGGGCCAGTCACGTTCGTCTGGTACGAAGGTGAAGCGAAGCCGAAGCAGGAGATCGCGGCCGAGCTGCCGATGAATGGTTCGTTGTTCATTGGCGAAAAAGGGCGTATCGCGATTCAGCACGATGGATTTCCGAAGCTGCTGCCGGAAGACACATTCAAGGACTACGCTGCGCCGACTCCTTCGCTTCCGGAGTCACCGGGGCACCATCGTCAGTGGATTGAAGCGTGCAAGACGGGCTCGCGCACGGGAAGTCCGTTTTCCTATGCGGCACCGTTTACAGAGATCATTCTGCTGGGCAACGTCGCGTATCGAAGCGGCGGCACGATTGAATACGATCCGGCCACCGGCAAGATCGCGAATGCTCTTGCGGCGGAAAAGTACCTGAGCAAGGAGTATCGCAAGGGCTGGGAAATTCGGTAACAGATTCGCCGTCACTCTCCGAGTGACGCCTTGCGATTCCTGCGGGATCGTTTTGGCGATGGCTGACGTGTCGTGGAATCGCATTTCATCACTTGGAAAGTGATGGCTACGAAGGTGATGGCCACGCGGTGATGCCTACTCTCGACTCTCGGAAGACTCCGTCGAAATGGAATCGGACTCAACGGGTTTTACATAGCCGGCGAAATGAATGGACCTTCGCTGTTCCGGTTCTTCGGTTTTCTGCTCCAGTTCGCTCTGTCGTTTGGCTTCAACCGAACGCCCAAGAAAATAGCCGGTCGCACTACCTCCCACGGTTGCCGCAAATCCGGCCACAGGTGTCATGAAATAGGTGGCGGGCGTCATGCTTTCGCAGGCGATGTAGGGATATTGTCGGCGGTACACATCGGATTCGATCGGCCATTGTTCCGAAGCTCGTGCGTAGTCAAGTACGTCGTTGACGGCGACGGTTGATTTCCAAAGCGAAAGTCCAGGCACGGAGTTGATGGCCGCATAACTTCCGGGAGTTGTTCGCGATCGCACGTCTTTGGCGTAGGCAGCTTCGCGCAGAGCACTCGTGAGACAGTCGGAGTTTACGGACAGCGAATTCGTGAACGGGTTGTACACGTCACGTCGGAAAACTCGGTCGGGAAAAATGCTGTACTGAACGATGCTGAGACTGCCTGCTGTGTACTTCCAGAACGGACGAATCTGATCGTTCTCGTAGAGTCGCTTCCATTCTCCGATCGGATCGTATTCTCTGACCAGAACCGGCACGTCTGTCAGTTCATTCTGCTGCATGTAGTCGGTCAGAACTTCACACGTCTGGGAGCCCGGATTGCGTTCCGGCAGATCGCCGCCATAGAGGACTCGCTGCGGAACTTCGATCACGGTCTGGGCCGTGTCCAATGCCAGATTGGGGGCACCGTGTTCAAATTGCACGGGAGGCGATGAACTCCGCAATTCCTCCCGAGGCGGGATATGTGTATAGCGCGTCTGACCGGTCTTGCAGCCGATGTTCAGAATGGCTGCCAGAACCATGACGGTCCCGGCAGTGATTCGCTGCCAATGACGCGACATCACAGGATGACCAACGAGACAAACGAGTGGACGAAATCGATTGGCGAGCGGGATCTGAGGCAATCATCCTTGTCAGCAAAACCCCGACCGCCAGCCACGAGGGTATTCGGCATGTGGAGAGGCGCTGGTTCAGCGGTGCGGGACAATACCTTCCACGGGCGGTGGCATGATCTTCCTGTCGATCGTCCTGCGCAAGGCGTACCGGAGGTATTCGGCAGAATTGGCCGATCGCTGCAGGACGAAGCTGCTGGCCTCAGGCAGTCTCGGGTTTTGGTCTGGAAGTCTTTCGCTCCATGAGGGCGACCTGCTTCAGACTCGCGTGCTCGGATTAGATTGATGATTCAGCCCTCCGAAAGCGGTGACCGCGTCATGAGAGTTTCGTAGCTCCAATTATGATTGCGAAGTGTTTTGCGGACTGGTAACTTCCAGGCATAGTGCTGATAGCACGTTGCGTGGAAGGTCGTTGCGAGGACGTCTGGTGTCGACGAAGATTCGAGTGAAATGTACCAGCTGTGATCGTTCGCTCACCGTCGGTGCGGAGAAAGGCGGTAAGAAACTTCGGTGTCCGACCTGCGAGACTGTGATCACGGTGCCGTTGTCGTCCGACTTCGAGGAACAGGGGTCGACTGGCCCGGCACGAAAAGCCAAACGAAAAAAGGCAGAAGATCCTGACGACATCTGGTCAACCCCAATGTCCAGCTATTCGTCTCCTGCGATTGAAGAACACGAGTACGAGCAGTATGGCATTCCGCCAAAGAAACCCCGGTCGTCGGACATAGAAATCTCAACCAATGAGATGACTCTGAAGGGCCCGATGATCTTCTTCGTGATTGGATTATTGATTGGGATCGTTTCGATCGTGCTTGCACTTTCGGCGCCCGAGGCTGGAAGAATTGTCTCATTCGGGGCCATTATCATCGGCGCGCTGATCAGCGTAGTTGGGCACTGGAAGATTCGTGAAACGGCGTATGAGGAGTCGACATCCTGCGGGATCATGTTCGTCTGGCTGCCACTCTACCAGCCTTACTACATCATCAGCAGGTTCTCCCAGATCAAGATTCCGTTTCTCGTCACGATCCTCGGAAACATCGCAGCAATCGTTGGAGTGATCGGCCTGGTAATGGCCAACGTTCAATTGGAAAAAGCTGGTGGCGGTTGACGA
>CAZIGZ010000001.1:48975-92832 GCA_964538835.1 uncultured Chitinophaga sp. | reverse complement strand
CTATGGCTTGCCAATGAACTTCACGTACCCCCATGTTTCGGGAGCGTGCATGTCGATCTTTCCCTGAGGCGACCAGACCCAATTGTTTTCTTTCGTGTTCGGGACTTTTTCGTAGCGACCGTTCACGGCATGGAACTGCCATTCCACGCGAGAAAAATTGATTCGCCATTCGTCGCCCGGAGCGGGCGCACGGGAAGCGACTTGTTTCTTTGAAATGATCTCCGTGTCTCCAGGAATGGCTGGCTCATGTCCTTGAAACACCGCTCCGTCACGCTTTGCCTTTCGGACGGGAGTTGACGTGTCATCCAGAGCCGCGAGTCCCTTCCACGGGATGGCCAGCTCGATCGTCCAGGATTCATCTGTGTCGCTCGGATCATTGAGTGTCCCATTCAAATGCACGGCCGTCTGAATCCCTTCGATCGTCCAGCCATCATCTGCTTCTCCGCCTTCGCTGTAGGGCTTTGTCAGGCGAAGATCCCACCCGGTGTTCAGCGTGTTGATTTCAAATTCGCCGTAGTTCAGCGTGTTATTGTCAGGATCGATAAAGACTTCGAAGTCGTTGTCCTGAAAGATCACCGAGTCACGAACCGTCAGGCTTCCCTGAAGATGAGGCTCCTTCAGCTCCGCGGCAATGTACAGGTGCTTGTCGTCCCATAGCATCTTTGCTCGGGTCTGCAGCGGCGGCTTGGGTTTTCGATCGCCTTCGATGTCCACGAAGTCTTCCGTCCATGGTGCTGTGGTCCAGACGGCCTCATCCAGCTTGCCATCGACGACAACGGCTTTCTCCGCGTACGGTGCCGAATAACGGCGAGGCAGTTCCTGCGCCGCCACGGTCCCGGCCGGCGCAAACAAGGTCGCAGTTCCGGCAGAGATCGCGACCAGCAGACAAAGCTCTCTGCGGAGAACACCCGTTCGTATCATCGTTGACATGACTTCTTTCCTGGTATCGTCGCCGTCACTCTCCGAGTGACGCATTGCGATTGCTGCGATTCCTGCGATTAATCGATCTTGTGGCGTGGCTGTGGCAGGAATCGCAGTTCATCACTCGGAGAGTGATGTCTACAGTGTGATGTTTTCGTTGTAAACACATGTTCCAAATCGTAGCCGTCACTCTCTGAGTGACGCATTGCGATTCCTGCGATTCCTGCGATTATGCGTTCTTGCGGCTTAGCGGTGGCAGGAGTCGCAGTTCATCACTCGGAGAGTGATATCTACGGTGAGAGGCCGACCATGCAGTTTCAGAATATCGTTGGAGTCGTCACGTCTGTCAGTACCGGGCTTGTCGCCGTGTCGCTGTCCGACGGCAACTCGGCCAGGAGCATCGCTGTCGGAGGCTTCTGTGCGATTCCAGAGGAACGAAGCGGATCGCATCTCATTGCGCTGGTCGACGCAGTGTCCGGATCTGTGGACACGGAGTCTTCCTCCTCGGGCAAGCCACCTGCGGCCTCCGCGAATGCTCGAATGACGATCATCGGACAGATCAGCCCTGCGAGCGACGATCGTTTCCGTTTCAAGCGCGGCGCGGAGTCTTTTCCTTCGCTTGGAAGTGCGTGTTTCGCTCTGACGGAATCGGAGCTTGGCCAGCTTTTGGACGCCGTGACAGCGACATTCCAGAAGGATGAACTCTTCGAGCTTGGGGCCTATTCACTGTCGCAGCAAACACGAGTTCGAGCCAGCGGCAACCGACTGTTTCAGCGGCACGCGGCGATTGTCGGAAGTACGGGAGCCGGCAAGAGCTGGGCTGTGGCCCTGTTGCTGGAACGTGCCAGTCAGCTGCCGGGAGCCAACCTGATCCTGTTTGACCTGCACGGCGAATACAAGCCACTCAGCGATCCCAAAACCGGCTTTGCGACTCGCCTTCGCATTGCCGGTCCCGGAGATCTGCAGGATCCTGGCGATGATGTTCTGTTCCTTCCGCACTGGCTGCTGAGCCGCGATGAAATGTTCAGCGTCGTGGCGGATATTCGACAGGAGTCTGCGTACAACCAGGCCGCGCGATTCGCGAAACACATCTTTGACCTGAAGACGGAATGGCGAGACAAGCACAAGCTGAAGAAGTCACTGCAGACCTTCACGCTGGATTCACCGATCCCGTATTCGCTTGATGAACTGATTGATCGGCTGGAGTTTGATAACAACGAAATGGTCGAAGGAGCGCGTTCCGAAAAGAAGGGGCCCTGGAACGGGACTCTGACAAAGGTTCTCGAGCGGTTCCGTGATCGCATCGCTGATCGTCGCAACGGCTTTCTGTTTCAGGCTCCCGAGTCTGCGGATTCGCCCGATTGGCTGACGGAACTTGTCGCCAGACTGATGACGGCGGGGCCGGATCAGCGAGGCATCAAGGTCGTTGATTTTTCTGAAGTGCCCGCTGACCTTCTGGCGGTCGCCGCGAGTACTCTGGCCAGGCTCCTTTACACTGTGCAGTTCTGGCTGGAACCACAGCATCGGCGGCCCATGTGTCTTGTCTGCGACGAAGCTCATCTGTACCTGCCACGAACCGATAACGCTGATGCGGGACAATCACGGTCGCTTGAGACGTTTGAACGGATTGCCAAGGAAGGCCGCAAGTATGGTGTGTCGTTGCTCGTCGTCAGTCAGCGGCCATCCGATTTGAACACAACGATTCTCAGTCAGTGCAACAACTTTCTTTCGCTGCGGCTGAGCAATGATCGAGACCAGTCGGCCGTACGCAATCTGCTGCCGGATTCCATGAAAGGCGTGTCGGAGCTGTTGCCGATTCTGGACATCGGCGAGGCTTTGTTGATCGGCGATGCCGTGATGTTTCCGACCCGTATTCGGCTGGATGCCCCCAGCGTTGCCCCTTCAAGCGCCTCGGTGGACTTCTGGCTGGAGTGGCAGAAAGGTTCAACGGCCGCCAGTCAGCTCGCACTAGCCGTGGAGAATCTTCGTCGACAGGGGCGAAAGACGGGGGAATAGCAAGCGTTCTGAAGACCGCCAGCTATGCCCATGTGGCCGCAAGTTTGTCTGCGGCAAGGTGTAATCGAGGCAGTATGCCAGCGTGAATCTCCAGAAGGGACTTGTCAATCTGCGAGCATCCCCAGCGCGCCCCGGCGAGGCTTCCGACGAGGACCGGGCTGTAATTGGCCAGCCCCGCGAACTCGATGGATCGTTCGATGGCTTCGGTGAAGGAATGCGATGTGTGAACGAAGTGGATGGCTGCACCAAGCACATTCGGGGCGAAGCCGTCCTGAGCACTTCGCTCAATCTGAGAGAACTTCAGAGCCTGAATGGTCTCGGGCCTTCGTCCGATCGCAGCGTGTTCCATCGCATCGGCCCATGGCATGCCGATGATCAGTTCTCGACACATGCAGACAATCGCCGCAGCGACGTCACCTGCCAATGGATGACTGTGCGTGAGTTTTGCTTCTGCCTGAGCTTCTGAGGCGAGCCTGGACAACGGAGCTGGAGCCGTTTCGCGAGGCCCCGAGACATTCGTGTCGAGTATCCTCGGCAAGAGTTGTTCCGGCGTTCCGGCGAACATCGCCAGTGGCGCGCTTCGATGAGCAGGATTGCAGCCCGCCGTCGCTCCATTGGCACGCTCGTCAACTCGACGAGCAGCGTCTTCAAACGACAGTCCGGAATCGACGAGCAACAGCACCGCCGCCGCAGTTGGGCCTGTATCGAACGCATCATCGCGCCACCATTCGAGATATCGGCGACCCACATCGCCGACATCAAACCGGCCGCATTCAAACAGACTCTCCGCAACTCGAACCGCCATTCTCACCGGCCCGCCGATCCTGTCCCCCGCCGCCAGCCCCAGCAGAACTCCCGCCACCCTGTTTCGAAGCTCATCCATATTGGAACCTCGGCATGCACGAACCAGCGCCGACATTCGCCGGGTCAACCAGGCCATTGCGTTCGATTCGATCCCGGAAGCACGATTGAGCGGGACACACCGATCGGCGAACTGTGACTATTGATCAATAGCATGAAGCGCGGCGACATGCGGGATTATGCTCCACGGTCGGCCATCTGCAGGAAGACAAAAAAGACCTTGCGACGGTGATTCCGGTGCTCTGATCGTTTCCACCGGGCCGACCAAAAGCAAGGCCCCGGAACAAACTGCGCCCGAGTGGATTCGAACCACTGACCTACCGCTTAGAAGGCGGTTGCTCTATCCAGCTGAGCTACGGGCGCGTTGCATGCGTTCAGGGGCAACACGGGGAAGTAGGATACAAAGATTTCGGGCGGTTTGAACGTTGAACTTCGGTTTGGCCAAAAATGGGCGGCTGTGGTCTGGAACTGGAGGGAAACCGGAAACAATGAAGGCCGCCACAGTGCCATCATCTGGGCTGGCTGAGGCTCGCTTGCCCTCTCCCGCACTTCGTGTGGGAGAGGAGCGTTCGTTCGGCGAGTTACTTCTTTGTCTCAGGTTTGTCTTCAGGCTTTTTGTCGTCTTTCTTATCCGCGTCTTTTTTGTCAGCATCTTTCTTGTCAGCGTCCTTCTTCTCTTCCTTCTTTGGGGCTGACTTGGGCTGAATGTTGAACGGAGCGCTGACGCGCTTGCCCACGGGTGTTTTCATTTCGCGGACCCAGATGTTGCGGAACTTGACGGCGTCGCCGTGGAACTGCAGGGAGATTGGACCGGTTTCAGGATGAGGCTGATAGTGAGGCGCTTCGGTGTAACTGGTCGGGCCTTCAAGTTCGAAGTGGTTCAGCATGAGGACACCGTTCTGGATCAGCGTCACGTATCCGGGTTTTACGACATCGCCGTTGCTGCGAAACTTGGGTGCGTTGAAGATGATCTCATAGGTGTTCCATTCGCCCGGCTTTCGCATCGCGTTGGCCAGTGGTGGTGTCTGCTTGTAGATCGAACCCGCCTGTCCGTCGAAGTACGTTTTGTTTTCGAACGAATCGAGAATCTGGACTTCGTAGAGACCCATCAGGTAACAGCCACTGTTGCCTCGGCCCTGCCCCTCGCCGCGAATTTCGGTTGGAGCCGACCATTCCAGGTGAAGCTGAATGTCACCAAATTTCTGCTTCGAAGTGATCGCCGTCTCGCGAGGGATGGCGACGCCGTCCTGAACGAGCCACTTGTCACCGTTCTCCCACTGCTCCAGGCTCTTGCCGTCGAACAGAACAATGGCGTCCGAAGGCGGTGCATCGTTGGTGGCACCAGGAGTCACCAGCGGCGGCTCCTGCCATTCAATGCCACTCTTCCATTCCTGACCAAGACAGGTGGACGTTGCTGCGACTGACAGCACGAGACAGGCAAGACTTCGAAAACTCATATGAATACTCCGAACATGGTGGTTGGGAAAAGAGATCCGTGATCGCAAAGGTGTTTTACGGCGGGAGAGTCAGGGATGCAATTTATCGATGCAGCAGCCGAAGTGTCGGTGCGAGTGGGGTTGCGGATGTTGTGACATGGTTAATGATGATTGAAGAATGGAGATTGCAAATTGTGGTTGCGGGCTGTGTTGTTGGTTCTTGGTTTGTGGTTCTTGGTTTGTGGGGAGTGGAGATGGCAGGTTGGGGCGGGGGTGATGGGTTTGGTTCCGGGTTGTTTTCTGATGATGATCTACCGATTGGCGGCGTTGTGGTCTATGCTTTCCTGGTAATCGTAGTCAGGTGGACTTGTTGAAGGAGTCGGCGATGGCGATTCGCAAGCAGGTGGCTCATGTTGTGCCGTGTGCGGATTCTCGACGAAGCGTCATGAAGACTATTGCCGGGCTGGCCGTTGGAAGTTCGCTCAGTGCTTTGATGACTCCCGTGGCGGCAGCGACAGTCGCTGCGAATGCTCGGGCCAAGTCGGTGATCATGATCTTCAACTGCGGTGCGCCGAGTCATACGGATTTGTGGGACATGAAGCCGCAGGCTCCGGCGGAGATTCGCGGGGAGTTTTCACCGATCGCGACGAACGTCCCTGGCATTGAAATTTCAGAGCTGCTTCCGAAGCTGGCTCAGCGGATGGACAAACTGTCGATCGTTCGTTCGGTGCATCACAATCATGGCGGGCACAATTCCGGGATGCACTGGTCGACGGTCGGCAAGCCGTATCGCATAGACAGTACGTTGATCAATCCTGGTCGAGCCGACGTACCGTGCTTCGGAACCCTGTGCGGCTGGCTGGCTCAGCGTGACGGATATTCGGGCAGCGTGCCGCCGTATGTGATTACTCCGTTTCCGCACTGTGACAGTTTCAAGTATCTGACACCGGGACAGTTCGGTGGCTGCCTGGGAAGTCGCTTCGATCCATTTGTGCTGAATTCAGATCCGGCGGCGAAGGGCTTCAAGGTTCCGGGGCTGCAACTGGACCAGGCCATGAACTCCGAGCGGCTTGCGAATCGTGCGTCATTGCTGACTCAGATGGAGCGAACCGGAACGCAGATTACCGCCGACATGATGGCCGACATTGATGCTCAACGGGCCAAGGCTTTGGGACTGATCAGTTCGAACAAGGCGAGCGAAGTGTTTGATCTGTCGAAGGAACCAGATACCGTTCGAGATCGTTATGGGCGGCACAGCTGGGGACAATCCCACTTGCTGGCTCGACGATTGATCGAAGCGGGCAGTCGCTTTGTCACGACGGTGAACGGGCCGAGCATTACCTGGGATACTCACAAGGACAACTTCAACCAGATGAAGAACCGACTTGTGCCTCCGATGGAGCAGGCGTATGTGGCTCTGCTGGATGATCTGGCCGAGCGAGGAATGCTGGACCAGACGGTTGTGATCTGGATGGGCGATTTTGGACGCACGCCGGTGATTAACAAAGATGCCGGGCGGGACCACTGGCCTCAGTGTTATTCCATGGTGCTGGGCGGAGGTGGAATCAAAGGCGGCCAGGTGATTGGAGCCTCCGATCGAACCGGCGCGTATCCCAGTGAGCACCCGGTAACTCCGGCCGATGTTCATGCGACCGTCTTCGCCGCGCTTGGCTATGATGCTCGCCACATCAACTATCATCTGACAGATGGTCGTCCGTCGCCGGTTTGCGATGGGCAGGTGATTGCGGGATTGTTGTAGGGTCAAGTGGTGAGTTTTGTGGTCATCACTGGCAAGTGTAGAACGGCTGTCCTCAGCCGTTTGCGATTCCGACGCGTTTGGCGTGTGGAGTTTGGACTTGCGGGGGAATCGATTGAGGACAATCGCTCTACAATGGGCAGTCGCAGTTCGTCACTCGGAGAGTGACGGCTGCGTTTGCGGGCTGGTGTTCCGCGATTGGTGCGGTGGAGCCCTGATGTGCTATACTTCCCGGTACGCGGCGATGGCTGTCGGGCGATGTGGCCTGGCGGACCGGAGTAGCCACTGCGGGAAAATCGGAAAATGGTTGAAGAGATTCCAAAGAAAAAGGTCTGGATCGGATTTGATCTGGGCGGCACCAAGATGATGGCGGTCGTATTTGACGACAAAATGAAGGTGCTGGCCAAGAAACGCCGCAAGACACGTTCGAATGACGGCGATCAGGTGTCGCTCGAGCGACTGTCGGAAACGATTGTAATGGCCCTCGAGGAAGCTCAGCTGACGCCGGATGCGATCGCCGGCATCGGAGCCGGAGTTCCCGGACCGCTGGATCTGGCCAGAGGTGTGATTCTGGAAGCGCCAAATCTTGGCTGGAAGAACGTGGCTTTGCAGGACTATCTGTCAAAGCGATTTAAGTGTCCGGCCGCCATCTGCAATGATGTCGATGCAGGAGTCTTTGGCGAATACACGTGTGGCGCGGGGCAGGGATTTCGGTCGGTTCTTGGTGTCTTTCCAGGGACGGGTATCGGAGGCGGCTTTGTGTATGAAGGCAAGATCTTCCGCGGTTCTCGTTCGTCATGCATGGAAGTTGGCTATCTGCAGATTGCGACGGAAGGATCAGCTGCCGGAGTTGGCCCTGTAGGAACTCTGGAAGGACTCGCGAGTCGCCTTGCGATTTCTGCGGAAGCTGCGAAGGCGGTGTTTCGTGGCCAGGCTCCTCATCTGAAGGAGCTGGCAGGAACGGACATTTCCCGGATTCGCAGTTCCGCGCTGGCGAAGTCGATCGACATGGGCGACAAGGTGATTGAGCAGATCGTTCGCCGTGCGGCAGAACAGGTGGGACGCGGCATTGGAAGTCTGATCAACATACTCGCACCGGACGTCGTTGTGCTTGGCGGTGGACTGGTCGAAGCCATGCCAAAGCTGTATCTCGACGGCGTTCAGGAAGGGCTGAAGCGTAACGTTCTTCCCTCGCTTGCGGATTGTGCCAAACTGAAAGTGAGCCAGCTGGGAGACCTTGCCGGAGCCGTTGGCGCTGCCGCTTGGGTTCGTCAGGAAGCTGGCGACGCAGCGAAAAAGAAATCCTGAGCCCGAACGAACTGGCAAAGAGTCATCCGGGCAATAGTGTCATGTTTGATGTCCAGCCTGTCCATGAATCTGGCCACGGTGCAGACGGTCCAAGGGACCTGAATCACTGAGCCACATCTGAACGATGTCTGTGGAATTGAAATACGGTTATGACTGCGGGAAATGAATCAAGTCGGCCGGAGAATCCGGTTCGCGTTGAACCTGTGCCGGAGCCCGTGCGCAGCGCGCAGGTGTTTCCTCTGGCCGTTATCGAGTTGGGTACATCCGCTATCCGAATGGCGATCGGCGAGAGTGACGGCAGTCCGTCCGTTCGAGTGCTGGAGCAGCTGGTTCGAGGCGTCAGTCTGGGAAAGGACACGTTCACAACTGGTGAGATTCAGCGGAAAACCCTGCAGGAGTGTATTCGGGTCCTTCGCAGTTATCGCCGAAAGCTGAAGGAGTATCAGTGTTCTGACCCCAAGCATATTCGAGTGATCGCAACGAGCGCTGTCCGTGAAGCGACGAACAGACTGGAGGTTTTGGACCGAATTTACATCGCGACGGGGTTTGCGGTTGAACTGATTGATGACGCGGAGATTTCGCGAGTCACCTACCTGGGCGTGCGACCACTGCTGCAGGAAGACGCGGTCCTGTCTGATGCGACGACTGTCGTTGCGGAAGTTGGCGGCGGGAATACCGAAGTTCTGGTTCTGAAGGGCAAGGATATCGTTCACGCTCAGCCGTATCGGCTTGGGTCGCTTCGACTTCAGCAGCTGGTTTTGCAGTCTCAGGCGGTTCGCAGTCGAGCCGGAGCGATCATGATCGGTCAGATCGATCGCACCGTGGAACCTCTGATGGATCTGATTCCCAAAGGGCGATCTGCGGAGCTGGTGGCACTTGGCGGCGACATGCGTTTTGCGGCGAAGCTGCTGGGGATCGACCTGCAGAAGACGGGGCTGACTCGCATCCCTGTGACGGAGATTGAGAAGCTGACGAACAAGCTTTTGTCAATGACCGTCGACCGCATCATGCAGAAGTATCACATCGAGATGTCGCAGGCCGAGACGCTGGTTCCCGCGCTGCTTGCGAATCTTCGGCTGGCTCAGCTGTTGAATACTCAGCACGTTCTGATCACCGGCTTCAATCTTCGCGATGCACTGCTGCAGGGGATGCTGCGAACGAATGACTGGTCGACAGATTTCTGTGAGCAGATCATTAACTCCGCTGTCGAACTGGCGAGAAAGTACCAGGTCGATATGCCGCATGCTCGCCATGTCGCGGAGCTGGCACGCAAGCTGTTTCGGGCTCTGCAGGCGGAGCACCGTATGGATGTTCGGTGCGAGACGCTGCTGTATACCGCCGCCCTGCTCTACGAGACGGGTTTGTTTGTCGGTCTGTCCGGCTACCACAAGCATTCGTACTACCTGATCATGAACAGCGAACTCTTCGGACTGAATTCGCTGGACCATCAGCTGGTCGCGCAGATTGCCCGTTATCATCGTCGTGCAGCACCGAAGCCGACTCATGAGTTCTTTGCACGTCTGGATCGGGACAGCCGAGTCATCGTGTCGCGTCTCGCCGGGCTGCTGCGAGTGGCCGTAGCGCTGGACCACACGGGAACTCAGCGTATTCGGGATATTGAGTGTTCGATTGAGAAACAACGGTTCGTTCTGACGGTCACCAATCTTGCGGGCGACCTGTCCCTGGAACGCATGGAGCTGCGTCAGAAAACGTCGTTGTTTGAAGATACATTTGGACTGGGAGTCTTGCTGCGGGAAGCACCACGCTGACGTTCACGGTCAACGCGGTTCAAGTTTCCTGGAGTCTCGGAAAGTGATTATGTCAGAGTCTTCTTCAGTGTTTACCAATCGGGAATTGAGCTGGCTGGAATTCAATCAGCGCGTTCTGGACGAAGCGTGTGATCCTTCAGTGCCGCTGCTGGAACAGTTGCGGTTTCTGGCGATTACTGCGTCGAACCTGGACGAGTTTTTCATGGTTCGAGTGGGAAGTTTGCTGACTTCCATACGTGCGGGAGAGACGGAGCCGGATGTGGCGGGGCTGTCACCTCTGGAACAGATCAATGCGATCAGTCTTCGCACGCAGAAGATGGTCGCCGATCAATATCGCATCTATCTGGAACAGATGGAGCCTCATCTGGCGGACGCGGGAATTCGTCGCCGCCGTCCCGGGCAGCTGACGGATCGGCAGATGGAGTTTCTGGAGAGTGTGTTTCAGGAGCAGCTGGAAGCCGTGCTGACTCCGATTGCTGTGCATGATCCGGCACGGTTTCCTTTGTTGTTCGGCAAGACTGTCAACGTGGCCGTTCAGCTGAAGGGGAAGTCGGACGCAGAGCCCTATCGGTTTGTCATCATTCCGTTTGGGCGTTACGACCTTCGTTACATCACATTGCCTTCAAGCAGTTCAGGGGGTGCCAGCGGGTACGAGTTCATTTTGACGGAAGACGCGATTGCCGTGATGGCAGCGAGGTTCTTTCCGGGCGAGGAAGTCATCGGCACGGTTCCCTTCCGAGTGACTCGCAACGCCGACGTGATGGTGAATGACGAAGACGGTGCGGACCTGCTGGCGGAAATGGAAGATGTGCTTGATGACCGCAAAGACAGCTTCTGCACACGGCTGGAGCTGTCCAACACGGTGACTCGGCCTCTGCTGGAATTTCTGAAAGTGCTGCTGCGAGTCGGGGAGCGGGACATTTATCTTGTGCCGGGGCCAGTGGGGCTCAGCGATCTGGTCCAGCTTTCGAATCTGAGCGGATTTGATCAGCATTTGTATCCGAGCTGGACGCCGTGTACTTCGCCGAGGGTCGATCCGGGCGAATCGATTTTCGACACGATGAAGGCACAGGATGTTCTGCTGTTTCATCCGTACGAGTCGTTTGATCCGGTTTTGCGGCTGCTGTCGGAAGCGGCGGAAGATCGGGATGTCGTCGCGATCAAACAGACGCTGTACCGGACAAGCCGCAACAGCCCTATTGTCAAATCACTGATGCGAGCCGCGGAGAACGGCAAGAATGTGACCGTCATCGTTGAATTGAAAGCTCGCTTCGACGAGGCTCGCAACATCGAATGGGCGCGGCAACTGGAGTACAGCGGCGTTCAGGTGATCTACGGAGTTCGAGGTCTCAAGACGCATGCAAAAGCGTGTATCGTGGTTCGTCGTGAGCCGCAGGGCTTTCAGCGTTACTGCCATTTCGGGACCGGCAACTACAACGAGATCACTTCTCGTTTTTACACCGACCTGAGTCTGCTGACATGTCATCGAGACCTTGGCAATGATGCCATTGCGTGGTTCAACGCGATCACAGGAGCCTCGCAGATTCAGTCGTTTGCCCAGATCGAATCAGCGCCGATCGGGCTGCGAGAGAAGATCCTGGAGATGATTAATGTGGAAACGGAACGTGCGAAGAACGGCGACAAAGGGCACATCATTGTCAAGCTGAATTCGCTGGCTGATCCGATCATGATCAAAGCTCTGTGTGATGCGTCCAGAGCCGGGGTGGAAGTGGATTTGAACATTCGAGGTATCTGCTGCCTGAAACCGGGAGTGCCCGGTGAAAGTGAGAACATCCGGATCACGAGCATTATCGACCGGTTCCTCGAACATGCTCGCATTTTGTACTTCCACCATGGCGGTGACGAGCGAGTCTTTATCTCGAGTGCCGACTGGATGCCTCGCAACCTGGACCGCCGCGTCGAACTGCTGGTGCCGATACTGGATGACGTCTGCAAGCGGCGAGCCATCAGCATTCTTCGGACGTGTCTGCGTGACAACACGAAGGCTCGCGTGCTGACAGCGGATGGATCCTTTGTCCCGCCCACCGGTTCACCCACCAAGCCTTCTCGCAGTCAGCTGGAATTTCAGCGGCGAGCGAGAGAGGCCGCCGAGAATGTCTCGGAGCGGAATCGAACGACGTTTGTTCCAGTCGAGCCGAATCAGTAGCCCGCGTTCGGCGCTCTGCTCAATGATTCCCTGATCCTGCAGCCTTCCTTGAGTCTTTTTGCTCGCATTCGGAAGTTCCGAAGCACGGATTCCGAGCAGAGACTCCGGGAAGATTATCGGGGCGGGTATTCGGTTTGACGGGTCACGTGGCAGATTCGGAGGATGTACTTTTCGTACCACCTGGTGCGGCCGTTAGACTGGGCTTCCATGTGTTCCAGATGGCGGCGCCAGGCGGAAATGCTTGCTTCGTCTTTCCAGTAGGAGACGGTGATTCCAAGTCGGTCTGAGCCTCGGGCTGATTCAACACCAAGAAAGCCTGGTTGCTGCTGCGCGAGTTCCAGCATTCGCTCGGCAGTTGCACCATAGGCGTCTGGTTCGTCAGGTGATCGCAGCGACGTGAAGATCACGGCGATGTAGGGCGGTTCTGGCGTCGAAGCAAACATCGTGATCATTCAGCAGACAGAGAGTGACTCAAAGCGACGTGGCACGAAGTTGCAGTTTGAGATCTTCCGCGATAAGTGTCGACCGAGAACTCGACGTGCGAGTCGGTTGAGCGTTGGGAATCGGGAACGCCGGGTAACTCACGTTTCCTTCCTGAATCGTGTCGGAAATCTGACGCTGTTCCGCTGGCACAAAATCCGGATGTTGAGGATTGGCGAAGCGGTCTGAGCGTCCCCAGATCTGAGCGAGGTCATCCTGGTACAACAGCGTCCACAGCGATGCGTGTTCCTGCATGATTCGAACAGAGGGCAACTGATGACGGCACAGCAGAACGAGGTCCGGGTGACGAAATGTCAGAGCCTTCGACGGATCGAACGGACCGGACTTTGGACTTCGGTAACGCACTCGGGAATCAGGCGTTCCCATCCAGAAGTCGAAGTAGATATCCGTGATTTCTCGTGGATAGCAGGTCTCAAAGCGGCCATCGACGGCGACTCGCGAATCCCGGAACGTCTCCGGATCGTTGGCGAAGCAGCCGATGGCATACTGTGCCCAGTTGAATGTGACGACCGTGTTTCCCGTCAGCCTGTGATCGTGCAGAAACTGCATGGCAGCCACAGGAAACTCGTTCCGATCCACATTGACACTCGACAGCTTTGAACCAAGACGAGCCGTGCTTGAGGCGATCAGGAGTATCAGAATCGCTGGAATGGCGAACGACTTCGACGGCACTGGCGGCGTTTGAGCATCGACCTTTGACAATCGACTCAGGAACAAACGCATTCGCTCCGTAAAAGGTCCTGGAATCCAGAAGCCGCAGACGACCGCAAAGATGGAAAGGTGTCTGCAATGACTCAGCCCCTGCCAGAGCAGCAGAGCCATGATCGTGGTTTGAATCCAGCGACGCCGGACCGACGAGCCGAACGCAAGGACGCCCACAAACAGCAATGCCCAGAATCGAACGGATTCTGCTGTGAACAGTTCCAGGCGACCCCAGTCGGAGATTTCAGGACGTGGCAGCAGGAGAGCGTCGAGCATGAACTTCCAGAGTCCGGTGCCATATGGATTCACGAGTGATGCGGCAAAACAGGCGATCGTGACAGCCGTGATATTGATCAGAAGGACTCGGTATCGCAGGCCGGTGCTGAGCAGAATCTGGAGGCAAGCCAGTCCATGTGCTGCCGCAAGGATCGCGAGTCCTGCTGCGAAGCCACCGTGAGAATTTGTCCAGAAGCACAGAAGCGGAGGCAGGCACCAGAGCCATCGCTGATGACGAATCAGGTGCTTTCGAATTCGAGCGTCATGCAGTTGGAAATCCACAAAGGTCTTGTGCCAGATTGCCAGCATGATTGCGAGAGAAACGTACGTCAGAATCTGAGGGCGAAAATGCCAGTGGAACTGCATATTGGCACAGACAAGCACGATGACGATTGCTGCGACTGTCCATGATGCTCTGTTCGCGCGGGCGGTAAAGAGCATCAGGCCAAGCAGCAGTATCGCGATTGCAAGTTTGGCAGCGATAAGTCCTGGTGATCCGAACGAGTCGAAGGCGAAGGCCAGCATGAGTTCTGCGATGTTCTCATGATTCACCCACGGAGCACCTTCGGCCGCAAAGGTCCATGTCGCCTGCGTCGGAAGAACGCCGTCCCGGATGACTTCGCGGCCGTACTGGATGTGTCCCCAGAGATCGGGGTCCGCGCACGATGTCGTCAGAACAGAAAGCGCCAGAGTCAGGATGGCAGCGACGGGGAGCAAACTGCCTGTCAAGCCTGCTCGCAGTGAGCCGCACGCCGGAGCCTGATCCGAAGACAGCACGGAATTTGTGGATGGTTGGGACATGACGACAGCTGGGGCAACATGAGACATTGAAGACTTCAGACAGCGACCTTCATGCGAAGAGCCGTTCTGGCGTGTCCGAAGACTATGTCACAGAAAGATAGCCGTTGCGAAAAGTCGTCACTGTCTCAGGATGTGCAGAGTCGTCAAAGTCGGACGAATCGGATTGTTCCGATTGTGCTGCCGGTCACTTAAGTGCATTGCTCTTGCGAAGGGTGCGAAGTCGTATCACGAGTGCTGAGAGTCCAGTGACAGCTGCCAGGGAGATTGCTGGTTCCGGCACTGCTGTCAATGACGACACCATGGTCAGCGTGACTGGTGTTGAGTCGAAGATCAGGCTGTTGTTTCCTTCGTCCACGAATTCTGTGTGCAAAGGATCGGAGGACAAACTCAGCTGATACGTTCCTGAAATCAAGGGGGTCGTTTCCAGCACAAGCTGTGTCAACAGAAGTGGAGTGGATGAAAGTGTTACCGGCTTTGGTAGACCTCTGGAGGGGAGATTTGAGCCATCGTCGGTGAAGTCGCTGATCGAAAACGTGAGTTGATCGGGTGAAACTGTTCCGGGGTTCTGGTTTCCCGGTGGCAGCCATCGAAGCCATGCTCCGCTGACACCTTTGAACACATAATTCAGGTCATTCAGGTAGGTGTAATTCTGCAGGCTTGCAAACCTCAAACCACCGGATGGGCCTGTTACCGAAGTCATTGCAAACTCTGCGAGATAGAAATCCAGAAAATCTGGCGGTGTTGGGCTGACAGCGTCTGTCGCAATGTACACATTGATGGTCGCAGTGTTTCCGGCAACGATCGGGTTTGGTGACGACTGAGAAAACGTCACGATGATGCCAGCATCAGCTTTACCAGCTTCAAGCATGAGGACCAGCAGAAGAAAAATCGCGCGAATGCCACGATGCGTGCTCATCGGAATCCTAGGTGTTCGTCCTGGTGTAGAGCAGCAGAAAACGGCCTCAAAAATGGCGTCGCGAGTCGACGCCAATGCGCGGGAGTTTAGGAGGATTTGGCAGAATAAAAAGCAAATCAGCCGTTGCCTCCACCAGGGGCAACGGCTGATTTTCAGTAAGGGACGGGGGTTGAGCGGGCCACCATACAAGATGGGATTTTGGTGTCAGACAGAACTGCATTGCAGGGTCATCGACAGCTAACCTCGAACATTTGCAGTCGATTCTGTTGTCTCAGTGACGGTGATTGGCACGACCGCAGTTTGGCGTCGCCACGGGGCGCGAGGAACCTCATCACGTGCCGCGGCAATTCCAAGTCCCACCGCGCCGGCGGCGAGAGGAAGCGAGACGAGAAACAGGGGGATGGCGATCATCTTTCGAAGCTTTGAGTTTCCTCGGGCCAGCCGGAAACCGCAGCTCAGTACTGTGACAGACATCCATCCGAAAAACGCGATGACAGCGAGTGCTCCGATGCGCGTCTGCTGAACGTCTTTGCGAACGGCCGTCTCCACGGCTTCTGTGAGGTTTTCCGGCAGAGACAGCAGCATGTAGATTTTCCGGAAGGATGGTTTTTCTCCAGTCTCTGATGGAATCACTTCGTGCCGGGTGTACTGAGTTCGAATGCACTGGCGAACCGACCGTGGATCAAGCTGCAGTTCGACAGAAGAGGCTGCCCGGTGGCCATACAATTCGACAAGTCGAGGAGATTCGAGAACGGCTTTGCGAATCGCCTCATTCACTGCGGTGTTGATTGCAGCGTCTTCCGCTTCCTGTGTGGAATCGATGATTGGCTCTGTTTCAGCAACAATCTGTCCTTCTGCTGGCTTTCTGACCCACGCGGGTTCGAGGTTGATGGCAACATCTGTTGCAGTCTCAGCGGCTGCACCAGCCTTGGTTTCCTTGATAACATGGTAGATCGCATCGGCAACCTGTGTCAGGGCACCTGTGGCAAACAGCGGGCCAACCGTGGACACGGATCCACCGACTTGAGCGTCAACAGGGACGAGTGCATACGAGTGCCGAATCTGTTTCGGCAGCTGCTTTGTGACGGAACTAAGGAACTCCGAAGCTTCCTGCCCCGTGACAGCTTCCAGAGACGCCTGAGCAAGTTCGAAGACCAGCACACCTTCGTCTTCTGAGATCCCTGAAGGGTTCTTACCTTCCGCCTTTGCGTCCTGCATCGCCTTGATAATGGAATCAGCGAACTTATCTGACAGCTCCTTCAGCTGCTTACGACGAACTGACGGGTCCGACGAGAGGTTCTGGAAGTTGATCTCGACCAGCTTTCCCGGGCCGTTGGGCGTCTGCACCTGAGTCGGGCCCTGCTGTGCTGAATCTTCCTGTGAAGGAATCGATGCCGTCACCGACGCCGCTGGTTCGGCTGCAGGCGCGGGCACCGTTGGTTCAGGCGCAGGCTGTGGTTCCTGCACAGACGCGGGCTCGCTGGCAGAAGCAGAAGCAGCAGAAACGGAATCTGCGGCTGGAGCCTCTGGTGCTGGCGACTCTGCTGGCTTTTCATCCGCACCAACGACGGGGACCGTTGCTGGTTCCTGGGGTGCTGGTTCCGGGGGGGCAGCCGGTGCAGGTGGTTCAGCTGGTGGATCCTGTGATGTGCTGGTGACAGCGACAGTGGCTGGTTCGTCATCACCATTGATTGTTTCCGGCACACCGCTGCTTACAACTGTAACTTCGGTTCCAGTAGAATGATCGGCAACGAGCACACTGCTGTTCCCATCCGAGTGCTCTCCGTTGATGCGCAGCTGGACAGGACCAGCCTGTACTTCGATGTTTCCGTGGGCATCGCGTTCGGCTTTAAGCCCTGCATCTGTCGCCGCCTCAAAGAGTTGCTGGGGCAATCGGCTGCTGACCTCACGAACCATTTCCTGTGCGGATTGCTGTTCACGGCTGAGTTCGTGCACCATTTCTCTCATGTCATTCTTCAGATCTTCTTCAGCAACAAGAGACCGCTGTGCTTTTCCGCGGACCAGCACAAAAGCACCGACGGCGAGCAGGATCATCAGGAACCAGGGGAACCTGGAGGATCGACCTGCCCTCCGAAATGCGGCTGGCTGCGGAGCGGGACGTCCGAACATACTGTTCAGAATGACTGAAACGACTTTCAGCCCTATCAGTCCGATGACAGCAAGCATCAGGATTCCGGCGAAGGAAAGTCCGGCGAAAACAGGAAGAGTCGTCATGAATATTTCTCCTCAAGGGCTTGCCGCCCCTGAATCAGAAGCCTGAAGCCTCTGTGGAATACATATGATTGTTGGTCAGACCGTGGATGCCTGGGTGAGAGTTTCGTGCGATTCGCGAACGCTGTCAGGCTTTTTGACCGACAGGAGCAACACCCTGAACAGGCACATTTATTCGTGCCAGCATAGGTGCTGCGGCCGCAGTTCCGGGTGCTGGCGTCAGGAATCGTTCTTCAGCAGGAGTCCAGCTGGCGGATAGCTGTACCACTGCAGAAATTGCGAGAGCCAGTGTCGCGCCAAGAGTTTCCGGGAATGGCAGGATCGCTCCAATCACCAGTCCAAGAATGAGAGTCACGAGAGCCGAAGAAATGCGGAACCGCGACTTTCGAAAACTGTCGGCCTGCCACCACCAGCGTCGTACCAGAAACAGCAGACCAAAGAATGCCATGAAGCCCGCGATTGTCGGAGTACCACTACTGGTGACAATGTGAAGACGTCCCAGCGGCCGGTCCGAAAAGACTCCGTCGTTCGATGCCTGAAGCAAAGCGGAATCACTGAGCATCAGGAATGTCTGAAGGATTGCTGCGACAGCCCCAACTCCCAGGCCAAGAGCTCCCTGCACGATTCGGCGGATCACTGGGTCACCCACACGACCCTCCCAGAGTTTTGCCGGAATAATCAGGGCCCATGAAGCCAGCAGGATCGTTGACGCAAAGAATGCCACGTCCGCAGGATTTGGCAGGATCTCGGTTGCCAGATGAATGGCGGCCGTGACGAGCGTGACTGCAGCCAGTGAAACGGACAGCGACGTTGTGATATCGACAGCTCGCTGTCCCCTGGGAATCTGGCGAGCTGTGGCCGGCGAATAGTTTCGAGGGTTGATTGGAATCGGCTGCGGCGTTGGGGGCACATACTTCGGAGCCGCAACCATGACAGGCTGAGCACCCGGGCTGGTCGATTGAGGGCCTGGTGCTGCTCCAGTCTGTTTTCCCGCTTCCGCTGCCGCAACAGACAGTTCTGCCTGGGCTCGACGGAGCTGTTCCGGAGTCGCGGCAACATCTTTCTTCCAGAACTTACGATACAGCAGGTAGGCGAGGCCACCCACGATTCCGCCGCTCATGATCGGACCTGTGCGAAGAATATTCAGGTCGATCAGAAGAATGATCACTGCTCCGGAAATGACCCACTTGAGTGGCGTCGGAACCTGTTCATTCCAGACGGTTAGAACCGAATTCCACGCAGAACGAAGACCCTTTTCTGCCGGAGCCTTTGGGCCTTCGCCGATGATGGTGGAAGCGACGGCCGCACGACTGTGATTTCTGTCTGGCCGAGGCATCAGCAATGGGGCAGGCTGATCGACAGCAAAACCCGAGTCAGAAACCGAGGTCCGGAACCGGCGTTCGAGTTCTTCGACATCGTTGATGCGGCGATCGGGGTCTTTCTCGAGAGCCGCAGCGATGACAGGCCGTAGTTTCTCAGGGAGCACGGACAGATCCGGCTCCGCTGTGAGATGCTTCATCAGAATCTCTGCGGTTGTCTCGCCTTCAAACGGAACCCGGCCCGTCATCATTTCGTACAGCATGACACCCATGGAATAGACGTCGACTTCGCGACCGTATCGGCCACGAGCAACTTCTGGTGCCATGTAGTAAACGGTGCCGACACTCTGAGTCTGAGCACTGCGGCGGCTTTCCGAGATGTACTTCGAAAGACCGACATCGCCGATCTTCACGACACCTGCATCGCTGAAGACGTTGGCTGGCTTCAGGTCGCGATGCACAATGCCTCGATCATGCAGGAAGCTTAATCCCGCTGTCATGCCGCTTAGCCATGCCAGAACATCATTCAGCGGCATGCCGGCCGGATGTTCCTGAACACAGTCGTACAGGCTCTTGCCACCGACGTACTCCATGACGATCCAGTGATCCTTCTCGGAATCCTGTCGCATGTCGAAAATCGTGACCAGATTAGGATGCTTCAGATTCAGGCACTGCGACACACCTCGAAGTTCAACTTCCAGGTTATTGTGAAGCAGCTTGAGAGCCACTTCCTTGCCGGCGTCTGTCAAAGCATAGTAGACCTCACCGAACCCGCCGCGATGAATCGCGCGTTTGATCGTGAAGCCTTCAAGTGGTTTGGATTCAGGGGCAAATGCAAACTTCATAATTGTGTTCCGACTGATCCGTTCCGATGGAACCCGTGCCGCGGACAGTGTTCTCAGGATGGACGGTGCTGGTTCAGCTGTTGCCGAGAGAGCCGTCCGGAGTTTTTATGTCTTGACTTTCTCGATGCGAAATCGAAATTCTTCGCCGGAGACCAGAGCACCGTCGGTCAGAACGACGGAGTCCTTGATCCGATCTCCATTCACTGTCAGTGGGACTTTGGATCTGCAGCGGAGCTGTTGATCCTGCCTGTAAATGACCACCATGTCCGGCCAGTCCGGGCAACAGACATGATAATCTCTTCGAGGCCCCAGAAGCACGCTGTCAGTCATCAGAATGATGCCGTTCACGGACTGAGGGGGCCTGTGGTGACTTTCGAAATCGATGATGGCGGTTCCCGCCAGCACGCTTGGGATCCGGAATCCCAGTTTGACTCTTTCGGCCAGTGTCATGGCATCCCCGGATTTCAGCAGAGTTGGTCCCGTGACCACTCGGCCTGACACAACGGTGGACTGATGAGGAAGGATGAACCAATCTTCGCCACGACGCTGAATTGTGGCATGTCGGCGGGAGAGATTTGCCATGAGGCAGATATCGGCCGAGGCCTGTTCCATTGTCGGGCCCCCGATCAGGAATTCGCTGCCTACACAAACCTGGTAAGCACCGACTCCATCGATCCAGAGCATGTAGCGTTCACACGAGCTGGCAGACACGTCAGTTTCTCTGAAAAGTTCCCTGGTGTTTTTCGTTTCCTGCCGCAGAGGTTTTGCCTCGGAGTACCGAACCGGACTGACAACGGGCTGAGGATGACGAATCGACTGGTGCAGAAGTCTCTGCATCCAGGTTCGCCATCGATAGATTCCGCTGGTCGTCATTGTACGTTCCGAGCAACAAAGATTCATGGCCAAAGAAAAAGCTCCGAGCCCGAGCAGTTTGTCGAGCCCGGAGCCAGTGTGTGTCCCGGTTCAGGTTGCGGCATCCATTTCCGCATGGCTTGCTGGGATTCGCGGGAACTCAGTGTTCTTCCTGAGCAGAGTTCCCGGTCGATCCCTCACGATGCCTGTCAGATCTTGGAAGGATTGCTGACTTCGGCCATCGTGTCTTCACACTCGAGTCCGAAGTGTGAGTCGATTTCGCTGATCACGTCGCCGCGAGCAGGGACTTCTGTTTCTTCGACCGGGATGCGGCCAAGAACCTGTCCTTCGGTTTCCAGAACTGACTCACGCACATCCAGAGCGTGGTTCATGTCCTTGATCATCTTTTCAACATGTGCCAGGTGAGTATCATCCACTTCGATGGAGTTGATGGTCTCTGCAGCCTGAACCTGCTTCAGGCGAGCTTCCAGCTGAGCGACCTTCACCGCCAGGTCCTGCTTGCGAGACAGCATCGTGTCCAGCTTCTTCTGGTTGGCTCGAAGAGTTTCCTTCTGGGCCGCCAGGATCTGACGGTCTCGCTTGATCGCATCTTCTGAAGAGCGATAAGAATCGAACCGCTGAGCCAGATCGGCTTCCACTTCATGTCGGCTGTAAGACACAGCTCGGTAAGTGAAAGATTCTTTACCGGAATCGAGGTCGGATCGCAGAGCCAGAATCGCTTCCTTCTGCTTGCCGAGCGACGCTTCCTTGTCGGTCAGGTCGCGCTCCATGTCCTTCACATCCACCGACTGTTCGGCCACGGTTGTCATGTGCTGCCGAATTTCCGGCATCAGGTTTTCCACTTCGTCGCGAATGCGGTCGAGTTCAAACTCGACGGAAATCTCATTCTTCACAGCTTCGCGCACATTGCCGCCCAGCGTTCGCAAGTAGCTCAGAGCATCTGAACCCAGCAGCAATCCGCCAGCAACTCCCAGAACCATTGTTCCTACAAAAAGCTTCTTCAACATGATTTTGCTCCCTACCGGTTTTGACCACACTTTTGCGAGCTCAGAATCTCGCAACATGGGGGAGCGGTTCGCCATCCAGAGCCAATGATTAGATGGTCTTTGAAGATTTTCTGCAGAATCGTGAAGGTGTCCGGAGGGAAACGACGTAAAGCGTTTACCAAAATAGACTTACGCTTCGGTCGCATCTCTGGCCATTCCCACGTCGGCGGGAACTCAGGACGCCTGAAATGTTGAATACATCCGGAACGCAGTTCCTCGTCATTCCCGCGCAGGCGGGAACCCAGCACGTGTTTCCGAAACCACGAATGGATCCGCTTCAGGATCTCTGTTTCGGTTTTCCATTCCGCACGGCTTCGCCACGGGAATGATAATATTGCTGCAGGGGCTGACACGGAGGGCTTTACACGGAGGGCTGACGCCCGACCGCTCGCCTTTCTACTTCTCAACCGCGTGGCCATCCATCGTCAGAAGGTCATCCACCTGAAGCAGTTCAGCCAGGTCCACGGTGGCCATCCATGCGTCCGTCAGCGACTGCATGTAATTGGTGACAACCTGACCCAGTGTCTGCTGAGCAACCACGACCTGTGCGAAATCGACGGACTGGCCATCGATCAGGAATCGATCGTAGACGCCTCGGTAAACTCGTACCTGGTCCGGCACCAGATCCGTTCGGTAGCTCTCAGAGATCGTCCTGCTGGTTTCGTAGCGATTGAAGTTCTCGGCCAGCTGTGACATCAATGTGTTGTTGGTGTCAGTCAGATCCTGTCGTGCTCTCACAAGTTCTGCATGTGCCGACGTGATGTTACCCTGGTTGCGATTGAAGACCGGAACAGGCGCGGATACCTGGACGTTGGTGGAGTAATCTGACAGTGGTGTTGTGTCGTCATGCTGAAACGCCGCGTAAAGGTTCACGTTTGGAATCGGAGTGACTTCCTGAAGTCGCAGGTTGCACGTTGCTTTGGCGATGCGAGCATTTGCAGCCAGCAGGTCGGAATGTCTCTGCAGAAGTGTCAGCGCTGTTTCGTAATCAATCGCCGGCGTGAGACCTTCGACCGATCCTCCGACATTCTGGCGAGACATGTGAGGAAGCCCCATGGCTGCAGCCAGCTGTCGCCATGCCGCATTCAATCCGTTGGTGGATTGAATTACGTTGTTGCGAGCCTGGACCGCGAAGACTCGCAGCTGCAGAGGTTCATACGGAGCGGCTTCGCCGCCGGCGACCAGGTCGATCTGAGCTTCGTAGACTTCCTGACTGAGCTTTGAGATCGCCCTGGTAAACTTCAGCTGTTCCTGAGCGATCAGTACCTTGAAGTAGTTTCTGCGAACGTCACTGGCGAGGCGAACTCGTGCCTTTCGAAGATCGGCCTGAGTGGCTCGAACTTCCTGAAGTGCTCGATTCTGAGCCAGCGTCAGCTTTCCGGCCGTCACGAATTCCTGATTGAAGAAAACACCGTTGTAGCCCGCCGTGTCAGCCGTTCCAATGGTGTCCCCTTCGTAACCAACGGTTGGGTTTGGATACAATCCAGCCTGAACCGCCTGACCTCGAGCCTGTTCAACGTTGGCGGCGGCCTGTCGAATCACCGGACTGTTGTCGACGGCCATCTGTTGCAGTGTCGTGAGTGACAGCGGCTCGCCTTCCGCTGCAGCCGCTTCGACTTTAGGCGATTCAATCTCCGGGAAGAGCGAATCTGCCAGTGTTCGACGTTCTTCGATCGGCTGGCCTGGATCCATCGGTGGTAGTGTCAGCGGAGCAGCGTTGGCTCCCGGTAGTTCTTCCGGAATCTTGAATCGCTTTGAAGGCTGTTCGTCCGGCTTCGCTTCGTTTGGGACAGTTGTTTCCTGAGAGACCGGCTGAGTCTCATCGGCTTTCTTTTCCGGCAGCGGCGTCGCGTCCGCAAACGTGGAGGCTCGGTTGGTCCACCAGCCAGTGCAGCATTCATGAACGGTCTGGCAGCCACTGATCCACGACAAGGCACCAAGACAGGCCGCAGTGGACCAGTGTGATCGCCGCCTCGGGCCCGCGTTGTCGTGAAGGACCCTGCGGGCAGAATTCACCAGTTCCGATTCGCGGTTGTTCTGCAAAGAGACTGAGCGTTCAGTCTGAGCATGGGGGAAAACGCGACGAAACATTTCCGGAAACTCCATTTTCCAGCAGCAGACAGGCAGCTTGATCCATCAAGCTCCAATGAGGCTCGGCCTTGTTCAGATCGTCCTGAGCAGGAAGCTGGCTGAACTGTGGACGTTCGACATTCGTTATCTCGATGGCTGCTCCCATGCATAAGCGCAAGAGCCGGAATATCCGGAACGATGCAGTCGTCACAGTCGACACAACCGGCTTGTTGGAGACCGCGCGTCCACTAGCCCGGTCGGGGACCATTCACGCGCGGGCGAGTTCGTCGCGACAGGCGGATTCTGCTGTTTTTGTGATTGAAGTCCCCAATACAGCGACACAGTTTCCCAACGGGTCGACCCTGTTGGTTTTCTGGCTTCTGCACGACAACTTGGGCTGTTGAATGTCGAGTAAGGAGAAGGTGTGGTGTCGTGCAGAGATCGATTGCCACCGGGGTGAACCCGGTAGGGCTCGAGTGGTCGGCTACTTTGGCTCAGCAGCACCCACAACCTTCTGAAATCGGGAGCGAATCATTTCGCTTGTTCCGATTGTCAGCCAGATGTCCCAGGTGTGATCGAAGCCTTTGGTCACGGCGAGTGTTCGAATGGGGGCGAGGTATGAGCAGGCTCCGCGTTTGGGATTGCCGTCGCCAAATCGGTAACACGTGAGTTCATCGGCCGATGGGACGCAGATGCCAAGGCCGTGGTCAGTATTGTCGACCCACGCGGCCCAGTGCTCGGTCATCTTGCGGTATTCGTTCGGCCAGCCAGGACTCGATCGCTCAGCTTCCTTCTGCTGCCACGGCATTGTTCCGGTGTACGTGACGAGTGTTGAAAGCTCTGGAGTTACAAACAGAGCCGGCATCTCCTGATGATGCGCGGGATGATCGATCGCTCCCGAATACACAAAGCGACACTTCAGATGCAGCAGATCATCTTCCAGCGAAATCGTTTGTTCCATGACGGCATCATCAACATCAATCCCGCTGGCCCAGTGAACGGGGCGAGTTCGAATGAAGGCGGAGTCTTCGTTAACCCTCTGCTCAAGGATCGTCGCTGATCTTCCTTTCCAGTCGCCGCCCTGAACGGGATTCCATCGCCAAGGTTTGCCGTTCCAGTCGGAGCCATCGACCTGTCCGTACCACGATTGCTGAACAAGGCGGCCTCGATCGAAGTGATTGACGAGATTGCGATCGCTGCCGGCCTGACCGATCCAGCCGATTGCTCCGCCGGAGGATCGAATGAGTCCCACTTTCAGAGAACGATTGCCCAGCCAGATCCAGTCTTCCGGCGGCCGATCCTGAGCATGACTTGAAGGCGCACTTACGCAGAAGAACAGCAAAACGAAAAAGGCGATCTGCCGGATCGAACCCGCAGATCGCACTTTCAGATTCAGACCAAAGCGACGTCGTCTGAACATAGAGACTCGCAGTTAGTATCGAGAGATCAGCTCTTCTTCAGAACGTCCTTGCCAACCCACGGTCGAAGTACTGGCGGGACCACGACGCTGCCGTCTTCCTGCTGGTAGTTTTCCAGAACCGCAATGATGGCTCGCGCACACGAGATGGCCGTGCCGTTCAGCGTGTGAACAAACTGAGTTCCCTTCTTGTCGGGACTCTTGCAGCGAATATTCAGACGGCGAGCCTGATAGTCGGTGCAGTTCGATGCGCTGGTGACTTCGCCGTATTCGCCACCGTTACCGCGGCCGGGCATCCACGCTTCGATATCGAACTTGCGATAGGCTGGTCCGCCGAGGTCCCCCGAAGCTGTGTCGATGACTCGATACGGAATGCCCAGAGCCTGAAAGATCTCTTCTTCGATCCTCAGAATCTCCAAATGCAGCGCGTCGGATGAAGCGACATCCGGTCCTGCATAGCCAAACATCTCGACCTTCGTGAACTGATGGACGCGATAGATGCCTCGGGTGGCTCGGCCCGCCGCACCGGCTTCTGTTCGGAAGCAGTGAGACAGTCCTGCATACTTCAGAGGCAGAGACGCGATGTCGATCGTCTGATCTTTCTGAACGCCGCCCAGAGTAATCTCGGCGGTGGCCACGAGGCTCAGGTCAGAATCCGCGATCGAATAAATCTGAGTCTCATTGCCGCGAGGACTGAAGCCGATCCCTTCCAGAACGGAATCGCGAGCCAGGTCCGGTGTTGTGAACAGGGTGAAGCCTTCACCTCGCAGTTTTGTCAGAGCAAACTGCACGAGCGCCATTTCGAGCATCACGGCGTCGTTCTTCAGGAAGTAGAATCCTGATCCGGCAACACGAGCCCCCGCTTCAAAGTCAATCAAGTCAAGATGCTCAGCGATCTCGACGTGGTCTTTGGGTTTGTAAGTGAAAGTCGGCTTCGTTCCCCAGACCTTCAGTTCCTTTGCATCGGATTCCCCGCCGGTCGGTGCGGACGGGTGAGTCAGGTTGGGAATTCGCGACTGTTCCGCCTTCAGCAGAACTTCGACTTCCCGCTGCCGTTCTTCGGTCTGCCCAACTTGCTCGCGAAGCAGCTTGCCCTGTTCGACCAGCTTAGGGCGATCCTCCGCGCCGGCTTTTGGAATCTGAGCCGAAACTTCCTTCTGCTGACGACGCAGGTCATCGCCCTTTGCAATCAACGCATTGCGTTCGTCGCGCAGTCGAATAACCGCATCCACGTCTGCGCTGACGCCACGACGAAGACAATTCTCCACCACCTCATCACGGTGATCGCAGATAAACTGCAGATCCAGCATGGAACAACTCCCAGGCTCAGCCTGATGGACCGGAACGATCCATCGGGACTCAGAACGGAAACGAAAACTCTGAAGCCAAGACAGCGCGGAATGTAAACAGGATCGCAGTTTTGGCCTAGTGCTTTGCCCCCGGAGTTTTAGGGTTTCTCGACGGACTCCTCATACAGGTGAAGGAGTCGCCCGCCGCGAGCGCTGTGACCGTGCACCTGCGAGCGGGCCGACAAAAACCGTCATTCCCGCGCAGACGGGGACCCAGCACTGCTGCAATACGTTGAATTCTGAGCAGCCGATGGGAAGAGTCTCCTAATTGGTATAGTAATCATCACCCGTTTAAATGCCGCTCTAACTGCTCCATTGCGAGCCCAGTAAACCCCGTCGTTCCCGCGCGGGCGGGAACGCAGCACTCCCATTCCGGCTTCTAGACGCTCAACACCAATGCGACAGCCAACCGCTTATATTTTGGCCAGCCAGCGAAATGGGACTTTGTACGAGGGTGTAACCAGCGATCTTGTTCAACGAATATGGCAACACAGAAACGACATGATCGATGGATTCACGAAAGCGTATGCAGTCCACATGCTGGTTTGGTTTGAGACGCACGAAACAATGGAGAGCGCCATACTTCGAGAGAAGCGACTCAAGAAGTGGAACCGCGACTGGAAGCTTCGGTTGATTGAGGAAAAGAACCCGAATTGGACGGATTTGT
This sequence comes from uncultured Chitinophaga sp., assembly GCA_964538835.1. GTDB lineage: Bacteria > Planctomycetota > Planctomycetia > Planctomycetales > Planctomycetaceae > SXXK01. The sequence continues at coordinate 65,584 of CAZIGZ010000001.1, read as the reverse complement.
ATGATTCGATCCGCTGAGTGAGCCTTTTGATGGGCAAGGTTCCCGCCTGCGCGGGAATGACGTTGATGGGAAATCAGCTTCTCGGCACAGTCGCCAGTTCTTTCCACAGGCAGGCACTGGCGAGGGTGCCTCGGTGGAAGTCCTGGAGATGGATGTGTTCATCGGGGCTATGGAGGTTGTCGGTGTTGCGGCCCCAGCCGAGAAGCAGGGTGTTCAGGCCAAGGATTTGCTTGAGGCTTAACACCACGGGAATCGATCCGCCTTCGCGAACCAGAACCGGCGGCTGGCCAAATGCGGTTTCCACGGCGCGGCCTGCGGCGACGAGCCAGTCGCTGGTTGGGTCGAACACGAATGCTTCACAGCCATGGAACCGCTTGAATTCAAACTCAACACCCGGCGGGCACTGAGACTTCAGGAAGGCTTCGAGCTGGTCCAGCACCTTGTGAGGATTCATGCGAGGGACAAGTCGGCACGTTATCTTGGCCGTTGCCTTTGATGGAATGATGGTCTTCGGGCCTTCGCCTGTGTAGCCGCCGAAGATGCCGTTGATGTCGCACGTCGGACGCGCGGTTCGGCGTTCGAGCGTTGACCAGCCGGCTTCACCAAACGTCGCGCTGCTTCCCACTTCTTTCAGGAAGGATGCTTCGCTGAACGGCAGCTTTGCGTACTGGGCTCGTTCGGCCGGAGTGAGATCATCCACGTCATCATAGAAGCCCGGAATCTGGACTCGCCCGTCGGCACCGATCAGAGTGCCGCACATGCGAGTCAGAGCGTTGATCGGATTCGCGATGCTGCCGCCATAGATTCCGCTGTGCAGGTCCTTTGATGGGCCCTTCAGGCGGACTTCCGCAGCCACGATGCCGCGAAGACCGCATGTGATGGCTGGAATCCCATCGCCATACTGGCTTGTGTCACTGACAACCGCGACGTCCGCCTTCAGAAGATCGCGATGAGTTTCCAGGAAGTGATCGAGGTGTACGCCGCCACATTCTTCTTCGCCTTCAATCAGTACCTTCACGTTCACCGGAAGATCGCCATGCACTTTCACCCACGCTTCAATTGACTTGATGTGCGTGAAGAGCTGGCCCTTGTCGTCTGTGGCTCCTCGAGCAAACAGCTTTCCTTCGCGGACCTGAGGTTCAAAGGCCGGAGACGTCCAAAGGTTAAGCGGATCCGGCGGCTGAACGTCGTAGTGACCATAGACCAGAACCGTGGGCAGTGACGGGTCACGCAGCCTTTCGCCGTAAACAATCGGATGTCCTTCCGTCGGGTAGATCGTCGCTGTCAGTCCCGCCGCCGTCATGGAGTGTCGCACCCACTCCGCACATTGATTCATCTGAGGCTTGTAGGCACTGTCCGCGCTGATGCTGGGGATGCGAAGACACTGGCAAAGTTCATCAAGAGCGGTCTGCTGGCGCGCATTCAGCAAATCAAGACCCGGCTGCATGTGAAAATCCTGAGGAAGCTGGAGACTCGGAAAACCGGCAGCATAGCAAAGGGCGAGGCGAATGTCGCAGTTGCCGCGTTGTGGGTGATTTTGCGTACAGTTTGAAGCGACTGTCCTCAGCCGCTGGTGTTTTCTGCCGTGTTTTGGGAGCTGCTGGCGATCGAAGGGAAAGAGCGATTGGGGACAACCGTTTCACGATTGGTGCGGGGGCGGGTCAGGACAACCGCTTTCCAATGGAGAGTCTGCCGGCAGCGAGCCGGACAATCGTTCGACTCTGGGTGCAATCGGGGCCTTTCCTGTTGCGACGTGCCCTGGGGGGGAGTACAAGAAACGAGCAAATTTTCTGTATTCGCCGATTCGTTGCATGGGAAATTCCGTCGACATGAACGCTGAAGTTCAATCGCCCGACACCCCCCGCCCGATGTTGTCTGGACGAGACGTTCCGGTCCTGGTGCTGCTGGCGGCTCACCTGCCGTTTGTCGCCATCTACTATTGGCGGCTTTGGGATCTGGAGCACTACCGATTCTTCCCGTTTGCCATTGGGATTTTCTTCTGGCAACTTCTGACTCGACGTCAGGCGGAAGCGACGAACTGGCGGTGGTATTCTAAGTGTCTGGTGCTTGGTGATCTGGTCTGCCTGGCTGGGGCTGTTGCCCTGCCGACGCCGTCACCATGGCTGGCAACCACCGGAATGATTCTGCTGCTGGCGGCATGGGCGTTGGCGTCACGCGAGGCGAACTATCGGCAGAGTCTGGGAACACTGGCGCTGCTTCCGCTGATGACGCTTCGGCTTCCGGGCCTGATGGATGAAGACCTGATTCACTGGCTGCAGCGAGTCACCACATCGATCTCCAGTGGTGCTCTCCATCTAATGGGAATGCTGCACTACCGTGAGGGCAACATTCTGAAGTTTCCGGACAAGTCGTTTCTGGTCGAAGAAGCGTGCAGCGGAGTGAACTCGGTCTTTACGATCCTGTTCGTTGCGACGCTCGTGATCTGCCTGCGGCAGCGAGCATGGATTCATGGGCTTTGCCTGATGTTTCTAGGACTGCTGTTTGCCGGCGGCATGAATGTTGTTCGCATCCTGACGATTGCACTCGCATGGGATCGATACAAGTACGATCTGTCGACGGGCACGCCGCACGAAACTCTGGGCTATGTCTGTCTGGCCGTCGCCGCCATTCTGCTGTTGAGTGCCGATGCATTCCTTCACATGCTGACTGCTCCTGTTCCCAATGTGATGCGGCCCGGAGCTGTCCTGAAGAACCCGTTCATCAGGCTCTGGAATCGGTGGCTGACCGTGGTGCCAGTCAATGGACTGCTTCATCCGGCTGTGGAGCCATCTCTCTCCGGAAAATGGCGAAAGATCAATGTGGGAATTTGTGGCCTCGCGATTCTGCTGCAGGCATGGCTGATTCAGTCGGGAGGCCTGTGAGATGTCTAATCCAACTTCACCATCGGCACCTCGTCCGGCTCGATCCACCAGCAATCTTGGGGAAGACAAGCTGCGCGATCCAACGTTTCTGGAGACGATTCAGCCGAGTAATTTTTTCCACTTCTGCTTTGGCATGGTGGAATGCTGGCTGTTCTCACGTTCCTTTTCGAAGTCTCTCGCCGCAATTCCGTTTCTGCTCGTCCTGATTGGCGGTCTCGGTGGTGTCTGGTGGGTGCGCCATTCGTCGATGGATCCTGTGATTCAGCGTTACGAAGAAGCGTTCAACGCGGCCGGTCGCGAAAACAATGCGACTCTTCAGGAAACATGTCTCAAGGCCCTGGTCAGCCTGCGTCCTTCCGATCCTCAATACACAATGCGGCTCGGGCAGATGTATATCAGCCAGGGGCGACTGGCGGACGGGTATCGAGAGATCATCAAGCTGACACCGGACAATCGTCCCGGTCATCCGGAAGCTCGCATGTGGCTCGTGAAGCAATCGGTTTCTGAGAAGCCGATTCAGCGACTGTCTCCGGAGGAAATGGAAACTCAGCTGAAACTGGTCCTGGACGCCGAACCTCGCAACACGGATGCTCATCAGCTGCTGGCCCGAGTCTACGTGAATCGACGCGAATGGAATCTGGCGGAGCGTCATCTGGCCGAAGCGGCCGGCATTCGGCCGGATCTGAATCTGGAAGTGGCTCAGCTGAAGGTCATTCTTCGACGTCCGCAGGAAGACATCAAAGCGGTCGCATCACGAGCCGCTGATGCTCTGCAGTCAAAGCTCGAAGCCAACCGCGCTGACGATGCGGTTCGTGTGCGACTTGCGGATGCCTTAATGCTTGCGGATTCCCCGGAGAAGGCTCGCGAAGTTCTGGTCTCCGGACTGCAGCAGCGAGCCGATTCGGAATCGCTGAAAACCGCGCTCAGCAATCATGATCTGAACGGGGTTCAGGTCAAGATGACGGATTCCATGCTGAATCGCGATGTCAGCATGCCGGTTGTTGTAGAAGCTCTGAAGTTGGCGCCAGGGAATGTTCGCGCGATTCAGATGATTGTCCAGCTGAATGCGATCGGTGGCACGATCCCCGAGAATGCTCTGGAGCCTGCCATTCAGTACTGGACGAAGGAAGTTCAGGAAAAGCCTGAGTCGGTTGAATCACGAGTGCTGCTCAGTCAGCTTCTGATGGTGGCTGATCGAATGGATGAAGCGGCGGGAGCGATCGAACCGATCATGGCCGAACGCCCACTGCTCAGGCTGTCTCGGGCCCAGCTTCTGATGAAGTCTGACAAAAAAGACACGGCGGTGGCGGAGCTGGAATCGATTCTGACGATGACGGCGGAGAAGCTGAAAGTAAAGCCGGATGATGCAGCAACCGCGGCCATTCACGTGGAAGCCCTGCTGGCGCTGGAGCGATTCAATGAAGCTCGCGAAGTGCTGGCATCGTTTACGCCAACGAAAGAGAAGACGGACGTTCCGGAAGATGGGGCGCTGTCGCTTCTTTATGGCCGTGTCTGCATTGCGGAGTTCGACAAACTGACCGGATTTTCTCCCGGTGCCAGTCCTGAAAGTCCATTTCAGTTCACGATTGGCGAAAACGTTCAGACTCCGCTGGATCTGTTGAAGTGCGCTATTGATTGTCCTGCCAGCGTGATGCAGGGAATTGACCGACTGGCTCGGCTGAGTCTTTCCGAGGGGCCGGTCGTGGATCCCGCGGACGCAATGATTCGTCAGCTGCGAATGGACAATCAGGCGGGCATACAGGCTTTGAATCTGCTGGGCATGCACGCATTGCTGATGAAACGATACGACAAGGCGATCAACTGGCTGGAACTTGCCAACTCGCAGGCTCGCAGTCGCAATCCTCAGATTCTGAACAACCTGGCCACCGCGATTGTTCGAGGCCGTCCGAGTGATGCCGCAAAAGCCCTTACGCTGGCCAACCAGACGCTGGAACTGATCCCCGATCATCCGGATGCACTGTCGACTCGGGGTGAGGTTTACCTGGCGATGCAGAAATGGAACGAGGCGGTCGCTGACCTGACCGCCTCACTGGAACACCGCTCAGAGAATCCTCTGCTCCATCGTCTGCTGGAGAAGGCCTATCAGGGTATGAACGATACCAGTATGGCTCAGGAGCACGCGACAAGAGCCGCCACTTTGGAAGCCACACTTGGACAGGATGGCGGTTCCGATTAGCCTGCGGACCCTACGTGGCAGAAACCACAGGCTCAGTAGAGCACTTTGAAGACAGGGCCGCACGGTGATCGACTGGTTCAGGAAACTCATTGCACAGGACGCAGCGGGGGCTGAAACCAACGAGAATCCCGAGCTGAAAAAGCAATTGGCTCGTACTCTCCGATCGTGCGAATCGCTCTTCATGGAGGGGGCTCGCGACTGTGGCCTCGAATGTCCCGAACTGCTGGATCAGGGGCCGGATGAGTTCGCCGAACTGATGATGGATCTGCACCGCGGGCTCATCATCAAGGTTCTGTTTGCGGTTGCCGAAGACGAAAAGCAATGGGACCCGATGGAACAGTCCGTTGTCCGTCAGATTCTGAAGCATGTCGGCGGAGATATGGCAGCACTTGGGGATGAAAAAGGCCCCGGTCATCATGCTGCCGAACTGGCCGACCGGCTTCAGTGGAACAGCCTGCTGGCTCCTTTCGTCAAGTATCCGCCGCTGATGGAGCGGCAAAGCCAACTTCTGACTCAGCTGCTTCGCATTGCGGAACTGATTACTCGCGCTGATGCCAAAGTGAACCAGACGGAACGCATGGCACTTCAGAGTCTTCAGCGTGATTTGAGCATTGTGTTTGCCGAAGGAAAGAAGAAGCGGCGGAAGACGACGGAGGATTCCGCTTCCGGGTCGATGGATTTCGAAATCCCGAGCGAGACTCCGGTTCGACCAAAGCGGGAAGAGAAGCGAATTCCGCTGGCGACTCAGGAAGCGGATCTGAAGCCAAAGAGGCGGATGCCCAGCTATGAAATGACGTCTGAAGAAGTGCCGGGCACACGTCCGATGGGAACAGCGGCAGCGTCAGGTCGGAATCAGCAAACACTGCAGGACGTGCTGAAGGAACTGGATGAACTGATTGGGCTTGAATCGGTGCGACGGGATGTTCGAGAGCTTTTGCATTTTCTGCAGATTCAGCAGGAGCGAGTCAAGCATGGCCTGGCCCTGGCACCCATCAGCCTGCATACCGTTTTTGTCGGCAATCCGGGGACAGGCAAGACAACCGTCGCGCGAATCTTTGGCAAAGCTCTGGGTGCCATGGGGGTTGTCAAACGTGGTCACACCATCGAGACCGACCGCTCGGGCCTGGTAGCGCAGTTCGCTGGTCAGACCGGACCGCTTGTCAACAAGCAGGTTGATGCTGCTCTCGATGGAGTGCTGTTCATCGACGAGGCCTACAGTCTGGTCCTGGATGGCGACAAAGACGTTTATGGGGCTGAAGCCATTCAGGTTCTGCTGAAACGGATGGAAGATGACCGCGAACGTCTGGTCGTGATTCTGGCCGGTTATCCGGATGAAATGGAGAGAATGCTGCAGTCCAATCCGGGTCTGTCCTCTCGGTTTCAGCGGACGATTCATTTCCCGGATTATAGTGCGAGTGATCTGGTTCAGATCTTTGAAGGATTCTGTCGGAAGAATGACTATGTGCTTTCACTGAAAGCTAAAGAGGTCCTGCAGGCTCGCTTCGAGGCTGAGTTTGCGAATCGCGATGAGCATTTCGGAAACGCCCGCCTTGCAAGAAACCTGTTTGAAGCGGCAATCCGCAGACTTGCATCACGAATTGTCGGCGTCACTCCGCTGACCAGAGAGATTCTGACAACCCTGCACTCAGATGACATTGCTGTTGAAGTCACTGGCGGGGCAGACTCCCGTTCGGACTCAGGGGCAGACGAGTGAAGATTGCGTGAAGGAGCAGGCTGCACGCTGGCGGAACGACGCTTTGGCGGCAAAATGCAGAACCTGCAGGTATGACGACCGCGGCGGGGGCGTCTTCATTTGCCAGTGAGCAGGAAATTGAAGACCATTTACGATGAGCACTCGTATGGGTCATGGACCGGAAGTTCCGAGATCCGTTGCGACGGCTTTCATTCTGTGACAGTTTTAGTTTCGTGTGATGCCAGGAAGGTGAGTGTATGACCGGGGTTGTGAGAATTCTGTTGTGTGCGTTGGCAAGCGTGTGCGTGGCGTCGGCCTCGGACTGGACGCAGTGGCGTGGTCCAAATCGCGATGCGAAGTCGGACGAAAAGCTGGCATCTCACGACTGGGCCGCAAATCCTCCGAAGCATCTCTGGACGGTGTCGGGATTCGGCGCTGGTTATGCCAGTGTCGCGGTGGCCGATGGCGTGGTGTATACGCTCGGCAACATGGATGGTGCTCAGCACGTTTTGGCGGCGAACGCTGAAGATGGCAGTGTTATCTGGAAACAGCAGTTGACCGAAGCCAATCCTCGCCACGACTATGAGGGTTCGCGCTGCACGCCATCGATCGATGGGGATCGACTGTATGTGATTTCTTCCGACGGAGCGATCGCCTGTCTGAATCGAAAAGACGGCAAGATCGTCTGGCGTCGTGCGTTCAGCGAATGGGGCGGAAAGATGATGTCGGGGTGGGGTTTTTCGGAATCGCCGCTCGTCGATGGCGAACGTGTCCTTTGCACGCCAGGCGGCCCCAATGCCACTGTGGTCTGCCTGAACAAAAAGACCGGAAAAGACGTCTGGGTCTGCAAGGGTGTGTTCGAAGGTGGCGGCGGCAAGGACGGTGCGGGCTATTCTTCCATCGTGAAGTGCGACCCTGCCGGAATTCCACAGTACGTGCAACTGACAGGCCGGGGACTAATCGGCATTCGAGCCAAAGACGGTGAACAGCTCTGGTCCTATACGAAAGTTGCCAACGGAGTGGCCAATATTCCGACTCCGATTATTGATGGAAACTATGTCTTCGCATCGACGAGCTACGGACAGGGAACCTGCTGTCTGGAACTGAAGAAGAATCGCAACCGGATCGAAGTCGAAGAGAAGTACTACCTGGATGCGACGACGTTCAATAACCATCACGGTGGCATGATTCTTCACAACGGACACATCTATGCCGGACATCAGCAGAACGAAGGATTCCCGACGTGCGTTGATATGACGACGGGAAAAATCGTCTGGGGTGGCAAGCTGCGAGGAGCGGGCAGTGGTTCCGCGGCTGTCCTGTTCATTGATGGTCATTTGATTTTTCGTTACCAGAACGGCACCGTTGCTCTGATTGAAGCAACACCGGAATCCTATCGCCTGAAAGGGACCCTGAAACCTGACTATCAGGAACGCGAAAGCTGGGCTCACCCGGTTGTCGCGAATGGCAAGTTGTATCTGCGTGAACAGGACAAACTGATGTGCTATCAGGTTGGTCCATAGATCGTGTCAAAGGGCTCGGTGACATCACCGGGCCCTTTTTGTTGTGCCCGCTTGGCTCCCCGGACAATCATTTGTAGAGCAAAAACCTGTCACCACCGGGGTTAACCCGTTGGGAAGTTTGTTCGGGGTTCCAATTTCCCTCCACCGTGATTCCCTCCTCTCCGGAATGCCTGATCGGAGTTTTCAATGCCTGCTGCTATGTTTCCGCGTTCAATAGCTCATGTGTGTTACTGTGTCGCCTTGCTGAGCCTGCTGGTGCTCTGCCCTGCCCTGTCCGCACAGGAGTTTGAGTTGAAGGCGGATGGGCAGAGTCGCTGGTACAAAGGCAACATGCATACTCACACGCTGTGGAGCGACGGGGATGATTATCCGGAAATGGTGGCTCGCTGGTACAAGGACCACGGCTATCAGTTTCTGGTTTTCACCGATCACAACACGCTGCACAACAAAGAACGCTGGATCAAGCCCGCCAAAAGCAAAGGCGGCCTGAAGGCACTGGATGCACTCAAGACCGCATGGCCAGGGGACTGGGTTCAGACTCGCGGCGAAGGCGAAGAACTGGAAGTGCGACTGAAGACGTTCGATGAAGTCTACCCAAAGGTCGGTGTTCCTCAGGAGTACATCCTGATCCAGGGTGAAGAGATCACGGACAGCTTCGCAAAACTGCCGGTCCACATGTGCGCGACCAACACGAAGGAGCTGCTTCCTCCAACGGGCGGAGACAGTATCACGGACGTGATTCAGCGAAACATGGAAGCGGCGATTTCACGACGCGAACGAACGGGCGTCAAGACGCTGGTGCACCTGAACCATCCAAACTTTGGATACGCTGTGACGGCCGAGCAGCTGATGAAGGTGGGGGCGGAGAATTTCTTTGAGGTTTACAACGGGCATCCTTCTGTTCACAACTTCGGCGATGAAACTCATGCATCAACGGAACGCATGTGGGACATCATCAACACGTTTCGTCTGTCGAAGCTGAATTATCCGGTCATGTACGGACTGGGCACAGATGACGGTCACAACTATTTCGAAAAGACTCCGGGGAAGGCGGCTCAGCCTGGTCGAGGATGGGTCGTGGTTCTCGCGGAAACTCTGGAGCCCGATGCCCTGGTCGAATCACTGGAAGCCGGTCGATTCTATGCCTCTTCCGGCGTCAAGCTTGATCGCATCGTCTGCCGCAATGGAAAGCTGGATGTTCATGTGACTCCTGAAGAAGGTGTCACCTATCGCATTGACTTTATCGGAACGCTTGAAGGCTTCGATGAAAACTCCGCGCCGGCGTCAGATGACCCATTGAAAGCCGGAACACTCACTCGCCGTTACAGCGCCGAAATCGGCAAGGTTTTGAAGACCGTTGAGGCGGCATCGGCCACCTATGAAATGACCGGCTCCGAACTGTACGTCCGGGCCGTCGTCACATCTTCAAAACTGCATCCCAATCCCGCAGAGCCGGGTGAGTTTGAACGGGCCTGGGTTCAGCCCGTGATTCCGAAACGCTAGGCCAGCCTGTGCTCTCAGAGGCGGGCAGCCGAAAGTGTGCACTCAGCAGTGTGCTGCCGCTCATTGGGTCTCAATTGCTGGATCGTGGTTTCTCCAATCCGACGAAAACAGGCACATGGCATGCCTGTTGTTTGGCGAGCTTGTATCGTGCGAATTTCACAGGAGGTCTCCTGTGCGCAGTTGCTTCCAGGGTCAGGGGACTGGCAGAGGTCTGTGGCCAGAGGAGACTTTCTCCCGATCGAACTGAAGGGGGACGTGGGCTGTAGGCGGTGCGAGTTCTGATCGAGCGAGAACTCAGTCCTCAGGAAGAACAGGAGTGGGTTTATCAGGACACAGCGACGCTCGATGTTTCCATCGGGCGGCTGGCGGTCTGCGGAAGCCTCGATTTTTTGTGTGAGCAGTATTCTACCGGATCAGAAATGGTTCGAACGATGTCTGTTGCACCCGGTGTCTATCGCGTCGATTTGTACAGCCTCTACGTCGGTATCAATGGACCGGCGTTCAATTCGGTGGAAACCAGCCCGTCGGGTATTCCGCTGGGAACATGGTTTCGGGAGACTCGCGGCAACACGGAGTTCCCATTGTGGCTGCGAAGAAAATGCGAAGAGAACCCGGCACTGGATCCTGGATTTGAAAGCTGCTGGAAGGATCCCAAACGCATTCTTCAGGACGTCGCCGAAGAGTCAGAAACGACCTGGATCGAATTCATCGTGAAGCTGACTCGTTGCTCTCAGGTCTGCCCCGTGCAACTGGACGAAAACGGATTCATTGCCGCAGGCCACGGCACTCGAAATCTCTCCAGTTGTCCGCTTGGGGCTCGGATGCGGTAACAGCGAGCGCCGCTGCTCGATGCCGTTGAAATCTCGATCTTCTAGGGCAGGAAGAACATTCCAATGAGGAACACAATCATCTGCAGATACGGAATACACGTAGCAACCACAACTGTCCGATTCGATGCCTGGTCCGGATTGTTAGCGCGGTCTTTAGCATCGCGTCGCCATGCAAACAGGATGATCAGGATCCAAGCAAACGCTACTTCCGGAAGAACGAAAAACAAACCTCCGCTGAAAACCAACAGGTGCGCCATGCACCAGATCTGAACCCCATCTTTTCCAGCACTACCAGCGCCTCCGGCTGTCAGTACAAGTACAAATGCAAATGTGGGACCAGCAACGAACACGGCAAGCAGCTGAAACAGAATGCAAAGGCCACGAACCATTTCTCTCACTCCTCTCAATCTCCGCATTCATCAAGGGATCCAGTAGTTCCATGGCGGCCCGAGGAAGAATGGCGATTCAAATGACTTCACAAGCACACAGTCGGAAGTCCAGCCCGCGCGCCCACTTTCGCAGGACCAGGGCTCAAAATCCGAGCATCAACCAAAACAGGAACCCACTCATACAGGCTGCGAGGATCGTCCAGATAGACGGTCGCCGGGTGCAAAGCAGAAAGACACTGATGATCAAAGGCAGAGGGCTGCTGAGAATTCCAGTGGCGAGCATGATCATCCCAAGATCTGCCACAATCTCGAGGGAATTGAGGTTCATGAAACCAATACAGATGAACGCATAACCAATTCCTGCAAACAATGCGCACATTGACGCGAGGCTAATGGCGACAATTTCCGCGCGAGGTTTCATGGAACGTCTTGTTCATTTCCAGGACAAGAGTCAGATGGATCCCTGCAGCAATTTTGAGGTGCTGACTCTACTTTTCAGTCTTTTGCGGAATGTCGTGGCGAAATGGCTTCTTTGCTTCAAACAGCGCCCGTTGCTCCTTGAGAGATTCTTTTTGAATCTCGGGAGCAAGTTCGATGGCCTTGTTCGAGTACTCGACTGCATCCTCGAAATCACCATTTTCGGCGTAAGCGGCAGCCAGGGGACTCAAACACTCCCATTTGTTCCATCCCGTCAGTTTGCAGGCTTCATTCGCGCTCTCCACAGCCTTCTTGCCATCTCGAATTCTGTCGTCCGGGCAGGCTGAGAGCATTTGTGCGTGCACAGTGTGAGCCACTGCCAGCGTCGGCTTGAGTTCAATCGCCTTTTCAACGTCCAACATCGCATTCGCAAAGTTGCCATCGTAGTATCGAGCAAGACCACGATTCAGATAGGCCTTGGCAAACCCACTCTCGTTGATGTTGGCAGTTTTCAGCTGGAGTTTGCAGGGCGTCGGTGACATGGTGGCCGTGAAGCCAGTGACTTCGGTGTGCAGATTCATTGTGCCATCAGCGATTTCTCCGATCATGAAGACTTCACTGTTGTTCGCATGTTCAACGACTATGGCATTTCCAACAACGACGCCATGATGAAGCATTTGACGCTGTGTCAGAACGACTTCGAAGCCATTCTGTTCGCACAGAATCGGACCGTTGAAGAGCCCAAGTGGTTCACCGTCACCGCTCAACTTCGCAACATAGAACTCAGAAAGTTTGGCGTGGCCTCGTTCTTCAATCACTTTCGCGTAGGTTTCCAGTCGTTGCTCAAGAGCCTTCCTTGCGGCATCGGCATTCTCTTCATCAATTTCGACCTCTGGTTTACCGTCGATGCCGGTGTAGACCTTAGCACCAAGTTTTGCCAGGTTGGTCAGGCCGATATTGTCTTTGACAGCGATATATCCTCGAGCAAGGGCACTCGAAGGAGCTCGTCTCGCAGACTCGAGACTGACTTGCGAGATTTCTCTCCGAAAGGCTACAGGCTCCTGTGCCCAGATGACAGGTGATGCCATGACAAGCGTGACCAGCCACGTCAAATTCAACCGATTTTGCATGTGCTTTCTCCTTTTTCGATTTCCTTGCAGGTGAAATGACATTCGGAAGTGAAGCAATGGTTGTTCGTGTGACACCGTCGGAGGATTGATTCTGATTGACAGCCCTTCGACGCTATACCTGACATGCACACCGCAGGTTGCGCGCCACTTTCCTGCACCGACGTAATTGGGATCGCAACCCCGCCTGGGGAGCTTTCTCCACAAAGTGCCAGTGTTTTCAGACGTAAACCAACTCGCGGCGGTGTCGAGTAGTTAAGAAAATGTCTCCTTCTGAGTCATTCCTGAATCCAGCCTCGTCAAACTGTGTGCTCATTGGACATCAGGGTGTGCACAACAGCACGCCGGAACAAATGCAGGCGAGCCGCAATGGTGGCCCACTGGATGCGCGATCCGTATTCTGGTCTCGATCATAGCTCGACGGGGACAAGCCCGCGTCGGGGTGATATCCATTGGATACTCTCGATGCCACGTCGTCGGCTATCGAGAGCGCGAAACGATGTCGTTCCCTTGTCGGCCTCAACAAATCCTTGTCTGCCTCAACAAACACGCCGAGGTGTTTTGGAACGCTGGAATCGATCCATTGTCCCCAACACCGGGGCGGCTTCGTTCAAGCTATGAGCAGCTCTGAACAGCCCAGCAATGGGAATGTCCAATGCCGTCAGCCAACACTGGCACTCTGAGTGGTGCGGGCTCGTCGGTAACAGGAGAACTCCATCGTGAACTGGCCCTGGCCCTGAGTCAGGCTGCGAAGTTCGCTGGCGAAATGGAACATCTCGCTCAACGGAACCTCCGCCTCAATCAGGCAGGTTTCACCACGCTGATCCGTGCTGGTAATCAGACCTCGCTTGCGTCCCAGCTGGCCATTGACGGCTCCCTGAAACTGCTGCGGGATCTCAATCTCCACATTCATCACGGGCTCCAGGAGTTCCATGGCGGCCCGAGGAAGAATGACGTTGCGCATGGCTTCACGAGCACACAGCCGGAAGGCCAGATCAGATGAATCCTGTTCGTGATACGAACCGTCACGAAGGACAATTCGCAGCCCAACGACATCGAATTCCCCCAGCGGGCCTTTCTTCAGTTCCTCCTGAAATCCCAGCCGGATCGCCGGGATATACTCCCGAGGAATACAGCCGCCGCGAGTCTCATCGATGAACTCAAAGGTCGTCGCCGATGACTCCGGAAGCGGTTCCATGATTCCGCGAATCTGACCAAACTGGCCGGGGCCACCGGTCATCTTGCGAAACATGTAATCGAATTCCACAGCCTTCGTCGGACGCTGTCGACAGGCGACTCGTGGTGTTCCCGTGAGACATTCACACTGATAGTCTCGCTGCAGCTTTTCGACATACACGTCCAGATGCAACTGTCCCATGCCGGCAATCAATGTCTCACCCGTCGCCGGATCCGTGAGGACTCGGAACGTCGGGTCTTCGCGTCGGAATGCTTCCAGAGCCTTTGCCAGTTTAGGAGCATCGTTGCGATCGACCGGCGCAATCGCCAGTCGAAGCACGGGCTCCGGAACATGCATGGACTCCAGCTGACATTCGATGCCGTCTCCGCAGATCGTCGCACCGGACGCCGCGTCTATGCCAACAACGCCAATGAGATCACCTGCGTCTGCTGTTTCGACATCTTCGCGTTCGGACGCATGAATCCGCACGAGTCGGCTGAATCGGACAGAACGCCCCGTCTGTGAAAGACGATACGTCTGACCTCGAACAACTCGACCCTGGTAGATTCGCAGAAACGTTAGCTGTCCGAATGGTTCCACAACGGTTTTGAACGCCATGGAAACCATCGGCCGCTGAGTCTCAGGCGTCAGCTCCACTCGAGCCTCTTCCTGTGTTCGTTTGATCCCACCAGTCTGTCCGCCGGAAGACTCCGCCGCGGCACGCAGATCGTACGCCCAGACTTTGCGGTCAGCAGGGCTGGGGAGATACCGCGTGATGGCCGTCAGCACTTCCTGCACTCCTTTGTTGCGGTACGCACTGCCGAACAGAACGGGCGTGATCTGATGAGCGAGTGTTGCACGTCGGATCACGTTGTGGATCTGTTCCGCCGGGGGAAACTGATCATTCACCAGGCTGGCCAGCAACTGATCATCAAACTGGGACAACCGTTCCAGCATCACCTGTCTCGCGGTGAGGACCGTCGAAGTCAGATGTTCCGGGATCGGAGTCCGAACCACGGTTTCACCGAAAGCGCCTTCGAACTGGACCTGCTGCAGATCAATCAGGTCGATGAGTCCTTCGAAGGATTCACCGGCGCCGATCGGAAGCTGCACCGGGACGGCGACTGTGTGAAGTCGAGTCTCGATTTGTCTGACAACACGTTCCGGATCCGCGCCGGCTCGGTCCATCTTGTTGATGAACGCAATCCGAGGCACGCCGTAACGCTTCATCTGTCGGTCAACAGTCAAAGACTGACTCTGCACACCGCCGACGGCACACAGGACCAGAATGGCCCCATCGAGTACTCGCAGGCTGCGTTCGACTTCCACAGTGAAGTCAACGTGGCCAGGAGTATCGATGATGTTGATGCGATGATCGTTCCACTGAACCTGAGTCACCGCGGACGAGATCGTGATGCCACGCTGAATTTCAATCGGATCGAAGTCCATCGTCGCCGCAGCGCCGCGACCTTTGACGTCGCCCATGCGATGAATGCGACCACAGTAGAACAGCATCCGCTCAGTCAAAGTTGTTTTGCCGGAGTCAATGTGAGCGGAGATACCAACGTTGCGTAAATTGTGAATGCGGGACATGACAAGTCCTTTCGCGCAGGGCGGCCGCAATCACTCAGCGCAGCCGCGACCAAAATACATGGATTAGAAAGCCTGGCAGCTGCAGCAGTGCAGCGAGGCACGGAGTCATGGGAATTGCGAGTTCAGAAGAGCGACTCGCCGACTCGAACGCGAAACGGGCGCATAAAAAAGCCCGGCGATGATGCCGGGCGGATCTGTTCAATCAGCCAGTCCGGACATCATTCGCGCGCGAGCGGCGAAGACAGCAATGAGGCACGGTCCTCCGCAGACCGGAAGCCGCAAACTGTGATCAGGCTGATTTTGAGTCTCATAAAGCACCTGTGAAATGGGTGAATGAACAATCACCGCGACACTCCTTTCGGCGTCGCGGTTCGCGCTTCCTGAGGAACTTTTTTTAAATGCGGTTTGACCTGAACGATCAGGTTTTCGATAACTTGTCCTGTTGCCTGCTGGTCCGGTCACTGTGCCGGACAAAATCTGAAATTTGAAATTTCAAATCTGAGATCCCACTTAAGGCGGACCTTGTCATGGCTGGTGTACGAGTTCTGGTAGGCACAAAAAAGGGTGCATTCGTCTTGACCTCCGACGAAGCACGGAAGAAGTGGGACGTGGCTGGCCCGTTCTTCGGCGGTTGGTCAATCTACCACATGAAAGGCTCACCCGCTGACCCCAACCGCATTTACGTGTCGCAGTGCAGTGACTGGTTCGGGCAGATTATTCAGCGATCGGATGACGGCGGCAAGACATGGTATCAGCCAGGCGGTGAGGTGAAGATTGATTTCACGGGGCAGCCGCCAGGTGCCAGCAACAAGTTCGTTTACGAAGGCGATCCCGGCCAGCACCAGTGGTACGACGGAACTCCGCATCCTTTTGAATTCAAACGCGTCTGGCACGTGGAGCCTCATCCGACAAACCCGGACATCGTCTATGCGGGTGTCGAAGATGCCGCCTTGTTCAAGTCGACAGATGGAGGCGTTTCCTGGAAGGAACTGCCGGGACTTCGTCAGTTGCGAAGTGCGGAGTGGGCGCCGGGAGCCGGCGGCCTCGGTCTGCACACGATTCTGATCGATCCCAATAATCCGAATCGCATGTACGGAGCGATCTCGGCGGCTGGCGCATTTCGTTCGGACGACGGCGGAGAATCCTGGAAGGTCATCACGAAGGGCCTGAAGTCTCAGTACATCCCGGACCCGAATGCAGAGATTGGCTATTGCGTTCACCGACTGGCCATGCATCCGTCAAAGCCCGATGTCGTCTTTATGCAGCTTCACTGGAATG
>CAZIGZ010000001.1:34293-48965 GCA_964538835.1 uncultured Chitinophaga sp. | reverse complement strand
GGGAGAGTTGTGGACGAACATCGGCGACGGACTCCCGAGCGATTTTGGTTTCCCGGTCGAAGTGCATGCTCACGAACCGAATACGGTGTACGTCATTCCGATCAAGAGTGACTCGGAACACTATCCGCCGGAAGGCAAACTACGCGTTTATCGAAGTCGCACGGGCGGAGGCAACTGGGAAGCACTGACCAACGGGCTTCCTCAGCAGGACTGCTACGTCAATATTCTTCGCGATGCGATGTCCCATGACACGCTCGACAACTGTGGTATCTACTTCGGCACCACCGGCGGTCAGGTCTATGTCTCGCCCGACGGCGGAGATCACTGGCAGACCATCGTGCATGATCTTCCCGCGGTACTGTCCGTAGAAGTTCAGACGCTGCGATGAGTGACATTCGAGTGCAGCTGCCGTTTCATCTGCAGAACCTGGCACGAGTTGGATCGGAGATCGTGCTGACGGTCTCCGATCCTGTTACGGCCGACAGTGTTCTGGATGAAGTGGAGCGAAGCTACCCCATGCTTTGCGGGACGATTCGTGATCACGTCACAAAGAAGCGACGGCCGTTTCTTCGATACTTCGGCTGCCAGAAAGACCTGTCACACCGACCCACGGACGAAATTCTGCCTGAAGCGATTCTGAACGGGGCCGAACCGTTTATCGTCTGGGGATCGCTGTCGGGCGGGTAGAACGTCGGCGACGTCGGCTCGGAATTTCAAAAACGGCCAATGCTGCTGCAGGAACTTCTTGTCTTCCGACCCCTGGAAAGATAGTGTCCGGATCCTGCTTCTCTGGCTGACACCTGATGATCTCTTCTGGCCTTTCGCCTGATCTTCCCGCCTCGTTTTGTCGTGATGCTGCTCGTGTCAGAGACTGGCAATACTCAGGAAATCAACGACTGTCTTGCTCGGCTCAAAAAGGGCGACCTGGCGGCACGTGAGCAACTGCTCTGCACAGCCCGCGGGCGGCTTCTGAAGATGGCCCGGCGGATGCTCAAGGATTATTCCAGCGTTCGGCCGTGGGAGGAAACGGATGATGTCCTGCAAAACGCGATGCTGCGAATCTGCCGGACTCTGGATCATGTGATTCCTGAATCGACGGCGGCACTGATGCGGCTGGCAGCACGCGACATTCGCTGTGCTCTGATTGATCTGGCTCGGCACTATGCTGGTCCTCAGGGACCGGAAGCAAATCGCGAACAGCGAGGGGCTCGAAGCAGTGTCTTTGGAAAACTGCAGGCGGACGAATCTGCAGATCCAGCCGGGCTATCCTATTGGACCGATTTCCACGAAGCGGTCGAACGCCTGCCCGATGAGCTTCAGGCGGTCGCGGATCTGATCTGGTACCAGGGACTGACTCAGGAAGAAGCCGGGAAGATACTTGAGCTGAGTGAGAGAACCATCCAGAGGCATTGGCGAGAGATCTGCTTTCAGCTGCATTCAAAGCTTGGCGGCGTTCCCCCGGGACTGATGGAATAGAGACTTGACCTCGACCCATGGAAAACGGCAGATCTTGTTTACAGAACGGACGAAGTCACCATGACAGATGAAACTTTGCTTGAGAATCTGCTGGAGCAATGGGATCGTCTGCGGCGGACAGGGCAGACAGTAGACGCCGACGCGTTGTGTGCTTCCAGTCCTCAGTTGCTTCCGCTCTTTCGCCAGAAGATCACGACGATTCTGGACATGGAACGTTTGCTGGAGAGACAGGAGGAGACTCTGCGAGGCGAACTGGAAGTCTCGGCGTCAGGTGCGTCAGCCGCGTCCATCGTTTGTACAGAGTCGCGGTTTAGAGTTCTCAGGTCGCACGCTCGCGGAGGTTTGGGCGAAGTTCTTCTGGCTCAGGACGAAGCGCTGGGACGTCCTGTTGCATTGAAGAAGATGCGACATGGCGCTGGACAGGATTCTGCTCGCCGTCAGAGATTTCTTCGCGAAGCCATGATTACGGGACAGCTGGATCATCCCGGAATTGTGTCCATCCTGAGCACGGGTCAGGATGAAGACGGTCAGCCTGTTTATGTGATGAAGTTCATTGAAGGGGAAACGCTGGCCGAAGCGACTCGACGTACGCATCACGCGTTTGGAGCCGGGGCGGATCGAAGTGCGCATGATGATTCGAAGTCAGACCACGTCCCGTCCGCAGGTGGTGTGGAATGATCTACCGGGAGCCGTCAAGTATGACGTGTGGCTGGACAGCACGACTCCCGGTCAGGTCAGCACGGTGATTCTGCACAACATCACCGGCAAGTCATGGCAGAATGCAACGGATCTTGCGTTGGGAAGTTATCGAGTCTGGGTGCGAGGACTGGATGCGTCGGGCCTTGCGGCGGCATGGTCGACTGTGGTGTTCTTCAATGTCGGGACACCTCCGACGATGACGGCTCCCGGGGCTTCAACTTTTGAGCGCCGTCCTCAGTTTACCTGGAACGCTGTACCGAGTGCGACGAAGTACGACATCTTCATTCGCAACGTCGACACAGAAACCGTCGCCTTCAGTCAATCCAATATCACCGCAACAAACTGGACACCACCGTCAGATCTTCCGGATGGTCATTACCGCTGGCAGGTTGTCGCCGCCAGCGCGAATGCTCGAGGTCTCTGGTCGAATCTTGTCGATCTGACGATCGGCGGTCAGCCGGAAATGCTGACTCCCACGGGCAGCGGAACCAATAACAAGCCAACGTTCTCCTGGAAGCCTGTGGCCGGGGCTGCAACGTATCAGCTGTGGGTCGACCGAGCAGACACTTATGTCCAGGGAATCATCAATCTCACCGGCCTGACCAGCACGTCTTACACTCCGACAACCGCACTGCCCGTTGGCACGTTTCGAGTCTGGGTCCGCGCGATCAGTGCGACGGGTGAGTTGAGTCAGTGGAGCCAGAGTTTGACGTTCTCCATCACGACGTAGGAGCAGGTTGCTGGTTCTTAGTTCCTGGTTCGTAGTTCTTAGTTGCTGGTGAGGTACTTGATCAGCAATTGAACTTCCGGCTCGGTGGGAGACTGGTCGAAGCCCGGGTGATGGGATTTCAGGACCTCGTTGAGCGTCCGAAATCGGGCGTCGTGGAAGAAGGCTCGGCGATGGACGACAGACTGAAGTGAAGGAGGATTGAATTCGCGATGGCCCTGTTCGTCCTGGACGCCAATGTCCCAGCTGGCTTTGGAGGTCCAGAAGTTGTCCGGTGCATGACACTTGATGCATCCTCGCTGTTCAAACATCGCCCTGCCCTGTTCCACATCGGACATTATGGCGTCGTCTGGAACGTGTTTCTCCGGATGGTCCAGGGTGGCCATAAAGGCGACGAGGCTTTTGGTGATTTCGTTCGGTGTGCCGAGCGTCTCGGTTCGGTGGTCATCACCGTGCATCGTGGTGTGCAGGGTCTGGCTGATTTGATCTTCGAGCGTCATCTTGCTTCCGGTCCACGACCACGGACCAGTTTGGGAGACTCCGAAGAGCGATGGGATACGCTTAGGGGACTCGTGTCGACCGTCGCCCAGAGTATCCGCAAGCAGATCGGGCGAATGGCCATCGACATGACAGCTGTGGCACGACATCCATTGATCATGAGACAGCCGTGCTGAATAGAATGCTCGTTCACCAAGTGCTTCCGGAGTGTCCAGGGCTGCGGGTTGTCCGATTGTCGCCTGCAGCGTCCATGGTCGTGTCGCGCGAATGATCGACAGCGTTCTCGAAAGACGATTCAGCACAACGATTTCATCACGACCCAGTCGTCGTATATCCGTCGGTCTGATTCCAGCATCCACGAAATCAGGCTGCTCGGCCCCCTTTCGCAGGATGGCCAGCTGGTCGGTGCCTGAGACCGCTACGAAAAGATCCTGGTCCTCGCTCACCAGAATTCCCGCCGGATCCGCCGCACCATTGCCGACGTTTCCAAGACGTCGTGTCTGTAACTGGCGATTGTCCGGCACCTTCGAATCGAGAAACGTCTCGATCGACAGAGTACTTAAATTGTTCTGAATGAGCGTGCCCCAGTGAAGGTCGTCGCGACTTGTTTCTGCGACGCCACTCAGTCGCTGATGAGTCAGATAGACCATTGTGCCGGCTGGGTTCGAGCACAATCCACCGATGTGGTGAATCGGCAGTTCACGTTCACGCACGATTGGATCAGAATCCAGATCCAGAAGAGCGACCTTGCCCCCAAATGCGTCAGCGATCAGGAACCGGTCGTCCGAAACAGCAAGCACCTGCCCCGGAGGAAACGACAACTCGATGATGCGCGGCAGGATCGGAGACAACTGCCCTGCTTCATCAATGCTGGCCAATGCGACTGCATGTTTCCATGTCATTGTGACGCAGGCCACGCCAATTTCCGAGATCGCAATGTGACTCGGTCTTCCCGGAATGGGCAGTTGCACAGGCTTCGGAGCACCCGGTTCTTTCAGGTTGAGCCCCAGCAGGCTCGGCGGATCCGTGATCGCCAGCAAGAGAGAATTTTCCTCCGGAAGCTGTTTCAGCGCAGCCACGCCTTTGCCGGAAAATGACACTTTGTGTTGCGACCGTGTTTCCGCGTCAATGACACAGATCGTGTCGTCCAGTGAACCACCCACGAAGATTCGGCGACCATCTTCACTGACGTCGATCGCACAGAGCCCGAGCGGGAGAGGCTGCTGCTTCTGAACTTCGTCGGCCCACGCATTAGCATTCCCAATCATCGCGGTCACGATGAGGAGGCAGCGAGCTACGGGGAGAGCGACATGGTAATCGGATGCCGGGAACATTGGTGGAAAGCAGAGAGACGTTGGGAGGTAAAGCCGAAAGCGGAATGCGGAAAGCCGTTGGGGTAGATTCTAAAGCCGGGTTAGTGTGCGAGGGTTTTGGAAATCTGCTTGAGCAGTTGATGGTCATCGGTGAGCGTGCGATACGGAGTTGAATCAGGCTGGACCATCGAATTAACTGGTAGTGGCTGAGCCTGAGGAACGGCTGCCGGAGTCTGTGGCCCGGCAAGGTATCGCCACGCAGAATTGAGAGCTCCGCCGGACAAATCCTGATTCTCTGCGTTCAGCAATTCACCGGACGGCTCAGCATCGTTCGCCGATGTATTATCGCTCAGCAGAAGCCGGCTGCCGTTCAGCTCAACGAAGTAAGAGTCTTTCCAAATGGGGAATGATTCCAGAGTCCCCGGCATCGCTGAGGGAGGATCCACGCCAGGGATTTGTTTCCACAGGTTTTCGCGGAAAACGTGGACACCATGAGCTGCCGCAGTCGCTGCAAGCCAGTCCATCCGGGACGATATTCTGGGGCTGTACGCGAGGCTGATTGTCCTGTTGTCGGCAAGTGTGCCAGCTTCCGTCTTGAGTTCTCTTCGGGCCGTTCGCGTTTCGACGAAACCTGCTGTTCCTTCTTCCATCAACGCATCCGCCAGCAGATGCAAATGATGAATCGAACCGCTCGTTACAGATCGCAGGTCCACGACAACGTGCTTTACCGTCTCTGGAAGTTCCGAGACCAGCGTTGTCATCTCATGCACGGTGCTGGCACCAATTCGGTCGGGGCGAAGAACGGCTGTGTCTGGCGTGCTGGCGTCCCTGATGATGTGGACCGTTTTGAACGGAGTGACTCGGCGGACAATCTCGATCTCCCTCGAACCCTTGTCGTTGCGAACGGTCACCTTCACTGTCGTTCCTTCCGGGCCTCGCAGCCAGTCGACAACCTGATTCAGCGGAACCTCTTTGGTGGGACGACCGTCAACGGATTCAATCACATCATTTGCGACGATCCCCGCTTTCTCTGCGGTTCCTCCTTCCATCGTCCTCTGAATCATCAACTCCTTCGCTTCCGGGTGCTGACTGACTTGGATGCCAATCCCCACATAACGATTGGCAGCGATCTGTTCATTGACGTTGTGATCTTTGCTGCGAATCATAGCCAGTCCGCCATTTGTTGCATCGGCGACAGCATGCACGGCGATATTGTCAAACTGCTCATCCGTCAACTTTGTTGCCTTTGATCGCGCAAGTTCTTCCTGCATCATCGCGTAGAGTCGTTCAACGTCGTTCTCGGCGGACAGCTGTGCGCTGAAGCCTGCCGGCACTGGAGACTTCTGGTGCTTCGCAAAGGCGTTGATCACGTCGAAGATCATCTGCTGCCGAGTCGGAGGCTGAATGTGATGAGTCTGCACGGCTTCCATCAGCTCGCGCAGACGTCCGTCGTGAGCCAGTCGAAGGGGAGGATCGACGTCCTCTTCCGCCTGAACTATTGGTGCAGCGGTGCACTGATTCGTGATGAACCCTGCGAAGCCCAATGTGGCAAAAAAGATCAGCCAGGCGAAAGACATTGGGGTGCGATTTTGAGAAGTCATCGGTGATCCATCGAAGAGTCTGGTGCATTCCGTCTCATTGGTCGGATGTTGCCGATCAGTGTGGAATCCCAGGACCTTTTTTGAAAGTGATTCAGAGTCAGGTTGCTAATGCCAGTCGTATTGCGGTGTCTCGTTATTCCACGAGTGGCCATGCAGGTCGGCCTGCGGTTTGCACGGGAAACTTCCAGAGAGTTCCTCCGGCGGTGACAAAGAGTGTCTTCAGGTCGTTGCTACCGAAAGCACAGTTGGTTGTTTCATCGCGTGGGATGGGGGCGAAGGTCAGAAGTTCGCCGTCTGGCGAAAAGACGTAGATGCCGGCAGTCGGGGATTCCGCGGTTTCAAACGGAGGATTCGGCTTGTTGATTCCGGCCGCAACAAACAGACGGCCTTTTGCGTCCAGCTTCATTCCATCCGGCCCGCGAGTCGTCTTCCAGTCGTAGATCAGTTTCTGACTGGCGGCGTCGACAGTGCCGTCAGCCTTCAGGTTGAAACGCCAGAGCTTTCTGGCCCCGTTGAGCGTGTTATTGTTGTTGTCAGCCACGAAGAGAAACTTGTCATCGTGAGTTACCACGAGTCCGTTTGGGCGATCCACTTCGTGCGCGATGATGCGAGTCACATGACCGTTCGGATCGATGCGATAAACACCCTCGATTTTTTTGCCGTCGGCATCGACCATCTCCATCTGTGATCGGTCGCCGTAACATGGGTCAGAGAAATAGATGCGATTGGATGAGTCGATCGTCAGATCATTCGGCTGGTTGAACTTCATGCCGCTGAAGTTTTCTGCGAGGACCGTTGTCGTGCCATTTTGTTCCAGCCTGGTGACTCTCCGTCGCACAGGTTCACAGATGATCAGTCGTCCCTCGCGGTCAAACATGAGCCCGTTCGAGCCTGCATTCTGGCGATAGACTGAAGAGTGTCCTTCCCTATCGCGAACGTTGATGTTGCCTTCACCGCTGGTCAGCAGTCCCAGTTCCGGATGCCACGCTGGCCCTTCCCCTGCTCCGTGCTCCTGCAACAGTTCGGGCTTGCCCGTAAAGATCGCTGGCGTTGGTGCATCAGCCTTCGCATCACGATCATCCAGACGCAGCGTTGCTGTGACAGGGATGTGATCGGAAAGTTGTTCCGTCACTTCATCGCGAAGGATTGCCACAGATTCGACGGAATCAACAAGGTTGGAAGTGACGAAGATGTAATCGAGTCGACGATCGGTGCCATGGTCTTCGTCGCTCACGAGTTTCGCCGGGAATGTCCCGACGAACGGCGAGCCAGATTTGCGGGCTCGGTCAATCAGGTCGATGTAGCCCAGGTCGAGGATTGCCTGAAGTCCGCCATAATCCAGACGGCCATCGTTCAGGTTTCGGGCGTCCTTGTTCTTCTGGTCCAGCTTCTGAAAGAATGGAACCAGTTGGCTATCATTGTCGTAATGAGCTTTATCAGCCGGGGAGAATCCGTTGAAGTCGCCCGCAAGAACGATGCGAGGATTTCGTTCGGGCAGGTCACAGACATCTTTTGCCAGCAATGCTGCTTCCTCAACCCGTCTCGCAAAATTCGATGGATGAAAATGGATGACATAAAACCAGATGCCCTTGATCTGGCATCGCAGAAGGCCATGGTGAAAACCGTCTCGAATGCGTTCGACATGCGAAATCGGGAACCGGGACGTGATGCCGGTCGGAAAGCCGTCTGTCTTGAGTAGTTCACTGTGTGAATGTCCCCATGTCGCCGCATCGGAGGCCAGTTTCTCCGCGGTGTAGCCGTTGAGTTCCTGCAGACAAACCACATCCGGCACCTGGGATTTCATCCACTGTCGCCAGTTCTGATATCGAGGCTCGGTGCGCTGAGTAAACCCGTAGAGCACATTATGTGTGAGGATCTTCAGAGACTCTTTGTTCCCGTGAGCGGACGAGTCATCAGCATTCGCCGTGGTGATGAAATGCAGGACAATGCAGAGGAAAATGACAGTCACGGAACGGAGAGAATGAGTCATCAAGGGGCTCCAGAATAGGCGTGTAGCCGAAGGATAACGTCCGTAGCTCGGTCAATCCATGACTGAAAGCTTTTCGAGCCGCTTCGCGGCGAGTACTGTTCGGCGATGGCGATAGGCTTGTGGGAATGCATCAGGCGTCTTCATCATGTCCTTCGTTCTACAGGCTGAGTCATGGAATGACTCGCCTACGACGTAGCTCGGTCATTCCATGACCGAAAGCCTTTCGAGCCGCCTCGCGGCGAGTACTGTTCGGCGATTGCGATAGGCTTGTGGGAATGCATCAGGCGTCTTCATCATGTCCTTCTTTCGACAGGCTGAGTCATGGAATGATTCGCCTACGGTTTGCACGTTCAAATTGAGGTCAAAGCCAATGCAGCATCAGCGAGTTGTCATCATCACTGGTGGTGGGACAGGTGTGGGGCGAGCAGCTTCGTGGAAGTTTGCGGTCCTCGGCTATTCCGTCGTCGTTGTGTACTCTCGATCACAGGCGGACGCAGCATCGATCGTGAAGGAGATCACGGATGCCGGAGGTCGTGCGATCGCGATCCAGGCGGATGTGGCGAATGATGCTGAATGTCGCTCCATGGTCTCGCAGGCATTGCAGACATTTGGGCGCATTGATGTGTTGATCAACTGTGCTGGCATCACGGAGTTCATTGCCTTCCAGAATCTTGACGCCGTGACGGACGATGTCTGGGAACGACTCTACAAGGTGAATGTCGTTGGAGCCTTTCACTGTGCTCGAGCCGTACAGTCAGCCATGCTGGAGGCCGGTGGAGGCAGCATCATTAACGTGTCCAGTGTTGCAGCTCAACTGGCCCAGGGCAGTTCGATTCCGTATTGCTGTACCAAAGCAGCACTCGACAATCTTACCGTCTCACTGGCTCGGACGTTCGCGCCGAAGATTCGAGTCAACGGGATTGCTCCTGGCTTTATTGCTGGCCGATGGACTCAGAATGGGCTCGGTGATCGCTACGAGAAGATCGTCCAGTCGTATGAAAAGAGTTTGCCGCTTGGTCGCGTCTGCCAGCCGGAAGATATCGCCGACGGAATTGTCAGCCTTGTTCACGGAAGCACTCTTGTGACCGGTCAGACACTGACCGTCGACGCAGGCATGATGATCTCAGGATTTCAGGTCAAGTTTGACTAGGGCAGGCTTTCTGGTTCGTCGTTCTTTGTTCTTCGTTTCTTGTTTGGTGCCTGGGATCGAATTGTCGGTCATTGACCATTCAGCCGTGTTGGAACGTCGAAGTCGGCCATGGCCCAGCTGTTGGTGCGGCTGGAGTTTTGGCATCCGACAAGGAACAGATGATTGTTCGACGAGGACCAGCGAACTCGCAGACGCACGCGATGAAGATGCTTCGGCTGGCGGAAGATAAAGAACATCTCCATACCTGCTCGAACGTCGACGTCCGTCAAAAGGCAACAGCCCGCGCGAGAGTAGTTAATGGCGAGGGCCGGAATGGGTTTTGTCTGGCTGGGAACCAGAACTTCGCCTGGGACGCGGCAGCGATATCGAAGTTCGCGGCTGATGGATCCCGATGTGTTTAGCAGCAGTTCGGGCGGTGTATTGGAAGCAAGCGCAATGCCGTATTCTGCGGGAATCGTCGCTCTGTTCATCCAGTGAATCGCGCCGATGAACTCTGTTGTCGTGAGTGGAAACCCTGATTCCATTCTGAAGAGAACGTTCTTTCCGACGTCCAAGACCATTGGACTTGTGATCAGCAGGTCGCGAGGTGAGGCATCGCGGACAAGTGCCTGGCCCGTTCGCCCCATTTGCTCGATGGTCAGCTCAATCTTGCGAGACGACAGCGGCAGGCTTCGTGAAAGTGTTGCTGTTCGTGTCATGTGACGACTCCTGTTCCCCTGGGATTCGTATCGAAGGAACTTGCTTCGGATTGCCCGCTTTCCCCAAAAAACTCCGCAAGTGCTGCGATTCAGGTCCGCTTGTTCGCGAGACTCCTTGGCCACCTCGACATCCACTTTGAACGGACGCACATTGGTTCGTGCGTCCATCTTTGCGCGGCCTTTATGCGCTCGATCCAGGTTCTTGCACCCATTTTGCGCGAGGTCGTGCACAATCTGACGATCTGAGTTTCAGCCGGAAGATGTGCGTTCCGGCGATCCTTTTTCGACAGAGAACCTTCCATGAATGTGATGGACATTGTGGGCCTTGTGCTGGCCCTGCTGCTGTGTGTCTATCTGATCTTTGCCATGCTTTGTCCGGAGCGATTCGCATGAACGCGACAGACTGGATTCTTCCGAGTGTGTATCTGGGTGTTCTGATTCTCACCGCCCTGCCCCTTGGGCGTTACATGGCCGTTGTTCTTGCCGGTCGTCGTCATCGCTGGAGTAGCATTCAACGATCCGTCGAGTCTTTCGTGGCGCGGTTGTGCGGCTTTGATCCTGACGAGGACATGACATGGACGCGGTATGCGTGGAGCGTTCTGGCCTTTAGTGCTTTCAGTCTGATGGCGGTTTTTGGGATCCTGATCTTGCAGGGACAGTTGCCATGGAATGAACGCAAGTTTGATGGTGTCCGCTGGGACCTTGCTCTGAACACCGCCGTCAGCTTTGTTACCAACACGAACTGGCAGGCCTACAGTGGCGAAACCACACTGTCTGCCTTAAGTCAGGCTCTTGCACTGACGGTCCAGAACTTTGTTTCGGCTGCGGCGGGGATTGCCGTGATGATGGCGTTGATTCGAGGACTCGTTGGACGAACCCGCGTCGAAGGCCGATCTGACGCAGGAAGCAGCGCTGTCGAATCTGTCGACAGGTGCGTTCCGCAGCTTGGCAGTTTCTGGCTTGATCTGACGCGAGCGAGCCTGTTTGTCCTTCTGCCCCTTTCGTTCGTTCTTGCGATCGTGCTGGTTTCTCAGGGCGTCGTGCAGACATTCCGCGAACAAACCACTGTGCCTCTGATAGAGCCTGTCACGACGACAGACGGGACGGTCGTGCGTGAGCAGGCTTTGCCGCTTGGAATGGCGGCGTCTCAAGTGGCGATCAAGCAGCTGGGAACCAACGGAGGTGGCTTCTTCGGAGTCAACTCGGCGCATCCGTTTGAGAACCCGACGGGACTGAGCAATCTGCTGCAGTTGCTTGCGATTCTGCTCATTCCAGCCGCGCTGTGTGAGACATTTGGGGTTCTCGTGGGTGATGTTCGTCAGGGACGCATGTTGCTTGCGGCGATGTTTCTGATCTTCATTCCGTGTGTGATTGCGGCCGAAGTGGCCGAGCATCGTGAAGTTGCTGTCGTCACCGAGGCATCTGGTTCAGCCGCTTCTTCGGTCGGGAATCTGGAAGGCAAAGAGCTTCGTCTGGGAACGACAGCGTCGGTGCTTTGGGCAGTTGCGACAACTGCTGCATCGAACGGCAGTGTCAACTGTATGCATGATTCACTGACACCGCTGGCCGGGTTGATCCCGTTGTGGCTGATGCAGTGTGGCGAAGTCGTTTTTGGCGGTGTCGGCTGCGGCCTTTATGGCATGATCGTCTTCGCCATCGTCACGGTTTTCATCGCAGGACTGATGGTCGGGCGAACTCCGGAATATCTGGGGCGGAAGATTGAAGCGAGAGAAATGAAACTGGCCGCGCTGGTCATTCTGATTCCTTCCATCCTGGTGCTGATGGGGACCGCTGCGGCTGTGATGCGATCCGAAGGCACGTCGGCGGTTTCGAATCCCGGGCCGCATGCGTTCAGTCAGATTTTGTATGCGTTTTCTTCCGCGGGAAACAACAACGGAAGTGCCTTCGCGGGGCTGAGCGTCAATTCGCCGTTTTACAACGTGACGCTCAGTATCGCGATGCTGGCGTCTCGTTTCGGACTGATCATTCCGGTGCTGGCCCTGGCTGGTGCCATGTCGAAGAAGCCCGTCATTCCGGAAACAAGCGGGACTTTACCAACGAACAATCCTCTGTTTGCTGTCCTGCTCGCAGGAATCGTTGTCCTTGTCGGAGCCCTGACGTTTGTTCCGGCTCTGGTCCTTGGCCCCGTGGCCGATCACATGGAACTTGTGGCCAGCGGGCCATAGTCATTGTTCACTCCGCCAGAAAGAACCGGGTGTTCGAGGGCGGAGCAGAGTGTTGATGTGGTCTGTGATTGGGTAATGGGAGTTGGTTCGACAGAGCGAACCATGACTTTGGAGTGCCTTATGTCGACTCGTGGTTCTCGATCGTTGTTCGATGCGACTATTTTGAAATCAGCGTGTGTGGAATCTCTGCGAAAGCTGGATCCGCGGCATCAAATTCGTCGGCCGGTGATGTTCACCGTCTTTGTCGGAAGTCTCTTCACCACGGCGCTGGCGGTGGATGCCTTTGTTGACCGGGGAACTGAATCGCCGTGGTTCGTGGCATCGGTTTCGGCATGGCTCTGGTTCACCGTTTTGTTTGCCAACTTTGCAGAAGCCATGGCAGAAGGACGTGGCAAGGCTCAGGCGGCAACTCTGCGTCAGGCTCGCCGTGATGTGATGGCGCGAAGGTTCAAAACAAGTCCGCCAGACGGCCGTTTGTCCTCGGAGCTCCAGGCGGCGATCAGCAGCTCGGAGCTGGTGAATTGTTCCGAGCTGGAAAGTGTGTCGGCATCGCAGCTTCGCAAAGGAGACTGCATCCTGGTTCCGGCGGGCGACTATATTCCGGCCGACGGAGAAGTTCTGGACGGCATTGCCTCCGTGAATGAAAGCGCGATCACGGGAGAAAGTGCGCCGGTGATTCGTGAGAGTGGCGGTGATCGAAGCAGCGTGACCGGTGGAACGCTCGTGCTGTCGGACTGGCTGCTGATCCGAGTCTCCACGAATCCCGGTGAAACGTTCCTGGACCGCATGATCGCGCTGGTGGAAGGAGCGAAACGTCAGAAAACTCCCAATGAGATCGCGCTGGACATTCTGCTGTCGGCGATGACTCTTGTCTTTCTTCTGGCCAGTGTGACGCTGATTCCATTTTCGCGATACGCTGTCGAACTCAGCGGTTCTGGAACTCCGGTCACCATGGTTGTTGTCGTGGCATTGATCGTGTGCCTGATTCCCACAACGATCGGCGGACTGTTGTCGGCGATCGGAATTGCGGGGATGGACCGCATGATTCAGGCGAACGTGATTGCGACGTCCGGCCGAGCTGTCGAAGCGGCCGGTGATGTGGACGTGCTGCTGCTGGACAAGACGGGAACAATCACTCTGGGGAATCGCCAGGCGGTGGAGTTTCTCCCGGCCAGCGGCGTGCGAATCGAAGAACTCGCCGAAGCGGCTCAACTGTCTTCGCTCGCGGATGAAACTCCTGAAGGTCGCAGCATTGTTGTTCTGGCGAAGGAAAAGTATGGCCTTCGAGGTCGTGAAGTGAATCAGCGGCAAGTGACCTTCATTCCATTCACGGCTCAGACTCGCATGAGTGGTGTCGACTTTGACGGACGTCAGATTCGAAAGGGAGCGGCGGACGCGGTTGATGCATGGTTGAAGGAACGCAATGGTGAGTTTCCTGCTTCGCTCCGAACAATTGTGGATGAAATCTCCCGCAAAGGTGGAACGCCTCTGGTCGTCACCGAAGGCAATCGAGCGCTGGGGGCTGTGTATCTGAAGGACATCATCAAGGGCGGGATTCGCGAACGCTTCAGTCAGCTTCGTTCCATGGGCATTCGAACCGTCATGATCACCGGCGACAATCCTCTGACCGCTGCGGCGATTGCGGCCGAAGCAGGAGTCGACGACTTTCTGGCTCAGGCCACTCCTGAGATGAAACTGAACTACATTCGGAAGTGCCAAAGCGGCGGACGACTGGTCGCCATGACCGGTGACGGAACTAATGACTCCCCTGCTCTGGCTCAGGCCGACGTGGCTGTGGCCATGAACAGCGGAACTCAGGCGGCTCGCGAAGCCGGAAACATGGTCGACCTCGATTCAAACCCGACGAAACTGATTGAGATCGTTGAGATCGGAAAGCAACTGCTGATGACTCGCGGTGCTCTCACAACGTTCAGCATCGCGAATGATGTGTCCAAGTACTTCGCCATCATTCCAGCCGCGTTTGCGACGATCTATCCCGGGCTGAAAGTTCTGAACGTCATGGGACTGGCGACGCCACAGACGGCCGTCCTTTCGGCGGTGATCTTTAACGCTCTGATTATCGTGGTGTTGATTCCGCTGGCCTTGAAAGGTGTTCGCTACCGAGCTGTCGGAGCTGCAACGCTGCTGCGTGACAACATCCTGCTGTATGGACTGGGCGGGTTTCTGGTGCCATTCGTGGGCATCAAGGCGATCGATGTGATGCTGTCGATGGTGATGTAGGTGGTTGGCGCTGTGATGGGAGTAGTGGGGATCAGACTATCAATGAGAGTTATGGGGTGATGTATGAAGACACTTGTTGTGGCGGTTCGGGTG
>CAZIGZ010000001.1:4738-34193 GCA_964538835.1 uncultured Chitinophaga sp. | reverse complement strand
ATCAATGAGAGTTATGGGGTGATGTATGAAGACACTTGTTGTGGCGGTTCGGGTGTTGGTTTTCTTTACGGTGTTGACGGGAGTCATGTATCCGCTGTTTGTGACAGCGATTGCTCAGGTGGTGTTTCCGTTTCGGGCGAATGGCAGTGTTCTGCGAAATGACGGCGCTGCGGTCGGTTCCGAACTGATTGGGCAGTCGTTTCAGAGTGATGGCTATTTCTGGTCGCGGCCTTCTTCCACGGGCGTGTTTCCAGGAAATGCATCGGCCGGAAGCGGTTTCAATCTTGCACTGACCAATCCCGCGTGGCAGGACCTGGTGAAGCAGCGGGCAGCCGCACTGCGGCAGTCGAATCCTGCATCAAAAGGGGCCATTCCGGCTGACTTACTGACCGCATCAGGCAGCGGCCTGGATCCTCACATCAGTCTTGATGCGGCGAAGTTTCAGGCGGAACGCATTGCCAGTGCCCGCGGTGTTTCGCTGGAGCAAATCATGACGCTGATTGGTCGGCAAGCGGAACATGGACAAGTCGAGCTGGGGACACATGACCGAGTCAACGTGCTGCTTCTGAATCTGGAGCTGGATCGTCTGTTCTCGAAAAACGTGTCGCAATGAGAACGATGCTTTTGCCTCGAACGATGATGCATCCGTCGCCTGCGTCTTCTTTAGTGTCGACGGTGAGGAACGAAAGTGAGGCCACGATGAGCTTTAAGAATCCTTCGAAATGGATCCGTTATGCCTCGATCAGCCTGGTCTATTCCCTGGTCGGGCTGATGGCTGGACTGATTACTGCCGCGTTTGGGCTTCCGTTGGCTGGAATGACGATTTCGTGCATGCTGATCGGAGCTGTCGTTGGTATAGTGGTCGCTCGCAGCGCTGGCTGAGAAAACTGTGCCATGAATGAACGTCCGGATCCTGACAAACTTCTGCAGCGAGTGCAGAGTGAAGAGCAAAAGGCCGCCCGAGGCAAGCTGAAGATCTTCTTCGGCATGGCTCCAGGGGTTGGCAAGACGTTTGCGATGCTCCAGGCCGCTCGACGAGAAGCTCGGGCTGGCGTTGACGTGGTGATTGGCTATGTCGAACCTCATGCGCGTCCGGAAACTCAGTCACTCACGTTTGGGCTCGACCTGCTTCCTCGTCGAGCGGTAGTGTATCGAGATCGAACTCTGCAGGAATTTGATCTGGAAGCCGCTCTGGCTCGGCGTCCGCAGCTGATACTCGTTGACGAGCTGGCTCATACGAATGCGGAAGGCCTGACACATGCTCGACGATGGCAGGATGTGGAAGATCTTCTGGCAGCCGGTATCAATGTTTACACGACTTTGAACGTGCAGCACCTGGAAAGTCTGAACGATGTGATTGCCCGAGTCACCTCGGCGCCGGTTCGCGAGACGGTGCCGGACCATGTGTTTGAGAATGCCGATGAAGTGGAGCTGATTGATGTGGCTCCGGATCAGCTGATTGAGCGGCTTCGTTCGGGCAAAGTGTACGTTTCCGACCAGGCTGCTCGAGCGATTCAGAACTTCTTCCGCAAAGGCAACCTGATCGCACTGAGAGAACTCGCGCTGCGTCGCACGGCGGATCGAGTCAGCGCGCAGGCGGTGGACTATCGCCAGCAGCACGCCGTTGCCGCGATCTGGCCAACGGCGGATCGACTGCTGGTTTGCGTCGGACCTAGTCCATTGTCGGCGCGACTGGTTCGGGCGACTCGACGAATCGCGTCGACGCTGCGAGCACCGTGGACGGCTTTGCATGTCGAACTGACCAGCGCAGGACCGCTGAACGCCTATGATCAGCAGCAGCTGGAATCCAATCTGAAGCTTGCCGAAGAGCTGGGTGCTCAGATCGAACACGTCAGCGGATCGGATTTCGCGGAATGTGTTCTGTCGCATTGTCGCCAGAAGAACATTTCTCGCATCATCGTCGGTAAGCCGCTTCAAAGTCGCTGGCGTGAATTCTGGTACGGGGCTCCGGTTTACGATCTGATTCGGCGCTGCGGTGACATCGATGTGTTCGTGATCAGCGGCGATGAAGAAGAGGTCACAGCTCGTGCCGTCGCGACACCCGAACGGCGGGCGGATCGGAGTGCGTATCTGTGGTCGGTTGGCGTTGTGAGCGTTTCCACGGGTGTGGCGTGGTTGTTGTCGAGTTCGCTGGATCCCACAAACATTGCCATGATCTTTATGGCGGCTGTTGTGATGGTGTCGCTGACTCTGGGACGAGGTCCAAGCATCTTTGCGACGGTTCTGAGTATCCTGATCTTTGACGTCGGGTTTGTCCCGCCGTTCGGGCGACTGACGGTTTCTGACAGTCAGTATCTTGTGACGTTCTGCGTGATGCTGGCGACAGGTCTGCTTGTGAGCCAGCTGGCGGAACGCGTTCGAAGACAGACGGTCGCAGCTCGGGAACGCGAACAAAGGACGGCTGCTCTCTATACGCTGAGCCGCGAACTGGCGGACCTGCCGACGTCCGAGGGAATCGTGGCTTCCGCTCGGCGCGTCCTGAAAGACGTGATTGGCGCGGATGTGGTTTTGCGGACCGCCGACGAGATTCGGCAGACTCCGAATCTGGAGGATGCAGGCGTAATTCGCTGGGTGCTGGAACATCGCCAGCCAGCGGGCGCTGGTACGTCGACGCTGCCCGGCACCGGGACTCTGTATGTTCCTCTGATCGTTGCTGATCGATGTCTTGGGTGCCTGGGCCTGAAATCAGACGCTGACAACCGCGAACGTCGCGAGATCGAACTTCTGTCGAGTTCAAAGAAGGATCTGCTGGAAGCCTGCGCCGCTCAGATTGCTGCGGCACTGGATCGATGCGAACTCGCGAAAGTTGCTGAGGATGTTCGTGTTCAGGCTGAGACCGAGCGGCTTCGAAATTCGCTGCTGAGCGCGGTGTCGCATGATCTGCGAACACCTCTCGCGACACTGACCGGTGCCGCAAGTACTCTGGCAGAACAGGGAGACCTTTTGTCCTCGGCGTCGCGCAAAGAGCTGGCGGAGTCGATGGTCGATGAATCGGATCGACTGCATCGGCTGGTTGCGAATCTCCTGGAACTGACTCGCCTCGAGGCGGGAGCAATTCAGCTGAATCGAGAGTTGCAGCCGATTGACGAAGTGATTGGTGTCGCGCTGGCACGACTTCACCGGCAACTGCGAAACCATCCGGTCCAGGTTCAGATTGCTTCGGACCTGCCTCCTGTGCTAATCGACGAGTTGTTGATGCAGCAGGTGTTGCTGAACCTGCTGGAAAATGCGGCGAAGTTCTCCGAGCATGGAACTCCGATTGAGCTGACAGTACAGAAAGTCGATGAGAACCTTGTGGTGGAAGTGCTGGATCGTGGTCCCGGGATTTTACCGGGGTCAGAGCAGCAGATCTTCAGCAAGTTTGTGCGTGGCACGAATACTCGAGCGTCAGGCAGTGGCATTGGACTGGCGATCTGCCGTGCGATTGTGGAACTTCATGGCGGAATGATCCAGGCAAACAACAGAAATGGTGGTGGTTCGGTGTTTCGTTTTACCGTTCCGATTACGATAACGGCTTCAGAGAATCCTCTGCCGAGCGACGGTTGAGATCGTGAGCGGAGTACTGAAGCGACTGAGGCGAATGTTGAGGCGGAATGGACAGCGACCCTCCAAAACTTCTGCTCATTGAGGACGATCGATCGATTCGGCGGTTCCTTGCGATATCGATGGAATCGAATGGCTTCCGCATCACTGAAGCGGACACCGCGGAAGCGGGCCTTCGAGCCGTTGTGAGTGAACCGCCGGATGCGATTGTGCTGGATCTGGGTCTTCCCGATGGCGATGGCCTGGATGTGATTCGCAAAGTCCGTGAA
Organism: uncultured Chitinophaga sp.; assembly: GCA_964538835.1. GTDB lineage: Bacteria > Planctomycetota > Planctomycetia > Planctomycetales > Planctomycetaceae > SXXK01. The sequence goes on along the minus strand of CAZIGZ010000001.1, from coordinate 30,360 downwards.
TGGTCAGCTGTGCCGATCATCGTGTTGTCGGCCAGAGAGCGTGAGCATGAGAAAGTGCTGGCCCTGGACACCGGAGCGGATGATTATCTCACGAAGCCGTTTGGCGTTGGCGAATTGCTGGCCCGAATTCGTGTGGCATTGCGGCACCAGGCCAGCCGCAACAGGAAAGAGAGCCCTGTCTTTCGAACGGGTGATCTGGCGGTAGATCTTGGGCGGCGAACCGTGACCATTCGCGATGAAGTCGTGCACCTGACTCCGACGGAGTACCGATTGCTGACAGCATTGGTTCAGCAGGCCGGGAAAGTGGTGACTCACCGCAGTCTTTTGAAGACCGTCTGGGGCCCGGACGCGGTTCACGAAAATCAGTACCTGCGAGTCTACATGGGGACTCTTCGCAGCAAGATCGAAGAAGACCCCACGCGACCTCGGTACCTCCTGACGGAGCCAGGGATTGGGTATCGGCTGACCGATGCTGCCCCTGGCTGATCGAAGATGGACGATTTGGCTGTCGCCGGAAGGCTGTCTTAGACGAGACCGCTCCCCGCGTGCGGCTTTTTTGAGTGGAAGGGGCGTTTTTGCTGGAAAAGCGGGGGCTTTTTGAAAGAGAGTCGTGCCAAAGTCGCGATGACAGCAGGTCCTTTGATTCACTAAACTCTGAACAGATGCACCGACTTTTCTGGGGGATTTTCCTGAAAATGGCGTATCGTTTCGGTGAACCCTGACGTTTCCTTCGGATTGCGACGAGAGTGGCAGATTCGGATGGTGGGGGGATCATGCGTTTATGGGCCAGATGATCTGATCAGGTGAGGCCGGAATGGCTTTTCTTCAGTTTGAACGTGGCGGTCAAACAGTTCGAATCGGTCTAACCAAAGGCGAACTGACGATCGGCCGCGAGTCTCAGAATGATGTCGCATTTGTCGAGCGTGAAGTGTCGCGACGGCACGCGCGGGTGTTCCGAAATGGTGACGTCTGGAAGCTTGTGGATGCCGGCAGCAGCGGCGGTACGTTTTTGAATCAACGCCAGCTGCTTCGAGATGTTCCAGAGATTCTGAAGCATGGTGATTCGTTCCAGATTGGTCCTCATGTGTTCTTCTTTTTCCTTGAAGAAGACATGCTGACGACGCTGCCAGGTTTTCGTCCTCGCGTTGAGATTGATGAAGACAGTCCCAGCAGCATTGAGGGTTCAGCGGCTTCGTCGGGATATGGGTCACTGTCTGTTCGACCGGAAGACAAGCTGAACGGCATTTTGAAGATCAACGAAGCACTTACCGGCGGCTTCAGCATTGAAGCGACCTATCCGCGCGTTCTGGATGCATTGATGGAGATCTTTCCACAGGCGGACCGCGGCGCAATTCTGATGGTGAAGGACTTTGGGAATCAGCTGACTTCTGTCGCCGAACGCTATCGACGTCCAGACGCGGCACAACCCATCAGGATCAGCCGAACGATCCTGAGCAACGTGCTGAAAGACAATTCGGCGATCCTGTCCGTGAACACATCTCTGGATCCTCGCATCGCTGACAGTGACTCCATCGCCGCTCAGTCAATTCACTCCACGATGTGTGCGCCAATGCTGTCGGTGGAGCGAGTACCGTTTGGCGTTATCAGTCTCGATGCGCTGGATCCTCGACGACGCTTTTCAACGGACGATCTGCAGCTGCTGCTGGCCGTCGCCAATCAGGCGTCGCATGCGCTGGAGAACGTTCGACTCCTGACGGTTCAGCTGGAGCAGCAGCGGCAGGAAGAAGAAATGAAGCTGTCTGCAGAAATTCAGACGGCGCTCATCCCTGCGACGCTTCCCCAGCCTGCAGGCTACCGATTCTTTGGATCGTGCCATGCCGCTCGAGCGGTGGGCGGTGACTACTTTGACTGCTTTGAAATGCCGGGCGGGAAAGTGTGCATTTCGTTTGGTGATGTGTCCGGCAAGGGATTTCCGGCGGCACTCATCATGTCGCGACTTTCCGGAATTGCCCGGAACGTGATGCACTATACCGACGACGTCACAGCCGCCGTTCGGCAGATCAACTCGCTGATGTGTCTGAACATGGTGGATGGTCGCTTCGTAACCTATGTCCTTGGGGTCATCGATGTTGCGAAGCACACATTCACCTTTTGCAACGCGGGACACATCCCGCCGGAAGTTCGACGAATCGACGGCCGGCTGCAGTCGCTGGAGTACTCCGGAGCCGGTCTTCCGATTGGGCTTGATGCAGACTTCCCCTATGAAGCGATGACCGTTTCATTGTCACCCGGTCAGGTCGTGCTGCTGCGAACCGATGGTGTGGATGAAGCGATGTCAGAAACCAAACAGTTCTACGGTGCGGAGCGATTTCGAAATCTGGTTCAGGCGGCACCGCCCGACCCGGAGACAATTGCCAGGGAACTTCTGACCGATGTCAGAAAGTTCATGCCGCCCGGTTATCAGAACGACGATATCACGATTCTCTGCTTCGGACGCAGTCGCTAGACGAGACCGTCGACGACTATTCGTTGCTGACAAGTGGCGTGGCAACATCCCGCAGCGCGAACGGGCCTCGCACTTCGCCCTGTTCATTGGACTGCAACACCGTTTCTGAAGTGACATCCAGGCATGTCAGCCAGAGCCCCATGTAGGCCGCCGTATCGATGCAAATGATGTGGTCGGACATTCCCGGATAGCCCGATCGCTGCTGCGTATGTCCACACACAACGATTTTGCCGGAACAGTGGCGAGGCTGATCGCTCGAATAACGCGACCATCGAAGCAGCGGACTGGCGTGCTGGCTGAGCGGGAGTTCCGGATCGACGCTGGCATGTACGAAGATATGGCCAGTGGTCTCCCAGTACGTCACCATCTGCCGAAAAAACTGGTGATGGGACTGCGGGACATGTGCGATCGAGCCTCCATACGACTTCAGTGTCGGGCCGGCTCCTGATGAAATCTTCTCGGGATTGACGGAGGCCTGTTCCAGCGAGTGCAGGAAGATCTCGTCATGGTTACCCATCACCGTGATCAGTCGACACTCGTTCTGCAGTGCGATCAGCCGGTCGACAACGCCTTTGGAATCCGGGCCGCGATTGACCAGATCCCCCAGCATGATGACAGTGTCGTCTGTATTCAGCCGGAGCGCCGAAAGTAATGTCGTCAGCGCAGTGCAGCAGCCGTGGACGTCGCCGATGGCCAGAATTCGTGCGCTCATGTGGACACCGTGAAGTCTACGACCGATCCGGGACAAACCATCACAGGTACCTTCCAAACCAGTCGATCATTTCCCAAAGCGTGTGTTCGATGGATTCGCGACCAATGTACCCGTGGGATTCGTGCGGGAGAACCACATAGCGAACGGTTCCCCCGTTGCCCCGGATGGCCTGGTACAATCGTTCGCTCTGCATCGGAAACGTGCCGGGATTGTTGTCCGAATCCCCGTGCATCAGCAGCAGTGGCGTTCGAATTCGATGAGCATGGGTAAACGGAGACAGCTGCATGTAGATTTCGGGGGCTTCCCAGAACGTTCGGCGTTCGTTCTGAAACCCGAATGGCGTCAGTGTTCGGTTGTAGGCACCGCTTCGAGCAACTCCGGCTCGGAAGAAATCGGAATGTGCCAGCAGATGAGCCGTCATGAACGCGCCGTAGCTGTGACCACCGATGCCGACACGTGCCCGATCCGTCACTCCCATTTCAACGGCCTTGTCGATCGCGGCCTTTGCACTGGAGACAATCTGCGGTATGAACGTGTCGTTGGCAGTTTCAGGATCACCCACGACCGGCATCGTGACATCATCCAGTACGACGTAACCTCGCGTCAGAAGAAACAGGTGCGAGATTCCTCCGAAGACGGTGAAGTGATTCGTGGACCCTGAGATCTGCCCGGCTGTCTGACTGTCATTGAATTCCCGCGGATATGCCCACAGTACGGTGGGACGAGGTTGTCCGGGAACAAAGTCGTTCGGCAGATACAGCGTAAACGAGATTGTCACGCCGTCATCGCGCTGGCATGTCACGATCTCCTTGCGAATGTTACGAAGCTGCGGCATCGGATCCGGAAACTGTGTCAAAGCGGTGCGCTCGCCGTCGCAACTGCGAACGAAATAGTTCGGCGGGATGAGCGGCGTTTCGTGCTGAGTCAGGAAACGCGTACCATCGTCCGACAGCAGTGCCACAACGGATTCGTAGCTCTCATCATCGCACGTGAAGAGGCGTTCTGACTGCCGCGTCTGAAGGTTGAATCGGCTGAGGAACGGGCGATCTCCTTTGGGAGTCGCGCCGGTGCTTTCCAGAAAAATCCAGTCACCGTGCTGCCAGAGGACGCGACGTCCGTTGGGCAGCGGTTTCGTCATGGGTGATCCGGGATCTCCGTAACGATCATTGACCGATCGCTCCCAAAGAACCTGCGGAACGAAATTGGCATCGTCAGCATGAAACAGCAGAGTTCTGGTCCAGCGACGATCGCGATCGTAATCCCGAATCAATGCTGTTCCGGACGATGCCCCCCACGTAAGTCCGGTGCAACGCTGCTGGATGCGAATCAGTTCTCGGGGCGGCTGATCAAATGGAGCCGTCTGTGCAAAGAATGCGTCGCGGAAGTCGGCTGGACGTTTGGGATCACCGCCATCGAGAGCTTCGAGCCAGACGAGTGTGGACGGTTCTGTCGGCCGCCAGTTCGCGAAACGCGGACCGACTGGGACTCCTTCAATCGGGATCGCATCCTGAAGCGGAGCAACGTGAAGCGTGTGAACCATTTCTCCGTTTCGATTCCAGATCTCCGTGCGCCGGGGAAATCTGGTCACTGGAAGCGTATACGACCATGGACGCTCGTGTCGGACGACAAGCAGAAGCTGCCCGTCAGGCGACTCATCCACTGAACCAAAAATCTGTGGCTCACCAATCGGTTTCGCATTTCCGGACTGAACATTGATGATCGTCAGTTGTGATCGGCAGAAGTATTCAAACAACTCTGCGTCGTAGGGGCTTTGCAGCATGTCCGGATAGGTTCGCACGGGACCAGAAGCACCTGTGGCTTCTTCAATGACCGGTCCCATGGGAGTGCGTGGCTTCTCGGGCATGGCCCCGCGGTTCGAAGGAACCGTCAGGACAAGCAGATGTTCAGAATCCGGCAGCCAGTGAACTGGTACCGGGTAGGTCGCGCTGATGGCAATGCAGCTGACTTGTCGTGCCTCGCGAGTTTCTGTTTTCAGGACCCACAGCTCAATATGATTCGAATGTGTCAGCGTGAAGGCGTAGAGTCTGGCATTCGGCGACCATCCGCACAGTGTGATTCGTGCATCGTCGGGAAGTGAAATCGGCGTGACCTTTTGCGTCGCGGCTTCCAGGAGTCGGAGGCCGCAGTACCGCGGCGCGAGGTGTGGTCCGCTGGTTTCCGGGTTGATCCGCAGGCCGGCAAGTTTCAGCAGAGGTGCAGCCAGTTCGGCGACCGGGGGATAGATCTTTCGATCCAGCAGCAAGAGGTAGCGGCGGTCTGGACTGATCGACACTGACGGAAGTGGTTCAGCGTCCAGAATCTGAAGGATGTCATCGGGAGGTCGTCGGTAGGAAGCTTCGGTCACAGGTGATCGTTCTGCCGTGGAGAAATGTGCAAGTGCGTTCCGTGCGAATGCTGATCTTCAGCCAGATTCGAACCGTCTGCAAGGCTCCTGCCATAGTCCCTTCCAGCGATTCCAGCTTCGCGGCAGAGGCGCATGGACTGTGATCGTCTCGCGGCTGACCGGGTGAATTACCGAAAGCGCGACGGAATGCAGCGCGATGCCGCGCGGAAAACTCACCTCGCTGTCATACCGCGAATCTCCCAGGATCGGCAGGCCAAGGTGAGACAGCTGAGCCCTGATCTGGTGCTTTCGCCCGGTTTCCAGCTGTATTTCCAGAAGCGATGTGCCGGAGTCAGAGGCCAGCAAAGTCCAGCGGAGTGTCGCCTGCTGGGCATCCGAGCGTGCTCGCGCGGCCACACGAGTCCGACGCGCGGGATCATCTCGCCAGAGCCAGTTCCTGAGCTGACCGGTTTGTTCGGAGGGGCGTCCGGAAACGAGTGCCCAGTAGATCTTGGAAACGGTATGTTCCCGGAACTGCTCCGAAAGCCGAGCGGCGGCTTTGGATGTCCGGGCGAAGACGAGTGCTCCCGTGACCAGCGAGTCGAGTCGACTGACGACTCCGAGATAGACATTGCCAGGTTTGCTGTACTTGTGAGCGATCCAGGCCTTTGCGACATCCAGGACCGATACATCATCGGCAGCTGTCCCCATCGTTGCCATGGGGGCCGGTTTATTGACGACCAGCAGATGGTTGTCTTCGTACAGGACTTCCAGAGATTCAGATTCAGGTCGGGGCGAAGCCAGTGGATTGCTCCCAGGGCGAAGAAGGAACGATCAGTTACAGTTCCCACAGGCGATACAACCCAGGCTGGCGGGACTTCACCTGAGTCAGCATCTGCTCCAGTTCCTGATAGTCGTCTTCGGAAATCGTCTGCCGGGACTCTTCAATTGCTTTGGTATTGGTCGTCACACAGGCGACAAGTTTAGGATGAAAGTTCGCCCAGTAATCCGTTTGATTCGGATCCTGTTCGTAGACAGCAACCGCGACAAGCCGTTGTCCCTTCTTCGGCAGTCCGCCAGTCATTCGGCTGAGAGGCTGCTGCATGATTTTCACGGCCGGATATTCTCCTTCACCTGTGGAGAGATCCGTACTCACGGCAATCAGGCCTTGGGCAGGATTCAGCACAATCGCAGGTAATGCGCAACCATGGACGAAGTGTTCGCGGGCTCGAATCCAGTACAGAATCAGGAGGCATCCGAAAACGACGACGCCGGTGATGGCAATACCGGTCAGTGGAATCATTGCGGCAAAAAGAACGGTCCCTGCCAGCCACAGCGTGGGCCAGAACGGATAGCAGGTCCAGAACTTCAGGATGTTGACTCGAATGCGACCAGGGTTGGACGCCCGAGTCGAATCATCCATGGTGAAGGTTGAATATGTGGGATTCGCCAGGTCCGATGTCGGATCATCGTCTGGTTCGTCGGCAACACTGGCAAACGGACGGTGAACAGGTTTCGGGCTTGATTTTGGCGGAGTCACCTGGGACCGAGCGGCTCGATCCGTGACCGTCAAAGGTTCCTTGCAGCCCGGACATCGCACCCGCTTGCCAGCCAGTTCATCAGCAACTCGCGTCTGTTTACCGCAATTGTCGCAGTGAATCGTGATGGCCATTATTTCTGCTCTTCTTCATCTTCCGGTGGAAGGCCAGCCGCCTGACGCATTTTGGACAATTCTGTTGCGTCCTTCAGGATTCGCTCGGACGAAAAGAACGTGCTGATCGAATCGCCCATCTTTGTGCACAGTTGCTCGATGCGCCGTTTGGCTCCGGGGTTCCTGGTGCGGGTTGCTTTGTCGATTGCAGGAGCGCGCGTTTCATTCAGGCGAAGCTGGAAGTACTCCTTGCTCGGCAGTCCCGCAAGTTGCCCGAGGACCTGTTTGAAGCCCGCCGCGTCCTTTGCTTCCGATGATTTCTTCGCGATACTCATGTAGACCGCCTTCTCGGCGACCATGTCCACAAGCTCATCACGCATCAGATAAAGTTCGCCTTCGACGCCGAGTCGCAATGAGTCATCAGGCAACTTCATTACTTCTTCGGGAATAAGTCCCGGGGCATATGGTACGCGAGCCAGCAGAATCGTTCCGCTGTAGACATACAGCCAGAACGTCGGATTCTTCGGATCCACGTCGAGATGCAGTTCTCCGTCGCGTCCTGTCAGAACTCTTCGAGGAGGAATATCACTGTTGTCCGTCTGACGAAGTTTTTGAACCACGTCAACTCGTGCGCAGATCAGCGGGCGGTCCTGACGATTTTGCAGAACCATCTTGATACGGCTTTTGGCGGCAACCGGACGCTGCCGCAGTCCAATCTGCTGCAAATTGCGAGATTTGCCGCCGAACGGAACAGCACCGTGAGCCAGCAGGAGCCCTCGCACGTGTGACGTATCCACAAAGGAACTGCTCGGCGCGGTGGTGGCACCCTGGATGGTCACATCTCCGGCTTCATCTTTCAGCGCGGAAGTGCCGAGCACTTCATTGAATGCGGTAACTCGGATGTAGCACAGGTCCAGACGCTGGAGAAGCTTGACCTTCTTCGTGTCGCGACGATCCATCTGTCGCAGGAACGTTCGAAGTACATCACCTTCAGCGATCTGAGCAGCAGAAGGATCCGGAGGCACGAAATTGCCGGCCTGAAGCAGGAATTCAAGTTCGCCCTTTGACTTGTCAACACCCGGATTCGCGAACAGCAGGAACGGCCGGAACGAATCGCGACCAAGGCGACACGCCGCGTCAGCAACTCCGGATGCTGTACCTATGTGTTCAGTCAGAACCGGCGAGTACTCCTGCACTCGCACATCAAACTCACGGCATGAAACCTGATACCCGGCTTCAAGGTCTTCGACAGCGATGAGGATCACCTTGTCGGCGACTTCATCGGTGTACCGTGCCATCTCTTCGATTTTCATTCGCTCGAGTCGCCAGCGATCGGCTGGAATCAGCCATGCTGATTCTTCAACGGAAGCATTCCACATCTGGCCGTACATCCGAGCAAAGCCGCTTCGAATGGCCGCGACCGTCTTCTTTCGAAACGACGACAGAGTTGTCATGTCGCCGCGAAAACCGACCTGCACACTGACTCGATACGGACGGTCCGGAAGCGGGATCTGCTTTGCCGAAGCCGCCGCGGCCGTCGAAGTTGAAGCCGCCTGAGTCGCTGCGTTCGTCGCCGGTGCAGCCGTTGTTCCTTCGGCCACCGGCGTCGCTGGTGCGGCTTGCGTTGCTGGTGCGGCAGGAGGAGTTGCGTCAGGAGGTGCGGCCGCCTGAGTCGCAGCAGGTTCCTGAGCGCTGAGCACGCAGGCTGTGCCGGCACACACAAGGCAGATCACCGCCAGAATTAGTCGGCCTCGAATCATGGGCGGATCATCCATCGTTCAACGTTTTGATAGGTCGACATCAGCTCGTTTGGAATTCCGGCCACGTTCTTTCGGAACACGCCGTAATCATCCACCTCCCAGAGCGGAACGATGAATGCCTGCGCTGCGATGTGGTTATGAATCTTGAAGAGCTTTTCCTGAGCATCAGGGAAGCTGGTCGCGTAGTCCAGTCCGACAATTTCCTGTCGCATCCAGTCCGGAAACACGACAAGGCGGTCGATATTCAGTTTTGAATCGTTGGCCAGCAGTGGCCAGAGTTCCAGCAGTGGTTCTTCCATTCGAACGGTTCGATAGCAGAAGTCCCATTCGGTGTCAGGGAGTGGATTACCTGCCTGGTCACCCTGGATGATATCGATCTGAAATCCGATGCGATCCCAGTAAATCATCATACGTTCGGCTGCTGCTCGGGCGACCGGATCCGGCTGCACGACAAAGCGAAGTCGTGGCAGTTTGATGTAATCCACCTTCGTGTTCTTGCGAAACGCTTCTTCATCAATCGTCGTCTTGTTCTTCTTCGCTTCGGCCTTGGCCGCATCCAGCAGCTTTGTCAGTTCAGCAATCTGCAGTTGTCGTTCTGCGGCAAATCGCAGAGCGTAGGCCAGGCGAAGATTGAAACGAGGCGGTTGCTGCCGAGGTTCGGTGGCATAACTTGTCAGATGCCATGCGGCACTTGTCGGTCGCCCGTACTTCATTTCTTCATCACGGAGCACGGTCGACTTGAGCAGACCTTCGCGATTGACGGCAAATGACAATGCTCGACGAACCTGAGCATTGTTGACTCGTTCGGACAGAGGATTAAACACAAGCACATGAGACAGCGGAAGGGCATACTTACGGACCTGAAATGCCGACGACGTTTTGAACGCGTCAATTTCCCAGGGCATCAGGTGCGGAACGTAATCGACATCACCACGAATCAACGCCTGAAACATATTGGAGCGGTCGGCAAATCGATGTTCCTGAATCTCAGCAATATGATACTTGCTGGAATCGAAACCATCAGGCTCCGGAATCTGTCGCAGCCACGTATGGCCCGTGTTGTCCGACTTCACGCGACGGAACCGCGTAGACACAACGGTGGATTCCTGTGCGGGAGGCTTAGTGTCTTGATCGACCTCCGGCTCGGATCCGGAAACGTCTTCCGCTGACAGCGGGCGACCCGTGGCCGGGAATCGCAACAGTGACTCAATGCTGAGGGGGACACGAGTAAAGCGAATGCGCAGCTGCGACGGTGAACGAACGGAAACTTCCTTCACAAACGATGCGACTCGCGGACTATAGAACGGGCTCTCCGGATTGATCCGATCCGCCAGAGCATCTGCAATCTGATTCGCCGACAGGATTGGCTGCGACTGCCAGCCTGGCCGAGTTTCTCGCAGTGTGAAAAGAACTTCGCGTCCGAGGTCTGCCGGGTCCCAGACTTCAAAGAAGCTGGAACGAAAGTAGGTCAGCTCATCAGCGGATGAAGGTTCAAACAGGCTGACTTCTTCCAGTTCGCGATGCCGTTCAAGATGTTCCAGTGGAGCCGGATAAACGGATGTTCCTTCAAAGTCATTCGTGCCGACACGAAGTACCTGGTGACGCGAGAAGAACTGGGTGAATGCTGCCCTTGAGTTGCCCGACGTCGGCCAGATCGTTTCTGCTCGGCGAGCCAGTTCAGCGGCGGAAGCGAAGTCTCGTTCTTTTGTCTTTACTCCCGCCTTCGTCAGAAGTGATTCGCTTTCTCCCTGAAGGCGATTCTGGGTTCCTGAGATCAATTCGTGGCTCTGCGAGATCTTCTGCACGCGTCCCAGCAGGTAGCGAACCTTACGAAAATCTTCTTTGCCGATCGCATCATCGATCATCGGACCAACAATGCGAGTCAACTCAGACGGCAGTTGAACACTGTCTTTGTTTCGAATCGTGACTTCATCGAGAAGTGCCAGAGCGGCATAAGTTTCTCCTGCTTTGGCTCGCTCTGCTGCTTCGACCAGCAGCAGACGTTCAAATCGCGGAGTTGATTTTTCCCAGTTGGGGATTTCTGTTTCGACTCGAAGCAGAAGTTCGTACGCCGTTCGGAAATCACCAGCTTCCAGAAGCAGGTCGACACGCTGCAACATCAGGTCTTCGAAGAAGATGATCTGATCGATCTGGTCTACCGGGATACCGTAATCATTCAGGTCGCCCGGTACTTTGACCAGAAGACGCGTCAGCGACTTGAGGCGGTTAGCGCGGAACTCTCGTTCTTTCTGGTTCTGCGGGCGTGAGGCTTCGACCTTTTTGAGTTCTTCCGCCATCTTCTTCAACGTATCAGGACGCGGATAGATGGGCACAACGACAAGCACAAGCCGATCGGCTTCCATCGGGGCCTTCAGGACGACCCAGTCGAATTCTTTGTCTTCAGCATCAGCACGCAACAAGGCTTCGGCTGAAGGAAGCTGCATGTCAGTGAGTTTCGGGAGCGTCGGGCGGTCCACTTTTTCGTCTGCTGCTGACGGCCGGCAGATGGCCGTCAGCAACAGGAACAAAGCGGTCGCCAGCCGGCGTCCTGAGTTCATCTGTTGTTTGGACACTGTCCTCATAATTTCATCTTTCAGGCTCAGAACCTGAAGTTATCGGGCGAGAGAAGGGTTGACGGAATAAAGACTGCCGTCAAAACCGAGCACAATAATCTGGCCATTAATCAACTGGAGGCCGGACTGAATGGATTGACCAATTCGGAGTTGAGCATTCGCTGGGGCTCCATCGGTATTCAGTCGAGTCAGCAGGCCGTCGGTTCGAGCCACCACGAGCCCGCCTTCAACCGCAAGCGGATTTCCAGCCAGAGCGAAACCATCCAGTGGAAGTGTGCCTGCGTCTGGCAGAGATTCTTCGATACGGAACACCTTTACCTGCTGACCACCCACTTCAACGAACACAAAACCGCCAGCGACCTTGGGCGTTGCAGTGGCGACGCCACCAAGTTCTTTTTCCGCCAGGACTTCCAGAGTCGACGCCTGCATCAGCAGGAGCTTTCCATCGGCCGTTGGAACAAACAAGAACCCATTGGCTGATGCCGGCGTGATCTCCACAATCTGAGGGATCTTTGTCACGCTGATCTCGGCGAGCTGTGGTTTCGGAGTCGCTCGGTATTCCACTCGGACAAACTCGTTGGCGGCATTGATTCCAAGAACCTGAGTTCCCGAGAGTGCGACCAGACATTTCCATGGCTGAGGATCAGCGCTGGATTGAGTGGAACGATAATCTTCGGCCGTCTTGCCACCTGCCATCCCGGAAAGATGCAGTCGGCCTGGTGTGGCAAACACCGCACCCGCATCGATCACGACTGGCGGAATCTGAGGAGCATCCGGCAGCGTCCAGCGACGCTCCAGCTGTCCTGTTGCGGTGAATGTCCACATGGACGGTTCCGGAGTACCGCACCATGCCGCCGGACGCCCGTCACTCAGGACGAGCCCCTGTATTGGCGAGGACAATTTTTCCGGGAGGCGAAAACGGCTGACCGTTTCCAGAACGAAGCCGGACTTGCCCAGGTCCGCGACCGGGATTCGATAGGATTCCCCATAATCCGCCAAAGCCAGCAGAGACTGACCTCCTGTGGCCGGACCCATCGCGACGATCCGTGACCCAAGAACCGTTCGCCATGTTCCCTGCATCTGCTCCCGGTCGGCTCGCGTGAAGAACGTTGAGGCAAAGTCGGCCTGCTGCGAGCGAGTCGTCAGGAATACAGATTCTTCCAGAGGCTGTATCGGGCGAACATGAAACCCTTCGGCCGTTGATGCCGTATCCAGTTCCACGCTATTGGTCTTGGTCTGCAGCCGTCGCAGATCTCGACCTGCCAGCCAGACCTGACCACCTGGTCCTGCAAGGAGAAACATGTCGGTCTGAGTTCCTTCCTCCAGCTGATTGGATCCGACCAGAGAAAGCGGCTGCTGCCCCGGTTCATCACCAACTCGGAAGGCGGTGATGCGCTGCGGGGTTGACGGAACAAACAACTCGTACCCTCGAAGCAAACATGGATCGTGGACCTGACCGTCGACGGTGTCGGTGGCCACAATCGAAAGACTGCCATCGGCCTCTTCCTGAAGAGTCTGCACACGCGCCTTTTCTGCCGTGTCATTATCCACCATCAGGTAATAGCGACCGGCGGACAGCATCGGAGCCCCGATGCTGCCTGTTCGATGCGGAATATGCGAAACGGCGAGGCAGCCGAAGGGGTTGAGCCCAATCGTGTACACAAGAGTCTGATCACCCGGCAGTACCAGCTTCAGGGAATCACTGGAGACAGCCGGTGGCCCGAAGATTGGCTGAGCAAACTTCAGCTTTGCCTGAGCACGGCCATTCACAGAGGCGATCTGCCACAGTTCATTGGCTTCCGTTGTGATGTAGATGGTCCCGGAGACAATTACCGGGGCCCCCGTCGGGCGAGATTCCAGAGACTGACGCCAGAGAATGTGGCCATCTTCTTCCGCCAGCATCTGTAGTTCTTCAGTGACTGTTGAGTACACCAGAATGCCGGTTTCAGATCCTTTGACCACGACCGGAGCAAATGGCGAATCCACGCCAATCGATCGCTTCCAGCGAGGATCTCCGGTATCTGCGTCGATGGAGAAGCAGCTATCGAGGCCAATTGTGTAAAGAAATCGCCCCTGCGAAACATAGTCTGTTGCGGCCTGAGTACGGAGTGCCAGTGAAAGCGATGGCAGAGGCTCTGTTGCTGCTTCGGCTTTCAAACCGTCGCGGCCAAGATCCGTGCGAACCACGAACTCCTTTTCTTTGGCAAGAATATCCGTCAGCATCTTCTGAACGTCTTTGTCGTCCTTCAGCGTTGAATACTTATCAATCAACGCCTGTCGAACCGCAATTGCTCCGATGGTATCACCAGTGTCAAGAAGCCCTTTAATGCGATCCAGGGTCGTCTGGAAGTCCAGCTTCTTGGCAATGGCACCTTCGGCAATGCGCTGACGTTCGAGATACAGCTTTTCCTTGGATGCATCCACACCCGCTTCTCCGGCATAACGTCGGAGCAACTCCACGGCTTTTCGGCTGACATCCAAAGCTTCGGCTGACGGTGCCAGTTCGGCGACAATGGCTCCCGCATAGGCAAGTCGTTCACAATACCGACGCAGCGTATCCTGGACTTTGTCAAACCCCGGCAGCTCACCGCATTCGGTGATCATGGTCTGCAGTTCAGCCATGCCGTTGATGACGTCTGGTGTATTGGTGAAGATCAGCTTCTCCACCCTGGCCCGATGCAGGCCGATCCTGGCTGCAGGACTGTTTTCGGTTTTTGGGTAGTTCTTCAGAAACTTCCCAAACTGAGCTTCCGCATCCAGGTACTTCTGCTGTTCCAGGGAAGCATTGGCTTCCTTAAACAGACGCTCTTCCTGATTCCGGGCATTGATCACCCAGAAGATCGCGGCCAGGACAAACGCAAGAATTGTGGTCCCTGTCAGAAACAAAACCAGCGGCGAGCGGCCGATTTTCTGTTCACCCGGCCGTTCCGGACCACCCGTGAGTTTGTCGCTCAGCGAGCTCAGACGTCCTCGCTTCAGCTGCTGGCGAGCCTTTGCCGAAAGCGCGTCCTTTGCGGCATCATCCTGTTCATCATCGTTCTTTGAAGCTGCCACTGTGTCTTCCAGTTATCTTCAAAACCTGTCGGTTGAAATTGCCTTATTGAGTCACATCCAAAGATGTGTCATCAGTTTTCAACAATCTTGTTCTTCACTCGAGTAAACCCGGCCTGTGCAGCCGCGTCGATCACCATCACTCGTGCTTCATGTGTGGAATCCGGGTGAAGTTCCAGTTCCACATCGGTTGTTTCCGGGCTGAGATTCTTTTCTGCCTTCAGCAGATCCAGAATCTCCCGATACGTCGATGCCTTCTTGGTTTCATCGACAAACATCGTATTGTCCGCTTCAACAAGCACTTTGACAGCAGCGCTGGATTCTTCTATGTCCACCTGAATCTGCGTCGATACTCCATCGGTCTTCTTGGCCGGCGGTACGTCGAAGGCCTTCTGCATACTGAAGGACGCGGTCACCATGAAGAAAATCAGCAGCTGGAAAGTTACGTCCACGGCAGGCGTCAGGTCGATTGCTGCGTTGTCGGCCGGCCGAGGTTTACGAGGAGGAATGTCGTCATCGTCTTCCGCAGGGGGGACTGTTTCGACCGGTTCAACTTCAACGACTTCCGGTTCTTCAAAGTCAGTATTGACGGCCTGAGATTCCGCCCAGCGACTGGCCATGACGCTTGTCTGATGAACTGGCGCGCCTGGCTGAAGTTCAAACCCGTCTTCCACCAGTTCCGGCGGAACAGTGCCAGTCTGCTTCAGATGCTTCTGTCGCTCTTCTTCAGCAAGCTTCTCAAGTTCCTCAAGGCGAGGAAGACGAACAAGATCCAGGGATCGTCCCTGTTTCTGTGCAACGATCAGCTTCTTGATGTCTTCAAGAACTTCCTCCGCCGACTGATAGCGCAGACTTCGACGCTTGGCCATCATGCGATGGACCATGCGACATACGATGTCAGGAAGCGCCGGATTTTTCTTCTTCAGGTTTGGCGGCGGATTCTTCAGATGCTGCATCGCAATCTGAACGGGCGTCGCTCCCTTGAATGGCGTTTCTCCACAAAGAAGCTGATAGCACGTTACGCCGAAAGAATAAACGTCGGACCGTGGGTCGAGTTCTCGTCCGCTGACCTGCTCGGGGCTCATATAAAGAGGAGTCCCCATCGTGACTCCGTCTTTTTCCGTCCCTGATTCACCCAGTTGAGCAAGTCCGCAGTCAGCGACTTTCACTTCGCCCTTCTTCGTGACCAGAATGTTCTCCGGCTTGATGTCTCGGTGAACGATCCCGGCCTGACCAGACGCCTTCAGTGCGGCGGCCACCTGTTTCATGACATGGAAGGCAGACGCCAGATCCGGGTTGCCTCGTTCTTTGATCACGCTTGCCAGGTCTTTGCCCTGAACAAACTCCTGTGCGATGTAATGAAGATCACCTTCCTGGCCAATCGTGTAAACCTGCACGATGTTCGGATGATTCAGGCCGGCCGCCATCATGGCTTCCTGCTTGAACCGCTGCAGCATGTCCTGTCCGGAATGCGCCATCAGTGAAGGCTTCATCACCTTCACGGCGACGTAACGCTGCAGACTGGTCTGTTCCGCCAGGAATACTTCGGCCATTCCTCCGCTGCCAAGTTTCCTCAGCAGGTGGAATTCACCCAGCCTTTTATCTGTCAGGTCGTTCATATCAGACGCTGCCATAGTGTTTACTCACGTCGATCCTGAACGGCGTAGTGAAAACCAATGTTCGGGATTTCAGAGATCATTGTTTCAATCTCCCCCGTGAATCGGTTCGGAACATCCTTATCACCCATGATCATGAGGTCGATGCCGTTCGGGTGAGCACCAGCTTCTTCGTTGAGTCGACCGCGAAGCTCTTCCAGTGTAATGACCTTCTTGTCGATCTCCATGATCGGGTCTGTGTTGGAATCGACAGGAGCCTTGATCACCAGCTTGATCGCGATCTTCGTCATTTCCGTTGCACCACCGGAGACGGATCGTGGCACGATTGCCGGCGGATTCCCCTGCATGGTTGAGGTCACCATGAAGAAAATCAGCAGCTGGAACGTCACGTCGATCATCGGTGTGATGTCAATTTCCGTATCTTCAGGAGGACGAACCTTCTTGACATACGGTGCATCATCATCGTCAGCAGCCATGGTTCACCAGTCAGCAGAGCCTCAGTGATGCCGGGAACGATAAACTGACCCGCCCGGCAGCCTTCGCCATTTTTGGAAGACAACGTGTTCGAACCGATACCGACTACAGTCCCGCGCGAGACTTTGCGGCAGCGAGGTCATCCAGCAAGAGGCCTGTGCCTTCGTCAATGTTTTCCTGAAGCTGTTTGATGCTGTTCTGGGCCGAACCCTGCAGAACGATCAGCGGAATCGAAATGGCCATTCCTGCTGCGGTCGTCCACAAAGCGAAGCTGATGTCCGCCGACAGTTCTTTCGGGTCAACCCCGGTCGCTGCCGCACCGGCGATCTTCGCGAACGCGTTAATCATCCCGAGAACCGTACCCAGCAGCCCCAGCTGAGGAGCCGTCTTAATACTGGTGCCGACCCAGGAGTTCATTCGGTCCAGGCTTCCCAGAATATCTCGCTCAAAACGCTCACCAACGATCTGACGAATCTTCTTCATCGGCTCGTTTCGCGACTGCAGAGCCAGCAAGGCCAGCTGTGCCAGAGCTTTGTTCCAGACTGCCGGAGTATCGCACAGCTGAATCGCACCATCGAAGTCCTGGCGGTCCAGACACTCGCCCACTTCATTCAGAAAGGCCTGCTCGGAAGCCTGCCCCGGGAACCTCTTCTGGCTGATTCGACGCATCAGCAGCAGACCGGCATACATACCACCTGCGGCACAGACCGCGATGCCCAGCCAGATCGATTGTTCAACTAACCACATAAAGGTGGATGGACCGGCAGGCGGAGCTGCACCGGCAGCGTCCTGAGCAAACATGCCAGTGAGTCGGACGATATCATCAAACCTCATCATGGGAGATTCCAACCTGATACAACTCAGGGGCCGAAAAGACACGATGAACCGGCAGCAACGCGAATCCCGTTGATTCGCTGGCTTCGCTTTCCGGTATTCTTATTTCAATACCTGTTTCGTAACGACAAACTCAAACCCGCCGCCCTGCCGCCGAACCTGAAATGTGGTTCGGCGAATTGCTGATGGCTGCTGATTCTGGAAGTCCACTTCCAGCTGCGCCATCTGCTGCTCCGTCTTTGCCGGGTAAAAGTGGATGATGGTTCCGATCGATCCATCAAGACCGGCCTTCTTGATCAATTCCATGTCCGCCTTGACTCGCTCCTGACTTCCATCCTGCCAGTTCATCCAAAGACGTTTTTCACCCTCACCGTTTCGGACTTCTCGAACATCTGGCTTGGGTTTGCTGAGGTTGCTGACGTAGAGCAGTCGGCTTTCTTCCTTGATCAGCAGGCCAAGCTCAATCCCAAAGAAATCCAGCTGCGCCGCATAGCTGTCGAGATCACCCTTGTCCGCAAATTCGACAATCCATCCGTTTTCACGCTTCGCACCGCCTCGCCCTGGCCCGCCACTTCCAAGTGGTCGACCACCTGTGCCGTCCGCACTGCCGGGAATACCAGAGGTCTGGTTCTGTGTGGCTTCGTTCGGAGCCTGGATCGTGGCGGCGTTCTCCGACACTTCTACGACCTGCTCGACGACCTCCTCCAGCTGAGTCACGTCGGTCTCTTCGTTCGCCATGGAAGGATCGACCGTCGCGTCTTCCGGAGATTCGACTCTAGGCGTGGCGTCGGGGGTTCCGTCTTCCCAGCCACCGTCGCCCGCGGGCATTAGTTCCACCTTCCGCGAGACAGGAGCCGGGAGCAAATTCGAAAGCCAGATACACAGCATCACAATGAACGTAAGGCCCGCACACAGTGCCGACGTTTGCAGCACAGAGACAGCAACGTCGTATTTCGTCAGCTTGATGTGCGGCGCACGAGTGTTCACACCTCGTCGGCTTGTTCCTGCGGTCGACATAGCCAATCCCAATCGAGTTCCTCCAGTGGCCCTTCCCGGGGGCTGTGGAGTCACATGGCAGAAGTTCACGAAGCTCTTTTTTAGCGAATGATTTGTTCAGTGACAAAGAACTCATATCGTCCATCTGCAGGACGGACGGAAAATTCTGTCCGGAAGATGCTGCGAACGTCACTTTGCCCCGCGGCTGCCCGCTCGAGGCGTTCGAGCTGCCGTTCTGCCTCACTGGAAAAATAGTGAACAAATTCTGCGGCGTCTAATGTCACCCCGGCTTGACGGAACAACGCGGCATCGGCTCGCCCGAGCGGCGTGTCCCCATTTTTGACCACCATCGCGAATCGCGGATTGCTGGCAGCCTGTTCCATAGACAGTTGCGAAACAGCCATTTTGCCCTGGTCGTCAAAGCTGAGCGTCACCAAAGTTCCGTCGCCGGCTTTGCCGGAAATGCTGATTCCCAACTGGCCGAGCTGCCGCTGATATTCACTCAAAGAACTCGAGCCCAGCTCAATCTGCCATGTCCGCGTGGTTCGGCGACCTCGGCCACCAATCGGTGCCTGGCCGGCTCCTTCCACTTCAGCTGGCAGCCCCTTTCGAATGGTCCGGGAGTCTTCGGTAACTTCTTCGACCGCTATAGATGTGGGAATCGCGAGTCCAGCGTCCGCCAGAAGTTCTGCCGGCAAAAAGGAAATCGCCTGCTCGTTGGATGGGTCTGTCTCGTCGATCTGCTCCGGAGC
This sequence comes from uncultured Chitinophaga sp., assembly GCA_964538835.1. GTDB lineage: Bacteria > Planctomycetota > Planctomycetia > Planctomycetales > Planctomycetaceae > SXXK01. The sequence continues at coordinate 11,130 of CAZIGZ010000001.1, read as the reverse complement.
TTCGATTTGTCCAGCCGGAGGAATCATGGCATCCTGACCGGATCGGACAATTCCGTCGATGTCCGGTGGGGACGATGTGAATTCAAGGGGCCGCGAGCCTCCCAGCCATGCAACGATCGAGCAGGCAAGAAAAACCGACGCGCCGATGAGGCTGACGTTCAGCATCGTCACAACTCGGTCCATCCGTGAAACGTGAAGTGAAGGAACGGCCAGATGCGATTTCGGATGAGGACACCCCGGGCTCATGCCCCGTACTCCTTTGGACGAAAGGAACGGCGGACAACACTGTACCAGCGTCGGTTTGACGTGCAGGTCACCGAACAGACTTCTGGCCCTAAGTCATCTTGCTGGAATTTTGACAGTGGGAAAGAGGATGCTACTGACGGCAATTCTCGGAAGTCAACGGCTCTGCCCTCCGTTTCACCAGGCTGGGTCAATTCAAACTGCCAGGGGACTCGCGTACGCTGCGGCTGCGGGTGGAAGTGACCCGAGCGAATGAATCCACTGAGGCCCGACTGTGCTTTTGGGGGCATGAAGGACTCAAAATGAAAATCCTGAATGAGGCTTTTCGCCTGCTGGTCATCATGGCGGTGTCACCGGCGATTGGGTTCGGAGTGCTCGTGTTTCTTGATGCCACCAGGATTGCGACTCCCCAGTCTATGGATAAGGGAGTCTTTCTTCTGATTGGCTTCGCCGCGGCCGTTGCGACAGCGATCTGGCTTTTTCGAGTCTGGCCCTCGGCGTATTCTTCGACGTCACAGCATGTCCCGTCGACACCGGAGGCGGAAGAAGAACGTGAGTAGTACGCGATCGCGTCAAAGATCTCCTTTGCAGGTCCGCATCCCCTTTGCCAGCCAGTTGAAGAGTTCTTTTACGGCCAAGCCCGTTCGATGCGTCGACCGTTCAGCGGCTTTGTTCCGTCAGGATCCGACAGATGTCCTCCAGATGCACTGAGAGCTGATCCCAGGGGTTCGGATGATTCGCATCGTTTGGTTGATAGGTATCCTGTGTGACGTAAAGCCATCGCGAGTACTGAGTGATCATGCGAATCTTTTCGGCGTCAATGCCGTTTTGGCCGTAGACCAGTGCAGCTCGCGTGAATGGCGGGTAGTCGGAGTATCCGCCGAAGTAGTTTCCGTGCAGCTTGGACTCAGCAGGCCAACTGCCGGATTCATGAGTGACGATCACGTCTGCAACATTCGATTTCAAGTACCGTTCCGGAGTATCCGTGCCTGGGTTTGCGACAACCGGCCAGTAACCGCGATCGGATGCCTGCTCCTTCAAGCGGCTCTGGAACTTGCACGTTTCTTCGTTGTCATCGTAGACCATTTCATCGAAGAAGATTCCGTGAACCCGGGGATAAGTGCTCTGCCACGTGTCGAGGTCTTTCGCCACGTCTGACACTGAGCGTTTGGCATAACTCGTGGCGACGTAGCCGAGCACTACGCAGCCGGACCCGACGAGCCGATCAATCGCCTTCCTGTAGTTGTCGTCAAGAGATGCTCCGGGACCGGAGGCTGGATTGACGATGACCCAAAACGGGACAGTCGAGTACTTCCGCTTCAACTCTATCACGCGATTGAAGTCAGCATTTGTGTGAATATCTTTGGGATAGATGTACAGCGGGATCAGCAATCCCGGCGGGACGATGGCTCGCTGATGAAACTCCTGAGCCTCCGCGATCCTTGTCCGTGCCTTTTGCCTTTCGACACCTTCGTCGATGCTTATCGATGGTGCACTTCCACTCAGCCAGACCGGAAGCGTCGCAACTGATGCAGCAAACAGGATGGGCACGAACAGAAGTCCGCTGCCTGCCGTGTGGAAGAACCTCATGGGGAGTTTGCTCCAGAAGAATTTTTGTTCACGTACGCTGATTGTTTTGGATTTGATCGGTCACGAATGTTCAACTTGGTTCAATGAGACGTTGAACATCGAGAGATTGTTGCGGAAATCGTGTAATGAGACGGTTCGCGTGATCAGCTACCAAAGGGGAGAAATATCCCGCGTCTTGTCGCGCAGCGTCAACTTACCGACAAGGTTTTGGAAATGTGATCGATAACGCCGCCGAAGGTGGGCCACGGCCGAAAATCCAGAAGTCGTAAGTGACGCGAAGCGGCGTCCGATGCCTATGAACGATTTTGCTCGAACATGGATCAGGTCTCCTATAGTCGTCATCGTGTGGTGTGCGTTCGTTGCTGCCATAACGCTGACGACCTGGGGATACGATGTCACGCCGGGACCGGATGTGGCTGTGCCTGAAGTATGGCCATCAGAGACAGCGATTGCTGCGCCTCGGATTGGTACTGGTTCCCGTCTCATGTGTTTTCTGCATCCCAAATGTGGATGCTCTGCCGTCACGGTGAATTGCCTGAAGCAACTTCTCACAGAGCATGATTCGAAGAACCGCCCGGAAGTCCTTTTTGTCTGCTACTCCCCGTCATCGCACTCGGGTTGGACTGATGAAGCCATGCTCAAGAGCTGCCGTGACGTTCCAGGTGCCAGCGTCTTTCTGGATACCGACGGAGCCGACGCTCGTCGATTTGGAATCAGGACTTCTGGTCACGTGCTGTTGTATTCTAGTGAAGGCCGACTTCTCTTTGGCGGGGGACTGACGGCTTCTCGAGGTCATGCAGGGCCATCTGCCGGGCAGGACGCCCTGCGGGAGTGTCTCCGGACTTCAGTGGCCACCGACAGACGCTATCCGGTCTTCGGGTGTTCCATTCAGGCCAATGGTCTTTCAAACCTGCGTTCCGAGATTCCAAGTCAATCCCGCGCATGTGGGAAGCATTTGAATTGAAACCTGTTCCTGTGTTGGAGTGATCCGTGTTCACAGCTCAGCCTTTTCGTTCTGCAATCTCCGACTGGAAACTGAATCGTCGTGACCTCGTTTCAGATGCTCAGATCTTCGGGGCGATCTACTCGCGAGTGGACCGATTGTTCGCGGTCGTGATGGCGTTCCAGGGAATTGCGCTTGTTGCTCTCGCGCTTTGGCTGTCGCCACGTACGTGGAACGGGACAGAGTCTTCGATTCACAGCCATGTCTGGGCAGCCATTGGTCTCGCCGTTGCAATCACTTCACTGCCCATCGGACTCGTTCTTGCAGCGCCAGGAACCCTGATGACTCGACTTGTGATGGCGGTCAGTCAGGCTCTGGTCTCCGGACTGCTCGTGCACATTGCAGGTGGTCGCATTGAAATGCACTTCCATGTGTTTGTGTCGCTGGCGTTTCTGGCGATGTACCTCGACATGAAAGTGATCATCGCTGCGACACTTGTGATCGCGACGGACCATGTTGTGCGCGGGTTATTCTGGCCCGCATCGATCTATGGGATGAACGAAGCCACCGTCCTGCGGACCGTCGAACATGCTCTCTGGGTCGTATTCGAAGACGTGATCCTCGGGATCAGCATCTTCCGGCTGAGAGGCGAACGTATTCAGCTGATGAAGGCCGTGCATCGCATTCGGGACTGCGTAGCGCAGATTACCGGAGAACGTCCGTCGACGACGGAAGATTCGACAAGCTGCATTGATTCAGGACTGCAGCTGATCTGTGATGCGATGCAAAGAATGCAGACGACGTTCGTTCGAGTTCACGAGCAGTCGGAAATCCTTGGAAAGACGGCCGAGAATGCCGTGAGGCTGATCCACGACGGGTCACGCAACGGCGACCAGTCTCGTGCCGGAATTCGGTCGCTGCGAGAATCCTTCGAAGAGATTTCAAAAGCTGTCGGTGAGATCAATTCTGTCGCCGAGCAGACGCGGTTGCTGTCTCTGAACGCAACCATCGAAGCGGCTCGCGCCGGCGAAGGCGGTGCTGGCTTCGGTGTGGTAGCCCGCAATGTCAAGGAACTGGCCGTGAAGTCAGGTCACTCGGCGGATCATATTACTCGCCTTGCCGAACAGTGCAGCCAGCAGTCGATCCAGACAGTCAATGGTCTGCAGCAGTTGCTGGAACAACTGGATCTGATCGGCGGGATGATTGGATCGACGGATGATGTCATCCGCACCATCCGCATGAACCTGAATGAGTCTGCGGATGAAGCTCGCCGCATGGCCTCGGCCTTCGGCGGGAATAGTCGCTCGTGAGTCGCCTGGCTTCGGGAGCCGAGTGACATCTGAGGTTCTTGCGGGCCGCTCGCGTGGAACGTGGAAAGGAACTAAGATCCGCGGCTTGCATTCCTCTCCCCACGCAGGAAATCCACGCCATGGTTTATCGTCGCACCCTGATGCTGTGCTGCATCGTCTGCCCCCTTTTTCAGTCTGCTGTTGCTCAGGACATCGAGTTTGCTGACTTTGAGGGAAAGGACTACGGTAAATGGATGGTGACGGGAGATGCGTTCGGTGATGCTCCTGCGGCCGGAACTCTGCCGGGCCAGATGCATGTGGAGGGATTTCACGGCAAGCAGCTTGTGAACTCTTTTCGGAACGGAGACGGATCGACGGGAACGCTTACGTCGCCGGAATTCACCATCGACCGCCACTTCATTTCGTTTCTGATCGGTGGCGGCGGACATGAAAACAAGACCTGCATGAATCTGCTGATTGAAGGCAAAGTCGTGCGAACCGTGGCAGGGTCAAATCTGACTTCAGGTGGTTCGGAACGACTTGAGCCGTTGTCGTGGGATGTGCAGGAGTTTGCTGGCAGAAAGGCGAGACTTCAGATTGTCGACGATGTGACCGGAGGATGGGGGCACGTCAATGTCGACCATATTGTCTTCACGAACACGAAGCCGCTTGCTCTGCTGAAAGACGCGAAGCGAGAACTCATTGCCGATAAACGATGGCTTCTGTTGCCAGTTCGGACCGGAGCACCCAAGAAGGTCGTGTCTGTTTCTGTGGATGGTCGTGTGGAGCGAGCCTTTGAGATTGAGCTGGCGGACGCGGATCCTGAATGGTGGTCCGTCCTGGATGTCAGTTCGTTCCATGGAAAGACTCTGACGATCACGGTCAATCAGATGCGTGACGATTCGAAAGCCCTGTCCTCGATCTTCCTCAGCGAGAAAACTCCGGAGAAGGACCTTTACCGCGAATCCCTTCGGCCGCAATTCCATTTTTCCCCGGCTCGAGGATGGAACAATGACCCGAACGGAATGGTCTACTTCGAAGGACAATGGCACCTGTTCTTCCAGCACAATCCTTACGGCTGGAACTGGGGCAACATGCACTGGGGTCATGCCGTCAGCGCGGACCTCGTCCACTGGACTGAGACCGGCGAAGCTCTGTACCCCGACCATCAGGGAACGATGTTCAGCGGTTCCGCAGTGGTCGACTGGAAGAACACGTCGGGCTTCGGTGACGGAAAGATACCGCCGATCGTGTTGTTCTACACGGCTGCTGGCGGAACCGGTCCACAGTCAGTGGGCCAGGGATTTACACAGGGACTCGCGTACAGCACGGATTCAGGGAAGTCATGGGTGAAGTATGAGAAGAATCCAGTGCTTGGCGAGATCACCGGTGGCAATCGTGATCCGAAGGTGATCTGGCATGAGCCTTCTCAACAGTGGATCATGACTTTGTATGTGGAACGAAGTCCAAAGCAGACGATCGAATTCTTTGGGTCGAAGAATCTGAAGGACTGGACATTTCTGAGTGCCGTTGATGGCTTCTTCGAATGTCCGGATTTTTTCGAACTCCCGGTCGATGGGGACTCAAAGAAGACTCGATGGGTTCTGACTGCGGCCAACAGCGAATACATGCTCGGCTCGTTTGACGGGAAAACGTTTACTCCCGATGGCCCAAAGCTTCCCGGTCATCGAGGTCGCGGATTCTACGCGGCTCAGACATTCAGCGATGCTCCGAATGGACGAAGGATTCAGATCGGCTGGCTGCAGGCTCCTTCGCCAGGAATGAGCTTCAACCAGTGCATGTCGGTTCCCCTCGAGCTGACTCTTCGCACAACCTCTGAAGGTGTCCGACTTCATTGGGCACCGGTTCCGGAGTTCAAGTCGCTTCTGGCGGACAGCAGGACGATCGTTCCGAATTCCGAACAGCCCGTGCCCTGCCCCGAACTCTGTCGCATCCAGCTGAAGGCCACGCCGAATGACGGAACCGTCGAACTGAATGTCCGAGGCGCTGTGGTGACATTGAATGGTGCGACAAGGGAATTGAGTGTCAACGATCACCGTATCAAGCTGCCAGCGTCCTCAAAGGATACGATTGACATCCTGGTCGATCGAACATGCCTTGAGATCTTCACCGCCGACGGAGCCGTCTATGTTCCATTCCCCTTCATTCCTCCTGCTGACAACAAAGAGATCAGCCTGAAGCGAACAGGCAAAGCCAGCGTCGAGAGTCTGACTGTCCACGAAATCAGGAGTTCATGGGAACGCTGAAGTTCGTCTTGGCGCCAAAAGTAGCGGCCAGGCGCAAGCCTTCCGGTCAGTCTGCGTCAC
>CAZIGZ010000001.1:0-4638 GCA_964538835.1 uncultured Chitinophaga sp. | reverse complement strand
GTTTTCAATTCCCTGCGCGCGAGGTCTTTTCGTCGAAGAACTTTCCAGCGTGCCTTTGGCGGAAGAAATCCAGGGTCAGGATCTTCTATAGTGTGAACGGCATATGGGGGCCGGATTGGCGAATGATCCAGGTTCCGGGGGTGAGGCCGCTGACTGTTTCTGAGGTTCCGTCGGGCCAGCGGATTTCGATGTCGTATGGCTGGTCCTGAAGTCCGCCGAGGTGCAGTTCGTTGGCATTCGCGGACTGAAAGCTGCCGCCTCCGACAAGTTCCTGCCAGAGAACGGGAGTAACGCCCTTTACTGTGACTCGTGCACCGATCGGTGTTCGGCTACAGTGTGATCCGTACAGCCGCAGAGTCAGTGATTTGCCCTGCGCCACTGTGTCATTGTGCAGGATGGCGGATGGGTCCAGCTGGTTTGAGATCACTACATCCATCCGCCCGTCGCGATCGAGATCTCCTGCGGCAACGGCTCGACCAAGCCTGGGTTTCTGGAAGTAATCGCCACCGGCGGCTGACACTTCGCGAAATGTTCCGTCTTTGCGATTCTCAAACAGCTGAGTTGTCATACGATAGGGTTGATCGGCATCAAACCACGTTCGGTCTTCCAGATGTCCGTTGGCAATCAGCAGGTCGTTCCAGCCGTTGTTGTCGACGTCTATGCCGGCAACACCAAAGCCAAGATGATTCAGGCTTGGCAGCCCAAGTTCTGACTGTCGAGTAGCATCCTCAAACAAAAGCAGCTCACCATTCGAGCAGTTGCGGTACAGCGTATTGGTTTCGCGGTAGAAGTGCGTGACGAAGATGTCCCTCAGTCCGTCCCGGTCGAAGTCTTCAGCAGCGATACCCATGTTCGCCTGAGCTGCTCCTTCGTCATTCAATGCCACGTTCGCCGCAACCGCAATATCACTGAGCCTGATGCGAGGCACATCGGGGGCTGAAGTACTGTCGGCTGATTCCACTTTTAACAGGAAGTTCGGCTGACCATCGTTGGCTACGAAGACCTCGGGGGTCCCATCGAGGTTCAGGTCAGATACGACAACACCCAATGCCTTGCCATTGAATTCCCCTCGAACGATGGACGATGAGGCATCGATCCATGTGCCATGGCCGCTCGATAGGTAAAGAGTATCCGGGAGTCCCGTAAACATTGCTGGCGTGCAGGCAACATGTCGATCCGGACTGCTGGGTTCCGGACAAAGTTTTGGATTCTCGTCGGAAACGTCGAGGTAGTTTGCAATATACAAATCGAGGTTCCGATCGCTGTTCAGATCTGCAAAGGCGGCACTGGAGCCCCAGAGTCCTCCCTCGCAGTCACTTGTCGAAGCGATCTCGGAGAAAGTGCCATCACCATTATTGGACCAGAATTGGTTTCCTCGAATGGTGGTCACATAGATCTCTTCAAATCCATCATGGTCTGTATCGGCAACCGCACAGCCGCATGCGAAACCGTGCTGAATCAGGGCCGAAGACTGGCTGCATTCGGCGAAGGTCATGCTGCCCTTGTTGCGAAAAAGGCGGCCGGGAGTTTCCCTGGTGTCTTCCTTCAGGGGCAGCCTGCATCCGTTCGTCATGAAAACATCCAGTTGTCCATCCAGATCGAAGTCAATCACCGCAGAGCCACCGCCATTGACCTCCAGAATTCGCCGCTGTCCTTTCATGTCGTCATATCGAATGAATGAGAACCCGGATTCTTCGCCCAGTTCACGAAACCGAAAGGTGCTGTCTGAACCGGTGACTGCCGGTGGGGCCGTCAGCGACTCCAGCAGATCTGCCGGCAGTTTGACTCTGAGCGATGTGTTATCAGGAATGATCACAAGGTCGGATGTTTCGGTTTTTGAAGTGCACCCGACTGAAAGCAGTGTCAGCAACATCCATGGCAGTCGGGCGTTTCGACGGTCCTGCATAGCTTCAGATTGTTCTTCGCTGTTTCGACAGGGTGTTCTGAACGCCATCTGAAATACCTGCTTACCTGAAAGAATGATCCTGCAAAGCAGCGAGTCCCGGTTCCAGCAACGGACGTGCGCTGGCTCAGCGTGATGATGTGGGAAGGCTCGGGCCTTGAAAAGAGTCGAACGAATTGGGGGATGCTCCATCGGGCATCTGGCCACCGAGTTTGGCGGCCAGCAACTGGAAGTCCCTGGCTGCGTTCTTCATTCCGAGGTTGTCAGCCTGTTTGGCGACTTCCTTGATGGCTCCGGCGTTTTTCTCATTGGCATCTGGAAGAATGATCCTCAACTCTGACAGAAGCGAGGCCTGCTTCTGAGCCTCACGTCGCTGTTGCTCGCGATTTGTGGCGGCGTAGACTTCGGCGATTCCCATCAGATAGGACGGGTTTGAAGGGTCTTCTTTCAGCAGGTGTTCGTAAAAGGCCTCCGCCCTGCTCCAGTCCTTTGAATGGGTCGCCGATTCTGCTCGCATGTGAGTCAGAAGCCACGGTTCAGATGGACTGAATTCCGGCGCTGTCTGAAGCTGTGACGCAAGATCTTCCCAGCGGCTTTCTGCGAAAAAGCACTCCGCGGTCGCAGAGATGGCCAGCAAGTTCTGCGGGTGTTGTTCAAGGATCACTTTCAGCAGTTTCTTTGCTGCATCGGTCCGCCCCTGACTGGTGAGATGACGTGCGTGAGCAACCAGCAGTTTCAGATTCGCGGGATCTTCCCTCAGGAACTCCATGAGACGTTCATGCTGTTGTGGAGACTTCCACGGAATCAGAGACGGAAAATGATATTGAGCGGCAAGCAGAGGTTCGAGAAGCACATCCTCGCGCAGTTTCATCAGCATCGTTTTGCGGTCATCAAATCGAAGCTCAATCGCGCTGATGAAGCCGAGCATCTCTCTTGCAAACAGGCACTCATCGGTCTCGGTATCGCCGCTGAGTTCCGCACGTCGGAGAAGTTCGTTCAATGTCGCTTCGGCCAGTTCAATCCGGTTGCTCTTGAGAGCAATCTGGGCGCGTCTTCGTAAAGCGCCCTGACCGTTTTTTTTGTCGCTGAATGGGATGTGCTCGAGAAGCTTCAGTGCGTCGTCGACTTGATTCTTGCGCACGGCCGTTTCTGCCAGCATGATCAGTGTGTCCGAATGCTCTGCACGACGTTTTGCCCTGGCGGCGAATTCCATGGCGGCCCTGTCGTAGTCCGACTGCTTCACTCCATCCGGAAGTTTCGGCGGCGGTGACGGCCATAAGGTCCAGCAAAGCAACACAACGAGGCTGAATGCCAGAGTCACAAGCACAAGCATCCAACGCCTGCCCCCGGACGGATCGTCGGAGACTTCGTCAAAGTCATCGGAGATCATTGCACGACTGTCTGAATTGCAGGTCAACACGCATGCAGCAACGAAGGTGTGGGGTCGTTGCCAGTTCTGCCCATGCTCCTCAAAATGTTCACCCGGGTCAATTCGGTGATGAACATTTGATCAAAGAAGCGGGCAATTTTCCCTGGTCCGTTGTTTCGAATCGTGCAGGGTTACGGGAGAAACCGTGGAAGTTCGTGGGGAAATCCCGACAAGGCAGCGACTTGAAGACTCGACTTGACGACCGAGTCTGGCGAAACAGCCGTCCTGCGCAGGGTTTGACGTGCAATGCGGACACTCCTTTACTGCGAGCCCCCTGCTTGCCGATGCTGAGACATGCCGCCTCCCGTAATGAAGGCGGTGTTGGACGCTTGCTGCTTTTTTTGCTGGCATCGTACGCGCGTGCTGGAAGTCAGCGAACAGCGTGAGCGACATTCTGCGCGAACCGGCAGGCTCATTCGGAGCGAGTCTTCTCTGCCCTCGTTCGGCAAATCCTGCCGATGTGATCTTTGAGGAAACGGAACCATGTCCGTGTCAGCGTCCGGGAGCCGACCTGTCGATCGTCGACGTCGCATGATGGCGCTGGAGCCGGAGCCCGGACTGTTGGAAACCAGCGAAATGGTCGCAGCCCCTTCAGTTCCAATGCCTGGAGCTGATGCGGCGTTTGAGGGACTCTCGCGCGATCGGCTGATCCGGCGAATCATCACGCCGCGACTTTGGAAACTGGTTCTTCTGGGAAGCACGCTGACTCTTGTTCCGCTGCTGCTTTTGTTGCTCAGCGCGGTTGGCACAACGAGTTCTCCTGTGACACGATTCCTGGCCAGCAGTCTGCCTGCCGCGTTGTCGGGAATTGAACTTTTGCTGGCCGCACAACTGTGCTGGCTGATCGCTTGTGTTCGTTCTGCCAGTGCAGTGGACTATCGTGGCGGATATCGAAGCTGGAAGCGGCTGTCATGGTTTCTGGGGGCGATCGCCGTTCTGATTCTCAGTCACTCGGCGGACCAAAGTGCTGATCAGCTTGCAGTGGCTCTTGCAGATTATGTCGGAACCCTGCAGTCTGCTCGCCCTGCTCTGTTGATGGTCCCGTTACTGGCGCTCCTGGCCTGGATTTTGCGCACGGTGATTCCGGATATGGGACGATGCAGACCTGCTCAGGTGTTGTTGAGCACAGGAATTGCCATTGGCCTCGCGTATGTTGTGCTTTCGACTCGACGTCATCCAGATGCCGAAGCAGTCTCTGCAGGAATCCCGCTGATGGCTTCGGGAATCGTGCTGTCGGCATTTCTTCTGCACACGCGATATGTGATCTATGTGAATCCGAATCCGCCGGAACGACGGACCAGGCAGC